>NZ_JBHYDX010000024.1:0-78620 GCF_051860505.1 Pannonibacter sp. | reverse complement strand
GTGATTCGCATCTCATGAAGCCTCTGAATCACAAGACAAATCCGCAAGCAATAAATAAGTTAGCGCGTATGGGCACACGGCCGGGACCGAAGCGCCGGTTTTGCAAGGATGCAAGGCGCGCTGGAGCACGGGCACGGGTCCGTTTGTGCCGTGCATCTGTGCCTGATCAGAAGGTCTTCTTGACCGTGAACAGGAAGCTGCGGCCGGGTTCCTTCAGCTGCTGGACGCTGGTGTATTCGCCGCCGTAGGTGCCGCGGTCGGCGTAGTCGGCGTCGAAGATGTTGTTGGCTTCAAGGCGCAGCTGCAGGCCGGCGAGCTGGACCGGCTCGTACTGCAGGAACATGTTGAAGACGTGATAGCCCTTGAGGGTCTTCTTGGCATCTTCGGCTCCGACCGGGCCGTTGTAGTCGAGGGCCATGTCCAGCCGGCTGCCGACAGTGACGCCATAATCCGCGAACTTGTGCTGTGCCTCGACCGCGATGACCTGGCCGAGCGGTGCGCCATAGTCGAGCGACTCATAGCCACCAGTCTTCTTGCCGTTCACCTCGATCTCGGTGTTGGAATAGGTCGCCTTGATCGAGCCGTCGCCCCAGCTCCAGCCACCGCCGAGGTTGAAGCCCTGGGTGATGAAGTCGTCCGTCTTGAGGCCGTTGCGGGCATTGTCGAAGTCGGTGCGGAAGACTTCTGCATTGGCGAAGAAGCCGTCATGACGCCATTCAATGCCGCCGACCACGTTCTGGGCGCGGGCCGGGCGCAAGGCCGAATAGGTCCACTTGGGCGAGTAGGTGTAGTTGTCCTCGATCACCAGACCGCCAAAAACATTGGAATAGCCAGCCTTGAGGAACAGGTTGTCGATGACCTCGTAGCGCACCGAGGCATTGCCGCTGATGCCGGACTGATCCCGCGTCTGGCGGTTGACGCCTTCGAAGGACTGGAAGTCCGCGCGGCCGCCGAAGGACAGCTCGATCCTGTCCGTGACGGACAGGCGCTCCTGAACATAGAGGCCGACATTCTGCGCCTTTTCGGTCAGGCGGCTGGTCGGATCGGAGTAGCGGCCAGTCTTGGCGTAGAAGTCGAGGCCGGCGGTGAGAGCGTTGGTCTCGGTGAAATGGAAGGTGTTCTCCACCTTGCCGTTGAGCGTGTTCGACTTGCCCTTGCTGCCGTAGGGCTCGGGCACGTTGATGTGGTTCTCGGAGAAGCCAATCAGAACGGTCGGGTCCCACAGGCCGGTGTTGTCCGTGCCCTCGTAACGGATGGAGTAGTTCTGCCGGTCGGTGTCATAGCGGCGCAGCAGCGGCGTCGGGCGTCCGCCGATCATGCCGCCAAAATTGGCGCGCCAGGGGCGCAGGGCATCGTCGATCATGCGCATGCCGGAGAGTTCGAGACGATGTCCGTCCTTCTCGTAAGCACCCTTCACGAGGAAGCTCTGCAGATCGGCGCCCGTTCCGCGCACGCGGCGGCCATTGCCCGCCTCGTAATCCTGGCCCTTGGCATTCTTGATGTAGCCAAGCAGTTCGAAGCCGGAGTGGCGGCCGTAAGCGGCGCCAGACTGGGTGAAGGTGTTGCCGTTGGTGTCATAGGACAGGCGGCCATAGGCGCCGATGTTGCGTTCCGGCGACAGCAGGTCGCCGACATCCACCGTGTCGAACTGGACGGCACCGGCCATGGCATGCGGGCCCGCATCGGCGGGGGCGACGGTCGGATCGACGCGGACGGATTTCAGCAGTTCCGGGTCGATGGTGGTCGCGGTGGTGTGGTGGAAGGCACGGTTGTTCTGGGCGACACCGTCGACGGAAACGGCAAGGTTCAGAAGGTCGACACCGTTGACGAAGATCTTCTGGGCAATCGGGATGCCGCCGCCGACAGTGACCGAAGCCTGACCGGCGAAGAGGTCCTTCATGTTGCCGGTGGCGCTGGCCTCGATGTCCTGTTCGCTGATGTAGATCGAGTTGCCCCGGTCTGCCGCGCCCGCATGCTTGTCGTTCTTCGTGTTGCCTTGCAGCACGACGGTCGGCAGGTCCTGTACCGGGGTGTTGTCATTGGCCTGTGCAGGTCCGACGAGCCCGGCGGCAAGTGCGGTGCCGACGAGGAGATGGCGCAGGAGAGTGGCGGATCTGGTCATGTGCGAGGAGCCCCTATCTTTCGCATACATGCCGCAACGGGAACTAATTTCCTCAAGAGCGACGTGATGTTTGAGGCATCCCTATGATATTCAATAATCTGTCAGCAACAAAAATATGAATTATTAACTCATAAATTTATGGGTGTTGCGATCCTGCATCGCACTTCATCAGCGGTGATGCAGGACAAAGGGGCGGCCATCCAGCTCGATGACAGTCAGATCCATTCCGTAGAGATCACCCAGCGACGGTGCGGTCAGGACCTCGCGCGGCATTCCGGCTGCAAAGAGACGGCCGGCTCGCAGCGCAACCACATGATCGGCCCACTGTGCCGCGTAGTTCACATCATGCACGACGATGACGATGCTCTTGCCGGACTGGCGCAGACCATCCAGCCGCTGCATCAGGGCGCGGGCGTGTGGCATGTCGAGGTTGTTGAGCGGCTCGTCCAGCAGCAGCCAGCCGGTGTCCTGGGCGAGCGTCATGGCGAGGAAGGCGCGCTGCTGCTGGCCGCCGGAGAGCTGATCGAGGAAGCGGCTGGCGAGATCGGTCAGGTCGAAGGTGGCAAGGGCGTCAGCGACGATGCGCCGGTCAGCCTCCGTCTCGCGGCCCTGGTTGTGCGGCCAGCGGCCGAAGGCGACGAGATCGCGCACCGTGAGGCGGCTTGCGACCGTGTTCGACTGGCCGAGGATCGCCACATGCTGCGCGAGCGTGGCCGAGGGCGTGGCGCGGATGTCCATGCCGTCGATCTGCACGGATCCCTGCTGCAGGGGGAGAAGCCGGCCGATCAGGTTGATGAGCGTCGACTTGCCGGCGCCATTGGGGCCGATCAGCGCGGTGATGGCGCCCTTGGGCAGGGTCGTGCTGATGTCCGACAGGATGGTGGCCGGGCCGATGCGGTGGCTGAGGCTGTCGATGCGGATCATCGCACGCGTCCTTTCAGGAGCAGCCAGAGGAAGAACAGGCCGCCGATGCATTCGACGACCACGCTCAGGGTGGATTGCTGGCCGATCAGGCGCTCGAAGATGAACTGGCCGCCGACGAGGACAATGCCGGCGATGAGTGCGGCGGCAGGCAGAAGCCGTGCGTGACGGTCCGCGCCGACCAGCGCATGGGCGAGGCCGACGACGATGAGGCCGAAGAAGGCGACCGGGCCGACAAGGGCGGTGGAGACCGAGACGAGCAGGGCAACCAGCGCCAGGACCAGCAGCATCAGCCGCTCGTAGCCGAGCCCGAGCGAGACGGCGACGGGACGGCCAAGCGCCATGACATCGAGGCGGCGCGACAGAGCATAGGCGACGGCAATGGCGGCGAGGGCGGCGCTGCCGCCGATGAGCAGCAGCGTGGCGTCGATGCGGGTGAAGCTGGCGAAGGTGACCGACTGGACGACCGAATAGGCGTTGGGATCCAGCACCCGGGCGACGAAGCCGGAAAGCGAGCGGAACAGGACGCCGAGGATGACGCCGGTGAGGATCATGCGGGCGATGTCGCGCGGGCCACGGCCGAGCAGCGTGCCGAAGAGCAGCACGGCGGCGGTGATCATGACGCCGACCTCCAGCCCGAACTTCAGCGCCTTGGGCAGGCTGGTGAAGCCGACCGCGCCGATGACGGCAACCAGCGCCGTTTGCATCAGCACATAGAGCGCATCGAAGCCCATGATCGACGGGGTGAGGATGCGGTTCTGCGCCACGGTCTGGAACAGGACGGTGGCGACCGCGATGGACGCGCCGACAACCAGCATGCCGCCCAGCCGGGTGGCGCGCAGCGGCAGGATGAAGCCGGCGTTGGGGCCAAGACCTACAAACAGATAGGCCGCGCCGAGGCCGAGAAGGCAAACGGCGAGCAGGGGGAGGGGGTGCGCGCGGATGAAAGCGATCATCGGGCCGGCTGCCGATAGAGAAGCCAGAGGAACAGCGCCGAGCCAAGAACGCCCAGCACCGTGCCGACCGGGACCTCATAAGGATAGCGCACCGCGCGGCCGACGATGTCGCAGGCCAGCACCAGCGCCGCACCGCCGGCGGCGACAACGGGCAGGCTCTGGCGCAGGTTGTCCCCCATCAGCCGCGAGACGAGATTGGGCACGACAAGGCCGACGAAGGGGATCATGCCCACCGTGACGACGACGAGCGCGGTGACGATGGAAACGACGGCAAGGCCCAGATGCAGGACACGCTCGGTGTTGAGCCCGAGGTTGGTTGCCGCGTCCCGGCCAAGGCCAAGAAGGACGAAGCGGTCGGCGTAGACATAGGCGAGTGTGGCAGCGGCGCCGGCAATCCAGAGCAGTTCATAGCGACCGGCGATGACGCCGGAGAACTCGCCCGACATCAGCCAGGTGCTGATGTACTGCAGCAGGTCAGTTTGCCAGCCGATGAAGGTGACGCCGGCCTGCAGCACGCCGGCGAGGATCATGCCGACCAGCGGCACGAGCAGCACCTCGCGCGGGGGCAGGCGGCGGATGAGGCGCAGGAACAGGAAGGTGGTGGCAAGCGCGGCGGCACTGGCCACCAGCATCTTGACCACGATTGGTGCGCCGGGGGCGATGAGCGTGATGGCCAGAAGGCCAAGGGCGGCGCCTTCGCCGGTGCCGGTGGTGCCGGGCTCGACAAAGCGGTTGCGCACGATCTGTTGCAGGATGACGCCGGCAACCGCAAGCGCCGCGCCGGTGAGAAGGACGGCCAGGGTACGTGGCAGGCGCGAGACCCAGAAGATCAGCGCCGCCTGCGGATCATGCCCGATCGCGGCCACATCGACGCTTGCCGCGCCGAGCAGGAGGCTCAGCGCGGACAAGGGGATGAGGGCGAGGGTCAGGAGAGCGGCGAGGCGCATGAACGTCAGGAACCTGGCGTTGGCTGGGCGTTGGCTGGGTCTGAGCCGGCTTACTTCGCCAGTGCGGCCTTCAGTTCGGCGAGCGTGCCCATCAGCGAGGTGTAGCCGCCGCCGGCGATGTAGATCGGCGCGGGCGACAGATAGACGATCTGTTCGGCCTTGGCGGCCTTGGTGCCATTGACCAGCGGGTTGTCGAGGGTCGCCTGCGCAGCACCGGCTTCGCCGATGGCAGCGCCCCGGTCGATGACGAAGATCCAGTCCGGGTTGGTCTCGGCAATGAACTCGAAGGAAATCGCGTCGCCGTGGGTGTCGGTCTTGAGGCCTTCACGGGCTTCCGGCAGGCCGAGGGCGGAGTGGACCCAGCCGAAGCGCGAGCCCTTGCCATAGGCGGAAAGCTTGGTGCCGTTGGTGAGCAGCACCAATGCGGTGCCCTTGCCCTCGGCGGCCTTGGCGACGGCGGCCAGTTCCGCGTCGAGCGCAGCGGTCAACTCGGCGGCCTTGGCTTCCCTGCCGAAAGCCTTGCCATAGGCGGCAAGGCGGGCCTTTGCTTCCGCGACCACGTCGCTGCCGATGGTCATGTCGATGACCGGGGCGATGGGCGCCAGCGCTTCGCCCTGGGTGGAGGAGCGGCCGCCGATGACGATGAGGTCCGGAGCGAGGCCGGCGACGGCTTCCAGATTGGGCTCGAACAGGGTGCCGACCTTGGGGGCCTTGGCGGCGTCCTCGCCGAGGTACGTGACGTAGAGCTTGTCCGGCACGCCGGCGGGAACGATGCCAAGCGCGAGCAAGGTATCAATCGCGGCGATGTCGAAGACGGCGACCTTCTCCGGGGTGCCGGCCAGCGTGACCGGGCCTTTTGCTGTCTCGATCTCGACGGCGAAAGCGAAGGCAGGAGCAGCAAAAGCGATGGCGGACGCCACCGCAGCAAGGCGGGCAAGGCGAAGCATGGGCAGACCTCGTGAGACTGAAACGGGAAATGGCGCGTGGCTGGCAGGGCTGGCTGGCGCGATGCCCGAGGTCTAGCGCCGGAGGGGGGCGAGGTCCAGAGAAAAGTTGAGTTATGTTCTCATGTATACTGACGTTACGTCGCCTATGCCGGATGGTTCCGGCCAGCCGCCGGATGTCATCGGTCCTGCACCGCGCTGGGGGGCAGGCCAAAGGCGCGGCGGAAGGCGGTGGCGAAGTTGGCCGGGCTGTTGTAGCCGACCATGTAGGCGGCTTCGGCAACGCTGACCCCGTCCCGTTCCAGCGCCATGCGGGCCCGGTCGAGTTTGTGCATCCGGATATGATGCGCGACCGAGCAGCCGTGCGCTTGTCGCACCAGTCGTTGCAGGCTGGTGGCGCTCAGCCCGAGCACTCGGGCCATTTCGCCAGTGTTGATCGGCTCCGCCAGATGGGTCTGCAGGTAGCTGTCGATGGCTTGCAGGCGCT
Source organism: Pannonibacter sp. (assembly GCF_051860505.1). NCBI lineage: Bacteria > Pseudomonadati > Pseudomonadota > Alphaproteobacteria > Hyphomicrobiales > Stappiaceae > Pannonibacter > Pannonibacter sp. The sequence goes on along the minus strand of NZ_JBHYDX010000024.1, from coordinate 72,243 downwards.
GCCGTTCGCCTGCTTTCAGCGGTGTTCGCGCCACGGGATCGGCCGGTTGGTCAGCCATGACCTGCAGCAGGGCCTCCTCGATCAAGCCCAGCACGCGGCCCTTGAGGTACAGCTGGAACAGGAGGGGCGGCAGCGTGGGCGGTGCGATGATCTGCTCCGCCAGGGACAGGGCATGGGCGCTTGGGGTCCAGATCCTGCTGGCGAGATGTTCTGACATGAACTGGCGCAAGGGGGCCGTACCACTGGCTACGAAGCCTGAATAGCGTTCGAGCCAACCCGGGGCGAGCGCGATGGAGACCTTGCGCAGTCGGCTGCCACGGCGGGCCTGACGCTGGAATTTTTCTGGGCGCCCCATGGAATAGACGGTTGCAATGGGCTGGCCTGGGCATCCCGCCGCATCCCGCCCCGGCATCGGAATGCGCATCGGGCCGATCCAGGCCTCGACCTCGCCTTCCAGAAACACCGAGATGGTGGTGCCGGGCGGGGCTTCTGCCTCGGTGTGCAGGTCGTGCAGGTCGACCGCATTGGAGTAATGCACCGACAGGCCGTCCTCGATGTCGAGAAAGCCGATGCGGCCGCGCAGGATCTGGTCGCTGCGGCTGAGGTCCGGGGCGACCCAGACCATGCCTCTGGCGTCGCCCGCGCTGCGCAGGTCCGCCTTGGTCAGATAGGTGTTGGCCGTTGACCGCATGGGCCGCGTCTTCCGGAACTGGCAGCGGACGGCGTGTGTCCGGATGCAAAGGTATTTGGGTGTGGCGCAAAGGTCGTCGGCATTGCGGGTGCGACCTTGCGCCCTGTATCTAATACATGAACCCACAGGTCAAGTTTTGCGACGGGCCGGGGCACTCTTCCTGACGGAGAGGGGCCTGTTGCGCGATGGAGACAACCGCGATGTACCGCGACACCCGACTGCTGACCCGCCTTGCGGGCTCCGCGAGCCTACTTGTTTTTCTTACGCAGGGCGCCCTGGCCCAGACGCCAGTGACGCTGGACAAGGTTGTGGTCACCACAGCTTCGTCAAAAACCAAGAGCGAAGCCGATCTCAAGGCCGCGTCCGACGTTGAAATCAGCCGGAACGAGATCCAGACCACTCAGCCGCAGGACCTGAAGCAGCTGTTTTCGCAGACGCCTTCTGTCAGCGTTGCGGGCGGATCGACCGCCTCGCAGAAGTTCTACGTGCATGGCATTGACGAGTCCAAGCTGAACATCAGGGTTGACGGCGCACGGCAGAAGAACAACGTCTGGCATCACAATGGCAACACCGGTATCGATCCGGTCTTCCTGAAGTCGGTCTATGTCAATGAGGGCGTGGCGCCGGCGGATTTCGGGCCCGGATCGCTTGGTGGTTCGGTGCTGTTCCAGACCGTGAGCGCGCGGGATCTGCTGGAAGATGGCCAGACTCATGGTGGTTTTGTCAGCCTCGGCTATGACACCAACTCGGAAGCCTTCAAGACGACATCTTCCGGCTATGCGGCGGTGAAGGGCTTCGAGATGCTCGGCGGACTGACGCGGCAGGAGGGCCAGGATTACACGACCGGGGCAGGCAAGCGGGAGGTCGGAACCGCTGCGGACATGTGGAACGGGCTTGGCAAGCTGGCCTACCAGAGTTCAGAAGGTCATCGCATCGAAGGGTCGGCCGAGTATTTCCGCGACAATGGCTTCCGCCGCATGCGCACCAACATGGGGCCGGTCACGGCGGAAATGAACAAGAACCTCTATGAGCGGTTCACGGCCACGGCCAAGTACACCAGAGAGAACGCGGAAGGCCTGTTCGATCCGGAAGTGCTGTTCTACTACAACCTCAACAGCCTGAAGCGGCCCAACAATTCGGGCTATACAAGGCCCGTGGGGGACTTCAATTCGACTGTCGAGTCAGTCGGTGGTCATGCGCAGAACCGGTTCAACTTTGACCTTGGCAGCATCACGGCCGGCGTCGATTTCTACCGCGACCATATCCATGTCGATCGCTTCCACTTCCCGAGCGATGTGTCGGAAACGATCTGGAACGTGGGTGCCTATACCCAGGCGCGACTGACGCCGGTGGAGAAGCTGGAGATTTCGGCAGGCTTGCGGGCTGACTTCCAATCGTACCGTGCAGTTGACGGCCAGACCTTTAACAATGCCGGTGTGTCGCCGAACATCGATCTTTCCTACGAAGTGCTGCAGGGGCTGAAACTGCAGGGTGGATACGGCTATGTCTTCTCCGGGCTGGAGCAGGCCGAGGCTGCGCTGTTCCATGCCGGCAACTACACCTATGCCAAGTCGCTCAAGCCGACCTATGCCCACAATGCCAAGGTGGGCCTCGACTACACCATCGGCGGGCTGAACCTCGGGGCGAAGCTGTTCTACATCAAGGTCGTCGACCCGGTGGACTACAACTTCACCACCCGGACGCGCATCAACGGCCAGGACCTGGTGTCCAAGGGCTTTGACCTCACGGCCCGCTACTCGGTGGCCAATGCGTCGGTGTTTGCAGCCTTTACCCATGCGGAGGTCGAATACGGTAACCGCATCGCCCTGTCGGGTGATTACAACAATGGCGTTCCGGTCGGCGATACGCTGACGGTTGGGGGGAGCTACCTCTTTACCGACTATAACATCGAGGTCGGCGCCAATGCGGAGATCGCCTTCCAGTACAGCAACGACGACCTGGCGAAGAACGGCTATCGCAACCCCATCGAGGGGTATCAGGTGGTGGATGTGTTTGCCCAGTGGAAGACACAACTGGCCAAGACGGACCTGACGCTGCGGGCCGAGGTGAACAACCTGTTCGACGAGGATTATTACAGCCGTGGCAGCTACAACCCGACCAGCCGCATCCCGCCGGCCTATTCGCCCGGCCGCAGCTTCTACCTGAGCGCTTCGGCGAAGTTTTGATCAAACAGAGAGATACGGGAAAGGCTAAGGCCTTTCCCTGATCCCCGGGACCCCAGGCAATGTGCATGCCCCGCCGTTATTCCGGACAAGGTGAGCGAAGCGAACCGAAGATCCGGAATCCAGCGTGTCTGTGCGAGCGTCAGCGAGCCCGGTACCAAATCGGCGCGAGCCGCCGACCTCAGGTCAGTTTTGACGCGCTGCGCGCGGCTGATTTCTGGATTCCGGCTCGGCGCTTCGCTGACGCTCAGCTTGGCCGGAATGACGCGGCAGGCAGTGTCGGTTCTCAGTCGGTCGCCCGGACGGAGTGAGCAAACAAGCACGGAACGGACCGCACACGGCCCATTCAGGACGCACATTTGAAGGAGAGGGACATGTTTACATCCAGCGCCGAGGCGGTGACGCCGGCAGCTTCGAAATATCTGCAGCAGTTGTGCAAGCATTTCGCCCACAAGGTGACCTGCGAGTGGACGCCGGAGACGGCACGGGTTGATTTCCCCTTCGGCGACTGCCGGATGACCGCCGAGGGCGACCGGCTGACGATTGTCTGCGAAAGCGCCGAAGAGGAGGGCCTGAAACGCATGCAGGCTGTCATCGACGTGCATCTGGTAAAATTCGCCTGGCGCGAGGAACTGACGCTGGAGTGGCGTGTTTCGGCTGCACAATCCGTTTGAAATCAGAGGCCTGAGGTGCCAGGGCATCGCATCTTTGGCCTCCACCCACAGGACCATGTCCCGATGCGCTGGACATTTGCATGTTGCAGTGCGATTAATTTCTTGTCATTTGCACTCAGGTTTATTCGGTGCGTCCGCCGCAACCTTTGCTGAGTGCTTCTTCTCCCGGGATCTGATCCATGTTGTCCGAGTTGTCTCTTTCGCTGCCCCCGTTCCTGCTGCCGGTTGCCGATCTGATCGATCAGGGTGGCAACGTCGTCGCCATCCAGGTTGTCATGTCGGTGGTCGCGTTGGCGCTGGTGTTTGCCAAGGTGTTGCAGTTCACCCTGTCCGGGGCGAGCCGCTTTGCCCGCTCGCGGCAGGCGCTGGGCCTGTATCTGGACGGGGATACCGCCGGCGCGCTGGGGAAGGTCTCCGGACACAAGGGCATGATGACCGAGGTCCTGGCCTTGCTGTTGAAGGCACAGACGCGGCCGGGCGGAGCACGGCCGGACTTGCTGCGCGAAGATATCGAGCGGATCTGCCTGGGCAAGATTGCGGCCTTGCGCGCCTGGCTGCGGCCGCTCGACCTGATCGCCCAGACAGCACCGCTGTTGGGATTGTTCGGGACCGTGCTTGGCATGATCGAGGCGTTCCAAGCCATGCAGGGGGCAGGGGCTGCGGTTGACCCCTCCGTGCTGGCGGGGGGCATCTGGGTAGCGCTGCTGACGACGGCCGTGGGGCTGGCGATTTCCATTCCGGTCTCGGCGGCGGTAAGCTGGTTCGATGGCCGGATCGAGCGGACGCAGCAGGAAATGGAGGCAACCGTCACGACCTTCTTCACCGGTGCTGCTGCCGAACGCGGGTCCCCATTGCCAGCGCATCTCGACGTCATCCAGGGTGGATCCCGTCATGCGGTTTGAGCCGAGGGTCAAGCGCAAGCCGGTCAGCCTGACGTCGCTGATCGATGTGATCTTCCTGCTGCTCCTGTATTTCATGCTGGCCTCGTCTTTCTCGCGTTATCACCAGCTGCCGGTGTCGAGTGCTGCGGCCGGCGCGGGAACGGGCGCGCGACCTGCGTTGCTGCGCCTCTATGGCGAAGGCAAGATGGACTTGAACGGCCAGCCGCTGGAAAGCGCTGCGCTGGAGGCAGCGCTGGCGCCGTTTGCCAATGATCCGCTGAAGATTGTTGCCGTGTGGACCGGGCCGGGCGCTGCAGTCCAGGATTCGGTCTCCGTGTTGGCCGCCGCGCGCAAGGCCGGGGTCAATGCCGTGCTGGTCAGTGGCCTGAACTGAGGAGCGGGCGATGAAGTTCCGGACACCGCCGCGCCGTCAGATGACGGACAACACCATTCCCCTGATCAACATCGTGTTCCTGATGCTGATTTTCTTCCTGTTTGCAGGATCCGTCGCGCGCGATGATGCCCGGCGGATCACGCCGCCGGAGATGATCCAGGATGACGAGAACATCCGCTCGACGGGGGCGTTGATCATCGCCGGGGAGAGCATGTTCTTTCTTGAAGACAGGCCGGTCACGCTGGAGGCGGCAATCGCTGCCCATCTGGCGCAGGGCGGCGGTCTGATGCGGGTTGCTGCTGAAGCGACGCTGCCGTCCGATCAGCTCGAGGCGGTGCTGGTTGTCCTCACGGGCGCTGGCATCCGCGATGTGGTGCTGATCACCCGGAAGGGGGCGGCACAATGAGGCTGTGGCACTATCTTGCGGCGGGGTTGCTATTGTCACTGGCCGCTCATGCTGCCGGTTCGGCCTATCTCCAGCCTGTAGACGACGCGCCGGAGATTGCCGCTTCAGCTGGCGGGGCGGTCGCCGTGGTCGGCTCGCTGCAGGATCTCATTGAAGGCGCCGAAGAGACCGTCATAGAGCCAGTCGAGACGCAGATGGAGACGGTGCAGCCGGTCGCCGCCGAGCCGCCGGTCGAGACGGTCACGGCAGCCGTGGTGCAGCCCCTGACCGAGCTGACACCGATCGCTTCGGTTGATCCGATGCAGCCGATCGTGCCGCTGCTGGCACCGCAGCAGACACCGGTAGAGCAGCAGCCGGTCGAGGCGGTCGTGCCGCCGGTGATGGAAGCAAAGCCGGTGGAAGCTGAAAAGCCGGTCGAGCCGGAACCGGCTCCGGTGATCACGGCGATGCCGGAGGTCAAGCCCCAGAAGCCCGAGATCCAGAAGCCCGCGCCGAAAAAGCAGCCGATCAAGAAGGTCGCCAAGGTCGAGAAGAAGGCCGGCGCCGAGGTCAGCAGCCGGCGCGGGGGGGAAGTTGTCACCAGTCCGACGGCGCAGTCGAATGCCAATGGTGCCGCCGACGGGGCCGGTGACGCGCAGGGTGAGGGCGCACGCACCAATTACAAGGGCAAGGTGATCGCGAAGTTGCGGCGTGCCAAGCAGGCCGCCAAGGGCGGCGGACAGGGCACGGCAACGGTGGAGTTCGTTGTGCGGCGAGATGGCAGCGTCTCCGCTGTCAAACTGGTGCGTTCAGCTGGTGATGCGGCACTCGATCAGGCTGCGCTGGCGATGGTGCACCGCGCCGCGCCGATGCCGGCATTTCCCGATGACATCCGCGAGACGAGCATGTCCTTCCGTGTGCCGGTAGAATTCAGGAACTGACATGTATTGCAAGGCTGTTGCCCGTCTGCAGGCAACTTCCGTGAAAAGTTCTTTCCGACTTGCGACAAAGAAGGGAACCGGATACCTCGCGGCATGGCCTTCTGCGTGCGAAATATCCGCCAACAAGATGAGCGGTCCGGGAAAGGGCTGCCAGATGGGATATACTGAAGACCTTCTCGGGCTGCGCTGTCAGGTGCCGCCCGGCCGATGGAAATTCAAGGCGTTGGGAGGCGCCGGGACAACGGGTGAACCTGCCATGCGCATGCTGATGTGTTGCTGCTGATCAAGTCCGGACGGACACGTGTTTCCCGTATTCCTGCCCCCAGCATAAGTTCCAGACATGCCCATTTCCCAGACAGGCGGCTCGGCCGCTGACCCTCTCGTCGTCTTTGACGGTGTGACGAAACGCTTCTCCGCAGCCGGCGGGGCAGGGGAAGTCGCTGCCCTTGACGGCGTTTCCCTTTCGATTCCACGCGGCCACATCACGGCGATCATTGGCCGGTCCGGTGCAGGCAAGTCGACGCTGATCCGCCTTGCAAACGGGCTTGAGACGCCCACGTCCGGCAAGGTCCTCGTCGATGGCGTCAATGTGGCCGGGATGGGCGAGGCCGGTTTGCGCGGTGTCCGGCGCGAGGTTGGCATGGTGTTCCAGCATTTCAACCTGCTGGCGTCGCGGACGGTGTTCGACAATGTCGCGCTGCCGCTTGAAATCGCCGGTGCGGGAAAGGCCGAGATTGCGGCGCGGGTGAGTGATCTGCTGGATCTCGTCGGCCTGTCCGACAAGCGCAACCGCTATCCGTCAGAGCTGTCAGGAGGGCAAAAACAGCGCGTCGGGATCGCCAGGGCGCTGGCGACCGAGCCGAAGCTCCTGCTTTCCGACGAGGCGACCTCGGCGCTGGATCCCGAGACGACGCGCTCGGTGCTGACGCTGTTGAAACAGATCAACCGGGACCTTGGCCTGACCATCCTGCTCATCACCCATGAGATGGAGGTGGTGAAACAGATTGCCGATGATGTCGCGGTGATCGACGGTGGCCGCATCGTTGAGCAAGGCAGTGCCTTTGACATTCTGGCAACGCCGCGCCACGCGACCACAAAGGCGCTGCTGGCCGGGCAACCCGGGCACCGGCTGCCGGACACATTGATCGCGCGCCTGTCGGCCGGGCCGATCGAAGGCGGGCGGGCCGTGCTCCGGGTGGTCAGTGCGACGGGTGCCGGCGGCGGGCAGCTCGCCGATCTGGTGGCCCCGCTTGGCGGCGCGGCGGAGGTTGTTGCCGGGACGGTGGAAACCGTCGGCTCGCGCAGCTTTGTCGCGCTGGTCGTGCTGCTGCCGCTGCATCAGGCGGAGCAGATCATTGCAACCGAGCCGTTGCCCGACGGTCTTCTGAACGCGGAGGTGCTTGGTTATGTCGCCTGAGATCCTCTGGCTGATCGCGAAGGCCACGGGCCAGACCCTGCACATGGTCGGGGTGGCTGCAGTGGTTGGTTCACTGCTCGGCGTGCCGCTCGGTGTCTTCCTGGCGACCTCGGCAAAGGGCGAGCTGTTTGCCGCGCCGATGGCGAACCGGGTCATTGGTCTGGTGGTCAATGCGGCGCGGTCGACGCCGTTCATCATCCTCGTGGTGGCGATTATTCCCTTTACGCGGTTGATCGCAGGGACGTCGATCGGCACCTCGGCGGCGATCGTGCCCCTGACGGTGGCGACGGTGCCCTTTGTTGCCCGGCTTGTTGAAGCAGCTGTGCGCGAAGTCGATCCGGGGCTGGTGGAGGCTGCAAGAGCCATGGGCGCGACGCCCCTGCAGATCGTGCAGAAGGTGCTTCTGGCCGAAGCCTTGCCAGGACTGACCCTGGCGCTGACGCTGACGCTGGTCAGCCTGATCGGCTATTCGGCCATGGTCGGCGCCGTCGGGGGCGGCGGGCTCGGCGATCTCGGCATTCGTTACGGTTATCAGAGATTCATGCCCGATGTGATGCTGGCGGTCGTCGTCGTGCTCATCGTGCTTGTGCAAGTTGTCCAGTCGGCCGGCGACCGCCTCGCCCGCCACTTCGACAAACGCGGCCGGCGCGGCTGACATTGTCCTGGGGCATCGATGCCTCTAGCAACAGCCAGACCGCCCGCGCCGGGATCCGATCGATCCCGGATTTTCCAGACGAACAGGAGTTGTTCACATGCTGAAGTCCCTTCGCTCCCTGCTGACCGCCGGCCTTGTGCTGGCCGCCCTGCCGGCCCTTGCCGAAACAATCAAGATCGGTGTCACGCCTGGCCCGCACGCCCAGATCATGGAAGTCGTGCGCGAGGTCGCCAAGGCCGATGGCCTCGATATCGAAATCCTCGAGTTCTCGGATTATGTTGTGCCGAACCAGGCGCTGCATGACGGCGAGTTGCAGGCCAATTCATTCCAGCACAAGCCATATCTCGACAACCAGGTGAAGGACCGTGGGTTCGATCTGGTCGAGGTTGCCCAGACCGTCAACTTCCCGATGGGCCTCTACTCCAAGAAGGTGAAGAGCTTCGATGAGCTGAAGGACGGGGCCGTCATCGGCATTCCGAACGACCCGACCAACAGCGGCCGCGCCCTGCTGATCCTGCAGGACGCCGGCTACATCAAGCTGAACCCGGAAAAGGGCCTGAAGGTTGGCCCGGCCGATGTGACCGAGAACGCCAAGAATTTCTCGTTCATCGAGCTGGACGCCGCGCAACTGCCGCGTTCGCTTGACGACACGGATGCGTCGGCGATCAACACCAACTATGCGCTGGAGGCGGGCCTCAACCCGACTGAAGACGCGATCCTGAAGGAAGGCGCGAAGGCCCCTTACATCAACCTCATTGCTGTACGCAGCGCCGACAAGGATGCCGAGTGGGTGGCCAAGCTGAAGAAGGCTTATCATTCGGACAAGGTGAAGGCTTTTGTGCTGGAAACCTTCAAGGGTGCGGTTGTTCCGGCCTGGTAATCCTGGCCGACCAGCAGCCCCAGACGCCCGGCTCGCCGCCGGGCGTCTTCATCCTGGCGGATCAGGCGACCAGCGCGAAGACGCGACTTGGGCCACCGGTTGCGCTGGAGACTTTGGGTGCTCCGACGACAAGCGTGGCACCTGATTCAGGAACATCCGCCAAGTTCGTCAGGTTTTCGAGACCCCAGTGGCCAGCGCCAAGCCAAAGCAGATGGACAGGGAAATCTCGGGATGGGCCGTATTCGAGCGACAGTGTATCCGAGCCGATGCCTGTCACCTGCCGTTGTTCCGCCAGGAATGCCGCGGCCTCCAAACCGAAACCAGGAAAGTGCATCGTACCGGCTGCATCGACATTCCTGTAGCGCAGGGGATCCGCGATGCGGCTGTCCCAACCGGAGCGCATGACGGCGCAGCAACCCGCTGGTAGCGGCCCGTTGCGTGCCTCCCACGCCAGAATGTCCTGCGGCAGAACCTCGGCGTCTTCATTGTCAACAACACGGCTGGTGATGTCGATGATGGCAAGCGGGACCACGAGGTCTGATGCAGGGATGGCCTCCAGTGACAGGCCATTTGCATAATAGTGCCGTGGTGCGTCGAGGTGCGTGCCGGTATGCTCCCACAGATGCCATATGTTAAGCGCGAAACCGTCCCGGTCAACCTGCCAGACGGGTTCGATCTCCAGCCCTTTTCCTCCCCAGTAAGTTGGGAAGTCTTCGACGATTGGATGGGAGAGATCGATCACCCGACTAAAGCTGGCCTGCCTTGCAGCTGCACTTTCAACCGCTATGGCTGCAAGTGATGCTGATGTTGCGGCGAGCGCTGATCCACGTAAGAGACTGCGCCGCGACAACTCGCGCATAATGAATTCCTGGCATCCTGCAACACACATGGATCCATCCTTTTCCTGATTTTGCTGGCAAGCTGCTCTGCGCCGTTGTTCGTACGGACTTGAGGCGGACTGAACGCGGCTGCAAGTCAGATTGGGAACAGGCCAAGTGTCCCGATCACGCGAGTTATCCTGCATTTGAAACTCAGCATTCACAACCAGATAGTGTTTTAAATTTTGAGCTCGCTTTGGTTGTGTTTTGCTTGACGCAGCAGATTACGCAGGAAGAAGGCAATGCCCGTGTCACCGGCGGCTGCGAGGTGGCCGCAGACTATGCCCCGAGCCAGTCCTGGCCGGAGGAGTGGTAGGATCTTCCTGTCGGCGGGCTGCAACGGCAGCCGTGATCAAGTGCTGGAATTGTACGCAGTCCATGTGGCGGGGCGCGGGGCACTCGGCGACATGCTGGATCAGGTCACGCAGGTTCAAGAGCTGGCGGATGTGCGCGTCGAGTTCCTCGGCCCGGGCCTGCCATTGCGCATGCGACAGGGATGGCTGGCCATCCGGGCCGAACATGCCCCTGATCTCGTTCAGGGAAAAGCCGGCGGATTTCGAAAGCGCAATGATCCCGAGTTGCTGCAAGGTCTCGGGGCCGAACAATCGCCGCAGTCCGCGCCGGCCAATCGAAGTGATCAGCCCCTGTTCCTCATAGTAGCGCAATGTCGAAGCGGGAATGCCGGATATCCGAGCGACATCTGCAATGTCCAGAATCTGCATGGTTGACCTCAAGTTGACTTGAAGTTGTAGGCTAGGGACTTCAATTCTCCCAAGCAATGGAAACCTGCCTTATGTCCAGTCCTGTTCCTCCCGAGTCCGCATCGATCCTGCGTGATCCACGGGCAATCTCACTGTTGATGACGGCGTCGCTGGCGGTCATGGCTGCCGCTGCGATCAGCCCGGCGTTGCCTGGCTTGGCGGCGCGCTTTGCCAGTCACCCGGATGCTGCTTTTCTGACCAGGTTGCTGGTTCCTGCCCCCGCGCTGGCGATTGTCCTGTTCGCCTCAATGGCCGGGTGGATCGCCGACAGGTTTGGCCGCAGGGGGCCGATGCTGATCGGTCTTGCCCTGTTTTCACTGGCCGGCAGTGCCGGGCTGTATCTGCCGGACCTGAACTTAATTCTCGTAAGCCGTTTTGTACTGGGCATCGGCATGGCGCTGATCATGACAGCGGAAACAGCGCTGGTCGGAGATTATTTCACTGGCCCGCGCCGCAGTGTCTTCACAGGCTGGCAGATCGCGGCCACAAACTTCGGCGGTTTCCTGTTTATTGCACTTGCGAGCTGGTTCGCCGGGTTTTCACCACGCCTTGCCTTCGCCGTCTACCTGTTGCCGGCGCTCTACATTCCGTATGTATGGTATGCGATCAAGCCTTCGTCTGTTGTCAGCCAGGCGGCTTCCCTGCCCGCAGGGGAGGCAAGGCCGGAGCGCGCGCTTTGGCAAGTGCTGGTCCTGGGCATTGCCCTGCTGACGTTGCTTTCGGTGATGGGCTTTTTCGTCATGCCGACGCAGTTTCCCTTCTTTGCCGCAGATCTCGGCTATGAAGTTGCCAGTACCACAGGGCTTGCCCTGGGAGCCTTGACGCTTGTGGGGGGGGCGGCAGCACTGGCCAATGGATGGCTGTCGCGGCGGATCGGCATCAGCGGTACGCTGGCGCTGGGCTTCGGGTTGATGGCAGGCGGGTTCTGGCTGCTGGCGCTGGCGCCAAATCTGGGAATGGTCCTTGCGGGTGCTGCCGCAGTCGGTGCCGGGTTTTCGACGCTCCGGCCTGGCTTCATTCTGCTGACCCTGAGTGCTGCCCCGGCGCAGCGGCGGGGATTTGCCTCCGGGATGCTGACAACCGGGATGTTTCTTGGACAGTTCCTGTCACCGGTTGTCTTCAGTCCGCTGATTGCAAGCTTTGGCTACGCTGCGACGATTGCGGCAACAGCCGGGCTGTTCCTGGTTGCGATGACTGCGGCAGGCCTGTTGCAGGTCGTATTCTCTCTTCCGGGCGGAACTGCCCGACTGCGGCCACCGGCGGAGTAAGCCGCCTGAGGCAGGCCGACCTCGACATGCGATGATTTAGCTCACGCCCGCTCCTCACGCCCGGCCCTCGCGCCGGGCGTTTCCGTTTTTGCCGTGATCTGGCACCATGAAAGGGGTAAGTCCGGTCTTGTACTGTCGCGTCAAGACAGATAGATATGTTATATAGTTACATTTTCTGAGGTCCCTGTGTCGCCATCTGATCCGCTTGAACCGATCCCCGTTCTGCTGCTGACCGGATTTCTCGGGTCAGGAAAGACGACGCTGCTCTCCGATGCCCTGCGCTCGGTTCTGGGGCCGGATACGGGTGTGGTGATCAACGAATTCGGCACCGTTGCCGTGGATCATGATCTGGTGCAGGTCGGCCGCAGCGAACTGATGCAGACGTCGATGGGCTGCCTGTGCTGTCATGCCGGATCGGATGTGGAAGAAAGCCTCAACAACATCGTCGCAGCGATGGGACCGGATGGCGAGCGGCGGCTAACGCTGATGGTCGTGGAGACGACGGGTCTTGCCGATCCGGCGCCTGTGGTCAACCAGTTGCGGGCCTTTCCGCCGCCGAAAGAAGGGCGCGGTTTTCAGCTCGCCGGGGTCATCACCACCGTGGATGCGGCCACGGCGATGGCCAGTCTCGACGGGCATCTTGAAGCCTCCAAGCAGATCGCGTTTGCGGATGTGGTGGTGCTGACAAAGACGGATCTCTTGCAAGACGGTGACCTTGCGGGTCTAGAGGCCTTGAAGCAGGAAATCCTTGCACTGAACCCGACCGCAACACTGACAGACCGGCAGTCCGCGGACTTTGATCTGGCGGTAGCGTTTACTCCGCGCGGCTATGATGTCGCCGCGCGGGGCCGCGACGTTATGGGCTGGCTGGCGCTGGAAGACGCATTGGCCCTGGAGGGTGGCAGTCATGGCGGTGCCGCAGCCCATCCCAACGTCGAGCGACACGTGGCCGGGGTTCATAGCTTCGTCCTGACCGCTGACAAGCCGCTAACGCGCGACGGGTTCTATCGTTTCCTGCGCACCTTGCAGCTCTCTGCCGGGCCGAAACTGTTGCGGATGAAGGGGCTGGTGGTGTTTGCGGAGGAGCCGGACCAACCCTACTCTGTGCATCAGGTGCAGCATCTCCTGTCGATGCCGAAAGCGCTGGAGGGATGGCCGTCCGAGGATCGCCGCTCCCGCATCGTCTTCATTGTCGACGGGCTGGACCCGAAACCCTTGCGGGACCTGTTCACGTCGACCGTGCATGATGCAGGCTCCTTCTTCGACAGCATCATGCCCGAACGGTTCAGCAAATGGTTGAAGCCCGGAAAGGATCGGACATGAGTTTCGTCAATCCGCTGGCGCCGCGGGCGCGCGCCGTGCCGCAGAAGCTGCGCGAGATCAAAGCCTGGGTGCGGGAGACTTTTGATCTTGCCGAGGATACGGCCGTGACGGTTAGCGAGTTGGCCTGCCGAGATGAAGGGTGCCCGGATATCGAGACCGTTATCGGGCTTCTCACACAAGGGCATCCGCATGAACTGCATCGCCTGCACAAGCCACTCGTCGAAGTGACGCGGGCAGATATCGAGGCCCTGGCAATGGTCTCGCGCCTGGCGCGAGCCGCCGATCCGCATGGTTAGGGGCGTCTGCGTCACCAGGGCGGATTGGCAAGGATGAGGCAACGGGCGTATCAGTGCCGGATGTGTAAGAACGGATCCTGAGCCTGATGCGAATGAGCGGTGTTGCGGAGCTGATGTCGTCGCGCCTGAACCGCTGGACCGGCGAGTTTGCCGATCCGCAGCGGGAGGCGGCCTATGGAGCCGCAACATTTCGCGAGACGCGCGCGACGGCCCGGATCGGTGTTGTCGCCTCGACGCTTGCCAGCGTGTCGTTCCTGCCGCTTGACCTGCAACTGATTGCTCCGCCAGACCTTTATCTCTTCATCGGGATCCGCCTGGCGCTGCTCGTGATTTGCTTCGGCGCGCTCGGGCTTTTGTCGCATGCGACCAGCGCACGCGGCGTGCTGGCGGCCACCTATGCCCAGCAGGCGGTGTTCTATTTCCTCAATGCGATCATTTTCGACCATCCCGCGCTGACCCGGCACGGGGGGATGCTATTGCCGCTGATGGCGCTGGCGCTGCCCGTGCTGCTGCCGGGCCGGCTGTGGCAGGCGTCCATGATGAGCGCCTATGCCGCTCTCGTCAGCCTGCTGTTCTGGGGGGTGCTGCGCGCCGTGCCGGAAAGCCCTGCAGACATTGGTGTCATCCTGCTGGTCACTGGCGTCGGCCTCTGCGTCGGGGTGGCGGCGCGGGCGCAACTGAACCGGATGCGGCGCGAGGAATTCCTGCATATCGAACGCGAACGGAAAACCAATCTGGAGCTGCTGGCAGCAAAGGACGCGGCCGAGGCGGGGGCCCGCGCCAAGTCCGATTTCCTCGCCGTTATGAGCCATGAAATCCGCACGCCGATGAACGGCATACTCGGGATGGTCCGGCTCATCCTCGATGAGCCGATCCCGGCGAGCCAGCGCGAGCGACTGTCGGTGGTGCTGCGGTCGGCAGAGGCGCTTCGGGTGACGCTGGATGATGTTCTGGACCTGTCCAAGCTGGAACAGGGGGCGGCGAGCTATGATCGCAGCCCACTCGAACTGGCGCGGGTGCTGGATGACGTGATCGACCTGATGCGGCCGCGGGCCTTGGAGAAGCGGCTGGACATCAGTCTTGAGGTCTCTGGCGATGTTCCCGGCCACGTGCTGGGCGACCCGGCGCGGCTGAGGCAGATCCTGCTGAACCTTGTCGGCAATGCGGTGAAATTTACCGAAACCGGGTCTGTGCGCCTGCGGCTTGGCCGGTCTGGCGGCGGGATCCGGTTTGAGGTGGAGGATACAGGCATCGGTATCAGCGACCGGGAGCTGGCGCGGCTGTTCCAGCCGTTTGTCCAGGCCGATCCCAGCATCCAGCGCCGCTTCGGCGGATCCGGTCTCGGGCTGGTGATCTGCAAGCGGTTGATCGAGGACATGGGCGGCAGCATCGGCGTGTCCAGTGTCTCGGGGCAGGGAAGCGTGTTCCACTTCGAGCTGCCGCTTGAGCCGGTGGAGCCCGCCAAGGAGGTCACGATTGTCGCAAGTCCCGGTCCACGCCGGTCGCTGAGCCTTTTGCTGGTCGAGGACAACGAGATCAACCAGCAGGTTGCCGCCGCCATCCTGCAGCGGGCCGGACATCGGTGTGTGGTCGCCGACACCGGCGGGCAGGCGTTGGAGCGGGTGCAGGACGAGACGTTTGATGCCGTGCTGATGGACCTGCAGATGCCCGAGATGGACGGGTTTGAGGCAACCCGCCGCATCAGGGCTCTTGGCGACAAGGGACGGATGCCGATCATCGCCCTGACGGCCAACGCCATGCCAGAGGATGTGGCGCGGTCGTGCGCAGCCGGCATGAACGGACATCTGGCCAAGCCGATCCGGCCGCAGGAACTGGACGAGATGCTGGCTGTCATTGCGCGGGGCGAGCGCCCGGCTGACGGTGGCGGAGCGAATGAGGTGGCGTCGGCCATCGTCCCCGAGGGCGCTGACGTGCTGCTGGCCGGGCCGGCGACGAAAGCCGTGCAGCAGCGCCTGTCCCGGCTTGGCTTGCGTGTGTTTCCAATGCCGGATTTGGTTGCAGCTGCGCGACTTGCCGCCAGCCGGCCGTTTCCACTGGTTCTGCTGACACAGGCGCGCGATTTGGCAGCAGCTCGCAGCTTGCCAGGGACCGGGAATGCCTCGCCGGTGCTGGGTCTGTGGCTGGAGGCCGACGGAGAGGCGCCGGGCCTGTTGCCGGGCGAGCTAGTGTTGCGCGCCACAGCCAGCGATGATGCCTTGCGGCACCGGCTGTTCGGCATGGCAGTCGCCTCTCAGGCGGAGAGTGGGATCGGCAGCCTGTTTGATGATGCGAAAGTGACGGCGCTGCAATCGTTGTTCCTGCGCAACCTGATCGAACAGCGGCAGGCTCTGAAAGCGGAAAGTCTTGATCTGCAACACATTCTGCAGATAGCGCATCGTGTTAAGGGAAGTGCGGCTAACATGGGGTTTGCCGATCTTGCAGACAGCGCGGAAGCCGTGCTTGCAGCAGGGGAGGCGCGGCGGACCGGGGCGAGGGACGCGCTTGTCCAGGCGTTGGACGAGACCATCGGAAGGCTGGATGCGGCGCTCGGCACGGGGCCGCTGCGGGACGGGGCAAGGCGGGCGGAATGAGTGCAACGGTTCTGATCGTTGAAGATGCGCCGGAAAGTCTGGCGATGATCGCGGAATATCTGAAGGACAACGGTTTCAGGACGCTGACAGCAACGTCCGGCGCTGAGCTGCGCTTGCGGCTGCAATCCGCCCAGCCGGATATCATCCTGCTCGACGTGAACCTGCCCGATGATGATGGCATCGCGCTGGCCCGGCAACTGCGGCTTGGCGAGCGGTTCGGACTGATCTTTGTCACGGGGCGGGATTCCGACGAGGACGTGCTGGCCGGACTGGAGGCGGGCGGGGATGACTATGTCACCAAGCCAATCAACCTGCGCACGCTGCTCGCCCGTATCCGCAGCGTGCTGCGCCGCTCACGCGAGCCGGTGATCACCTTTGATGGCTGGATCCTCGATGTCGTGCGGCGTGAGTTGTTCCGTCCAACCGGTCAGCTTGTCGAATTGACTTCGGGCGAATTCAACATCCTGGTCGCCTTGGCCTCGCGGCAGATGCAGCCGGTGTCGCGTGATTTCCTGCTGGACGTCATCTCCAATCGCGACCCGCGCGAAATCTCGGGGCATACGGTCGATAACCTGATTGCCCGGCTGCGCAAGAAGATGATCCATGAGGGCAAGGACGCTCCGATCATGACCATTCGGGGCGTTGGCTATGCCCTCGTTCCGGAACAGTCGCGCGGCGAGACAGGAGCCGGTCAGGCCTGACTGATTGCCTTGGAACTGCTGACGAGATGGTCAGCCCACAGGGCATAGGGACGGAAGTGGCGGTCGAGCAGGGTGCAGACCTTGTGGCCATTGTGCTGCGAAGGCTGCAGGATCAGCGTCGCGCCTGGCCCGCCCTTGTTTTCCAGATCGCACAGCAAGTGGTCCATAGCCAGCAACATGTGGCCGGCGCCGGTGCAACACCAGCCGAGCGGAATGGACCAGCGCGTGAGCCCCGGCTGATATTCACTGAGAAGCCAGCCGCAGATCCTGCTGTTTTGGTCAAACAGCACCTGACTGACGACCGGGTCGCAGTGATCAAGCCAGGGCGCAGGATTGGCCCAGGCTGGCATGGCTCCTGCCCGGGCAAAGGTGGTGGCGGCAGCGAGCATCAGGCTGCGGGTCTCGTCGGGCATCGCAGCCAGGGACTGGCTGGAGAGACCGAGCCGGCGGGCCTGTGCCATGATGGGCCGGAAGGCCCGAAGGGCATCCTGTCGCTCGCCGACATTGAAACTCATGCGCAGGCGCGCGGGCAACGGAGCATCCCACCCCTCACGCGCAAGGAGAGCCCGGAAACTTTCCAGCTGTGGCAGCCGGTCGGACCATCTGGCAAGGAAATGGTTGCGACCTGTGGAGGTCATGACGGTTTCGAGTTCGGCGAGGAGCGCGCGGGCGAGCCCTTGACGGCGGAACAACGGCGTCACCATCAGCGACAGAAGCTCCTGGGTCCCTGCTCGCTCCGGGCTCTGGCGAGAGAGCAACAGTCCGGCGGGAACCTCCTCGACCCAGGCGACAAGATTGCAGCTGTCCGGTCCGCTGTCCGGATCTGCCAGCTGGCTCCGCAGGTTTTGCGTGGTCAGTCTCGACAGGGCCGCGAGATTCTCCGGGCGCGCCGGGCGTATATCAAGACCCGCGCAGATGGATGCTGATCCCTGGTGGCGTGGTTTGGGGCGCATCGGTCAGGTCTCGCTTCCATCGGTGTGCAAGTTGAACTGGCTTTCGAACAGGAAGTCCGTTGCAACCGCATGGCTGCCGAACTGCTTGTAGAGCATCCGTTCCATGCCACCTGGAATCCCGGTGGGAGGCTGGGCAATCAGGAGTGCCTCCGGTCCGGCCTTGGCTTCCAGGCGCTGGCACAGAGAGGCAATTCCGCCAACGAGCCAGCCAAGCGGAACTTTCTCCGCCACCACCCAACCCTGCGGAATGTACCAGCGACCGAGCGGTTGTTGAAGGACGCAGACCATCCAGCCCGCAACAGCGCCGGCCTGATCGCTCAGGACAACAGTGACATCCCGATCTGCGACCTGAAGCCATCCCTCGGTGTTTGACCACTCCGGTGCACGGCCGCAGGCAATGAGCGCGGCATTTTGCGCCTCGAAGTCGGCAACCCCATCAGGGCCGAGTTCGGCGAGGGAGCGCACAACAAGCCCCCGGGCGGCGATGCGGGCGAGTATCCGGTCGCGATCGGCAAAGCCCAATTGCCAGTCACCGATGCGCCAGGTCATGCGGCGGCGGGTGACATCTGGTTGACTCCAGCCGGCCACCGCCAGCAGCCGGGCGAACTCCGCCGCCCGAGGCAGGCGGCTGGACCAGCGGGCAAAGAGACCGCGTCGTCCGGCTCTGCGCAACCGGGCGGTCAGTTCGACGAGGAGCATCGTGGCGATGCCGCGTCCTCGCCAGGGTTGCGCAACCATCACCGAAGTGAGTTCCTGGAGGCCGTCCGGCCCCTTGCAGGACAGAATGAGGCCGACGGGCGTCGTGTCGACGAAGGCGGCAAGGCAGCAGAGCCCGAGGTCCGGCTGGCTTTGATCCGCCAGGTTCGGGTTTGTCGGATCCGGCGCCAGCATCCAGCGCAGCGAGGTGGCTGTCAGCGGGGCAAGCAAAGCGGCATCTGCGCTGCGGACCTCACGAATATGAGGCAGCGGATGGCAATCAATCCGGGATGTCATGTCGTGCATTCGGGCGTCCGCCGCGTTCCGATCAGGCCCGGGCGCGCGCCCGGTCTTCTTCCAGTTCATTCCTAGCGCAGCCATGCCGGTTTGGTTTGGAACTTTTCAGGTCCATTCAGCGCCGGGCAAATGCTTCGGCCTATACAGATCTCGTCAGTGATCTGATGGAGATAAATGAATTTTATCTTCTGTTAACTGATGATTTTTGCGGACTTAATTTCAAATCGGCAGATTTTCTGAAGGGTTGTTTCAGTTGATCTGTCTACTGGCTCCGGTGAGACGCGTGCGACTGATGTTGCAGGGCTGTTCCATCAGGACCAAGAACAACCGGGAGAGTTCCATGGCTGGTTCCACTGATCCGATGACGCTGGCGCGTCAGCATGTCGAGCGTGCTCTTGTCGCTCGCGCCTCGGAAGACACCGAGTTTCGCGCCTTGCTCGTTCGCGAGCCGCGTGCGGCGCTCAAGCAGTTGCTTGGCGTTGACCCGATCCCCGGCTTCCGCATTCGCGTGATCGAGGAAGTGCCAGGTGAAGTGACGCTGGTGCTGCCGCGTGACATTGCCGCCGACGAGCTGCCGGACGAACTGCTTGATCTGGCCTCTGGCGGCACGACGTTCCAGGACCTTGGGTGCAAGGATCCTCGTGCTGGTTGGGCGAAGCCGATCACGAAGATCGTCCGCACGGATTGAGGCGTCCGGACCTATCCCGGTCGAGTGTTTTTTAAAAGGAAGGAAATTGCAGATGACCGAGTTTGTTGAAGGCATCAACAAGGCGCGAGCACATATCGAGGCGTCGCTGATTGCAAAGGCTATGGAAGACAGCGCGTTTCGCACGCTTCTGAAGTCCGATCCGCATGCGGCGCTGAAGCAGCTGTTGGGCAATGATCCCATCCCGTCGCTCAAGATCCGCGTGATCGAGGAGACGGCTGGTGAAGTGACCCTGGTGCTGCCGCGGTCTATCGCCGAGGACGAGCTGCCGGATGAACTGCTGGATCTGGCGTCTGGCGGGGTTTCCTTCGGTAATTTCGTCGAAATTACAGCGGAGCTGAACCGGGCCAGAGGTGGGAGCGCCGGCCCTATCTGCCCGCGCTGATTCACCACAAGTGCCATTTTTGAAAGGTGAGGGAATGAGTGACTTTGTAGACACTTTAGGTCGTGCTCGCGCGCATATCGAGGCAGCTCTGATCGCCAGGGCGATGGAAGATGCCGCGTTCCGCGAGATGCTCAAGGCCGACCCGCACGCGGCCCTGAAGCAGTTGATGGGCAACGACCCGATCCCGTCGCTGAAGATCCGTGTGATCGAGGAGGCGGCTGGAGAGATCACTCTGGTGCTGCCGCGTTCCATTGCCGAGGACGAACTGCCGGATGAACTCCTTGATCTGGCGTCTGGCGGCATCAGCTTCAGCTCGTTCCTGCCGCCCGGTGGCTTCCATGGTGAGACCAGCTGGAAGAACCTCTGCCCGAAGAAGTAAGGCGCAGCCATCATCAGCGGCTGAACCTTTGGCGTCGGCTCTGGTTTGGATCCGGACGGTGTGTGATCCCCAAGCCAGAGCCACCGACGCATTTTTTAAAGCAAGGATATGGCGAAAAGCGATGAGTGATTTCAGCAAGAACATGGCGATTGCCCGTAGCACCATTCAGCGGGCCCTTGTCGACAAGGCGTCCGAAGATGCGGCTTTCCGCGAGTTGCTCAAGGAAAATCCGCATACCGCGCTCAAGGATTTGCTCGGCAATGACCCGATCCCGTCACTGACAATCCGCGTTATCGAGGAAGCTTCGGGTGAAGCTGTGCTCGTGCTGCCGCGCCAGATCGCGGAAGATGAACTCCCGGACGAGTTGCTGGATTTTGCAGCTGGCGGCAATGCCAAGGACTGCTGGTGGAAGTTCAACCAGTGGGCCTACAAGCAGGACTGGATGCCTTGAGACGATTTTGTCAAACCGGTGCTGCGTTGCTCAGGTGACGACTGGTTGATTTTTGAAGCTGATTTCAATTGAGCATTGTTTTCAGAAGAAGGTGATTGCCATGACTGACCTAAATACACTGTTGGCCAATGCGCGTTCGCATATCGAGGCGACCCTCCTGGAAAAGGCCGCAAGCGACGCGGCATTTCGGGAATTGCTGAAAGCCAATCCGCATGCGGCCCTTCTGGCGCATTTTGGATCTGACCCGGTTCCCTCGATGAAGATCACCGTGATCGAGGAAGCTGCCGGCGAGGTGACCCTGGTGCTGCCGCGCCAGATTGCCGAAGACGAGTTGCCGGACGATCTGCTGGACTATGCCGCCGGCGGGGCGTTCAAGGGCTGCAAGGGCGACGGCTGGACGCTTGATAAGCTGAACCGGATGGGCATCAGCTGATCCTTGACGGGTGATTGGCGGGCAGCTCGGAGTGAACGGAGCATGGGATGCCGGAAGCTCCTTTGAGCCTGTGATCTGGTCGGATCGGTTCCGCACGCACCCATCTCCCCCCTTGAGCGCGCGCCATCGCATGCGAAGCCTGGCGCATGATCTATGTGAACGACTGCGCACCGAGCGTTAAACCCTGCTGGGCCTCTCCGCTTCCCTCCCCCGCGTGGGGAGGGGTTGGGGGTGGGGGGGAGCGGACTTAAATCCAGATAATTTACGTATCTGGCCAAGCTGGCTTCAGACGCTTTGCGACCTGACGACCTCCTGTGCCCCCCACCCCTCACCCCTCCCCACGAGGGGGAGGGGGGCTGAGAGACCTCGAAAGCCGTCTTGCGACACAAGCAATAGCACTGCCCTCAAGGGGAAGAGGGGCGCTGTTGCAAAATCACACGTCAGCATAGTTCGCTGGCTCCATGCCGAATACCCCGGAGTGATCCGGGGTTTTTTGTCGGGTCAGTGGATGCGGCGGGGCAGGAGGCGGTCGAGGGTGAGGACGGCCATCAGCCGGTCACGGACGCGGGCGACCGCATGGACCGGCAGGCCGGTCTGCTCGGCAACCTCGTCGATGTCTTCTGCTGCAACGTCTTCGATGCGCAGGACCTGATCCACGGCAAGGCCGGCGGTCGAGCCTTCCAGCTGCAACAGGACACAGGGCGGGGTGTCGTCCGGCGAGGGCTGACCGGTGAGCCGCCGATGCAAATCCAGAACCGGAACCACCTTGTCGCCCGCATCCGCCAGACCATCGAACCCGTTGCCACCATCGGGCAGGGGCGAGAGGCGGACGGTGGAGAGGATGCTGTCGACACGGTCGAGGTCGATGGCGAAGAACTCGTCCCGGATGCGCAAGGTGAGGAACCGGTGGCCGGGCCGGGCGGCGGCGGCCCGGGCTGCAGCACCATCCGGCATGGGCATCTGTGCCAAGCTCTGACCCTGGCCTTGGGGTGTCAGACGCTCGACATCGGCCAGCCGTTCGCCGACGAGCGCAAGCGGTTCGATGATTGCCAGGATCCGGTCGTCGACGACGGCATAGCGGCTGATCCCGGCAATGGCGTCATCGGTGGAGAAAATTTCGTCAGGGCTCAGGGACAGGAGCCCCGGGGCGCGGTCCGCCAGAAGCGCGAAGGCGCGGCCCGTGGCAGGGTCCACGATGCGCAGGGCGATGCTGTCGGCGGTCGTTGCGACGGAGGCGTGATCCGCTTGGGTGTCCGGCGACAGGAGGACGTCGGCGCGCACCACCAGCAGCGGCGTTTCCTGGTGCTGCATCAGGCCAGCCACCCAGGCCGGGGCGGCGGGCATGGGGCGCAAGTCAACAGGCTCCAGCACTTCGGAAATGATGGTCGTGGGAAGGGCATAGCGGTCTGCGCCGATGTCGATCAGGAGATGGGCGATGCGGTCCACCGCCGTGTCCTCTTGCCTTTCCTCCAGATCGGCAAGACCGACCGGATCGGCCGGAACAAGGGCACCATCTTCGATGAGGCCTTCGGCGTCCATGCGCGTGTCGGTGGCAAGGCGCACGTAGTCAAGCACGAGCCAGTCTTCGCCGCGCGCGCTGAGGCGCTGCGCCAGGAAAGACGTTGCACTCTCCGGATCAGCACGTGTCTGAAGCGCTGACGCATCCACCGCGACCATCGCGACGACATGGTCGACTTCCAGCGCCCTGACGTCGTCGCCATTGGCGAGGATGACGAGCGAGGTCGGGCTTGCCGGCGAGCGGGCGGGCAGGCCGAGCAGGCTGGCGAGGTCCATCAGCGGCATCACCCGGTCCTGCACGAAGACCAGCCCCTGCACATGGCGCGGGCAGAAGGGCAGCGGCGTGACCGGCGCCGGCTCGTTGACCGACAGGACGAGATCCAGCGGCAGGGCCAGCCGGGTGCCGGACAGGGTGGCCAGGAGATACTCGATGTGCTCCACCGGTCATTTCTCCTTCAGGGACCAGACGCCGTCCCAGGGCATGACGAAGGTTTCCGGATCCCGCGCCAGCGCGCGGCACCGGGTCAGCAGCGTCGCACTGGCAAGGTCCTGGGGTGCCAGTTCCAGCGCACGGGCAAAGGCGGCTTCGGCCATTGCGAAGGAGCCGATGCGGTAGGCGCTGAAGCCGGTTGCGTGGGCATCGAGCCAGTCCGAGTCGCTGGCAGCCGGTGCATCGACGAAGATCTCGAACACCTCCGTCGGCCGGTCCTGCCCCTTGACGCGCACGACATCGACGAGGCGCATCGGGACGGGGCGGCTGAGCCGGGAAACGGTTTCGCCGCAGGCAAGGATGGAGGCACCGTAGGTCTTGGTGATGCCTTCAAGGCGCGAGGAGAGGTTCGCCGCGTCCCCGATGACGGTGTAGTTCATCCGGTCCGGCGAACCGATGTTGCCGGCCAGAACCGTGCCCGTGGCAAGGCCGATGCCGATGCGCAGGGGCTCCGGCAGACCATCGCGGCGGCGTTCGTTGACGAGATCGAGCGCCCGCAGCATGACGCGGGCGGCCTCGACGGCCCGGTCTGCGTCGCCGCCGGTCGGTTGCGGCACGCCGAAGAGAGCCATGATCGCGTCGCCGATGTACTTGTCGATTACGCCGCCCTGATCGCGCAGCACATCGGCCATGAACGAGAAATAGTCGTTCAGCAGCCGGACGGTGCCCTGTGGTCCGAGCGCTTCGGCGAGCGACGTGAAATTGCGGATGTCGGAGAACAGGATGGTCGCTGGCAGCATCGCCCCGGCAAGGGCATCCGGACCCTGATCCATCATGATGCGGGCGACGGGATTGGACTGGGTGCGGGCGAGCACCGTCTCGAGGTCCTTCTGGCGCGAGATGTCCTCGAAGGAGACGACAAGCAATTCAGAGGGGGCCGCGAGCAGCCGGGCGTTGAGGCGCAACGGGATCCAGTCGCCGCCCGGCGTTGCAAATTCGCAGTCCAGTGCCTCAAGAGGCTGGCGGCTTGTCTGGACGGCGGCGAGGTCTTCGGCGAGATCCTCGTTGTAGTCGGCAAAGACGGAGCGCAGCGGCAGGCCTTTCGGAAGGGCTTCCATGCGTAGGATGGTGTGGGCGGCGCGGTTTGCGGCAACAAGACGCGATGCGCTGTCAAACACGAGCACGCCGCTGCCAAGGGCCTCGATGAGATCGAGGGCGGAGGGCGCGACGTCTGCCGTGCCGCTGGCTACAGCGGTGCCGGCTGGTGCATCGGTCTCTGCGGCATCGACGAGGACGGCGGGGAGGCCGAGGACGCGGCGGGCGGTGGTGACGATCTCCGAGGCGCGCTGTTGCTTCAGGTCGAGACTGACGGCGCCGGACGGCTTGGCGATGATGGCAGCGGCGCCCAGGCGCAGGGCCTCGAGCCGCTCGGCGGAATCGGCTGCGCCCACCAGCGACGACAGGATGATCACCGGGCAGGGCGAGCGCAGGCTGAGACGGCGCAGGGTTTCCAGCCCGGACATTTCCGGCATCTCGATGTCGAGGAGGATGAGGTCCGGGTTGAGTTTGCGCACCTGCTGCAGGGCGATCTTGCCGTTCTCTGCCTCGCCGGCAATTTCGAGCATCGGATCGCTGGAGATGATCTCGCTTACGAGGCGGCGGATGATGAAACTGTCGTCGACGACGAGGATGCGGCGGCGCATGACGCTGGCGGCTGGGGCGGCCGGGGCTGGCTGATCGGTCATTCCAGTTCCTCCCGCAGCGGCGAAGGATCGACAGCGGCCGCGCGCAGGTGACGCAACAGGGTGAAAGGCGGGATCACAGGTTCGGCACGCAGGACGCAGACGGGGGTATCGCTTGCCGGGTCGACAATCACGCCGGACAGCCAGCGACGCAGTGCGCCAAGGGCAGGCGGCAAGGACAGAACCTCGGTCGCGCCGTGATCCTCGATCCGTTCCACCCGATCGACAAGGCAAAGCCAGCCGGCGTTCTCGTCTGCGGACGCCATGCGCAGGCCGGTGGGATCCGGGCCGGCAACGCGGCCGAGGCCGAGCAGGCGGGCGGCATCGACGACCAGGCGGCTGTGCCGGGTCTTGCCCTGTGGCCGCGGCGTCTTGCCTGCCAGCGGCAGGACGGAACCGGACAGGCTACGGACGGATTGCACGGCCTCACGCGGGACCAGAACCGGCGTGCCGGCCAGATGAACGCGCAGATAGGCGGTCAGGGTCTGCGTCATGGCCGCGGGTTCCCGGCGCTGCGCAGGCCGCGGTTGACCGCCCGGGCGGCAAGGTCAAACAGCTTGTCCGGATCGAGAACCAGGACGATGCGGTCGGCGCCCAGAATCGAGATGCCGCCGACGCCCGGCAGTTCGGCGACGCGCAGGTGCGTTTCGCGGATGAGCAACTCCGCACGGCGCAGGATACGCCGGGTGCGGAAGCCGACGCGGCGGCCCTTCCAGGAGCAGATGACGACGGACAGATCGGCACCGGCATCGTCCTCGGGCGCGGGCAGGCGCATCAGCTCGCAGATGTCGAACAACGGCAGGAAGCGGCCGCGCAGCAGCAGCGATGGCTGGCCGTTGACGGACTGGACGCTGGCGGCCGGGAACACGGCGGTTTCGGCGACCATCGTTTCGGGGAAGCCGATGGTCTGGCGGCCAGTGTCGGCGAGAAGCATGGGCCGGATCGCGGCCGAGAGCGGCATGTCGAGGCGGAAGGTGGCGCCCTTGCCGGCCTCTGTCTCGATGTCGATGCGCCCGCCGAGACGGGTGACGTTGACCAGCACCACATCCATGCCGACGCCGCGCCCGGAGACTGTGCTGGCCTCGCTGCGGGTGGAGAAGCCGGGTGTGAAGATGAAGCGGGCGATTTCCGCGTCGCTCATCCGGGCCAGATCCTCGACACTCGCCAGGCGCTGCGCGACAGCCTTTTCGCCGACACGGGCAATATCGATGCCGCGTCCATCGTCGCTGACGGTCAGCACGAGGCGGTTGCCGTGCTGCTCTGCCGTCAGGCTGAGGCGCGCGGTGGCCGGTTTTCCGGCGGCGGCGCGTGCCTCCGGGGCTTCGATGCCGTGGTCGATCGAATTGCGGATCATGTGCATCAAGGGATCGAGGAGCATGTCGGCCATGCCCTTGTCGATCTTGATCGTACCGGCGCTCTGCTCGAAGCGGACGGACTTGCCAAGTTCCCTAGCTGCCTCGCGGACCATGCGCGGGAAGCGGGCGATGATGTTCTCGAACGGGATGACCCGCAGCCCCAGCGTGGCTTCGTGGATGAGGCTGATGAAGTGGCTGACCTCGGCCTCCAGCGTCAGGAAGTCGCGCCGGTCGGCCATCAGCGCTTCAACCTCGGGCAGCATTTCGGGTGCGCGGGAGGACGCATAGTCATAGAGACGGCGCAGGGCCTCGCCGGAGCGACCTTCGCTGGCCAGCACGTTCAGACGGCTGCCGAGCGTGAAGAAGGACCCGATGCGACCGAAGAGCTGGTCCAGCACTTCGACCGGGACACGAACCTGCGTCTCCTCGACCGCCGCCATCCGTGACGGGGCGGGCGCATCGCTGAAATGTGCCGGGGCGGTGGTGCCGTCGAGCCAGGTGACGGACCAGGCCGACATGTCCGGCCCGTTGACCGGATCAATCCCGGGCAGTGCAGTGCCTTGACCGGCCGCCTCAAGGCCTTCCGGCATGTCTGCGCTGGTCACGGCAACGAGCAGGGCGAGGTGAGGCCGGCCGTCGACGGTCAGGCTGCGTGAGGCAACGAGGCCAGGCAGGGCAGCGACCAGGGGCCTCAGCGCCTCTGGCCCCGGCATCGGCAGGACGACTTCTGCCAGACGCGCGGCCGGGTCGGACGAAAAGCGCTCCAGCGCTGTGCCGGCAACGGCCGGGAGATGCAGCGGCGAGACTTTCCAGTTGGCGAGCCGGCTGATGAGGGCGGCTGGCAGGGCGGTGTCGCTGGTGAGGTCCAGTGGGGTCCCGGCGTCGCTCTCGAGGCCAAGCGACATGCTCACTTCTGCCCAGCCGGTTTCGGTTCCCGTCAGCGCTTCCAGCGTGCGGGCCTGGGCCACGATGCCGGAGAGGATCGGGGCCGCCTGGTCAAGCGTGGCTTGACCGAGAAAACGGGCGCACCGTTCCAGCCCGGCGAGGCCGGTCTTGCGCGCTGCGTGAGCGAGAACATCTGCCGCCTCGCGCAGAGCTGCCTCGTCCTCACCGGACAGCGCATCCGACAGTTCCGACAGGAGTTCTGCCAGCAGTTCGGCAAAGGCCCGGCCCATGTCATGTTCCAGCCCGAGCGCATCGCGCGATGCCGGTACGCTCGCCTCAAGGCCTGCGGCGTGGGTTGGGCCACTGACCGAGAGCGCCTCGAGCTGGGTGGACAGGCCATCGGGTACGGTGAAGCTGGTGAGGTCGCCCGTTGCCTGTGCCGAGCGGATCGCATCGACCAGACGCAACATCGCGTCGATGATATCTGGCGTCAACTCGCGGGTGCCATTGCGGACCGGATAGAGGCAGGCCTCCGCCAGATGCGTGACCTGTTCCAGGCTGGCAATGCCGGCCACCCGGGCGAGGCCCTTGATCGAGTGGAAGGCCCGGAACAACACGTCCACATCGGCGCGGGAGACGGCAGACGTTTCGCTGGCCACAAGAATGGGCTCGATCACGCCGAGATGCTCGCCTGTCTCTGTGAGGAGATCGGCGGAAAAATCAGCTCCGGCCATGCGCGGTCTCCACGGACAGGCTCGCAAGGGGCATCCTGCGGGCAGGGTCGCGCGCGAGGCGCTGGAGAGCTGAAAGAAGTGCTTCGCCTTCGGGGCCTGCCAGCGCGATGTCCGCCGTGCCGCACGCCTTGGGATGAACAAAGCTGGCACCCCGGCTGCGGCACAGATCAGTGGTGCGCAGGTCGGCACTGACATGAAGGCCAATGACGGCGACCGGGGCCGGCTGGATCAGGACCGCCGACCCGACGAGCCGCGCGATATCCGTGACGCTGTCAGCGTCGATCAGCACAACATCTGCCGTCAGGCTGCGCAGGCCCGTCAGAACATCGGCGCTGCCAGTGACCGTGAGCCGGGCCTGTGGATCAGCCAGCAGCATCGCGCGGATGGACAGCGCCAGTCCTGCGTCATCGCTGACGAGGGTCAAGTGCCAGTCGTCCGCATCGTGCTGCGTGCCGTCCTCATGCGTGGCCATCGGTTCGTCTTTCCGCTGCCTCAAGCCATCTTGAAGGCGTCGATCCGCTGACGGGTCTCGTCGGCCAGACGGGCCAGCTGGACCATGGTCGCGGTGATTTCCTCGGCGGCGGCCGAGTTTGACGTGGCGATGGACTTCAGTTCGCTGACGGTGCCGTCGATCTGGGTGATCGAGGCGCGCTGCTGCTCGATCGCCGCAACCGAGGCGTGGATCATCTGGGTGGTCTGGCGTGCCTCGCCCGAGATGCCCACAATGGCTGCGCGAACGGTGTCGGCCGCCTGCTTGCCAGCGAGGCTGTCCTCGCTGGCCTGCTCGACGATCTCGGCGATCTGGTTGGCATTCTGTCCGGCGCTTTCGGCCAGCTTGCCGACCTCCTGTGCCACCACGACGAAGCCCTTGCCGTGTTCCCCGGCGCGGGCTGCCTCGATGGCGGCGTTGAGCGAGAGGATGTGCGTGCGGTTGGCGATCTGGGCAATCACCTGGGTGATCTGGTTCACCTTGCGGCTGTTCTGGGCGATGCGGTCGACCAGCGCTCCCATTGCCTCAACCGAGGCGAGACCTTTTTCGACCAGACCTGTCGCGTTATCCGCCTTTTCGCTGGCAAGTCTTGTGTTGTCGGAGACCTCGCGAATGGCGAGCATTGCTTCCTTCACCGCCGTCGCGACCTGGGCCAGCGAAGAATTCTGCACGCGGGCTCCGTCCGCCACCTGCGACACGGCCATGCTTGCTTCGCCGACGGACAGTGCCGTGCTGCGGGCCTTCTCGCCGAAGTCGCGGAACGAGGAATGCGAGACGTCCAGCAGCCGGTTGACCTGCTCGCCGATGTCGCGCAGAAAGCCGGTCTTGCCCTCAAGGCTCACACGCAAGGTCAGGTCGCCGGCCGCAGCCTTCGAGATGACCTCGCCGATCTCGCGTGTGGTTTCTTCCGCCTTCAGCATGGCCGCGATCTGGTCAGCGTTCTGCTTGAACACGTCCACCGCAGCAGCCATCTGGCCGATTTCGTTGGTGGAACCAAGGCCGGGAATGGTGACATTACCATCGCCCTGGGCGAGGCGCGTCATGGCGTGGGTCATCTGCTTCAACGGCGAAATGATGCCACGGGCGATGACGACTGCGATGAAGAGACCGAACAGGATGCCGCCGCCGGCAAGCGTGGCGAGCAGCTGCTGAGCGCTTGCCGTCTGGGTTGCGGATGTCGCGCTCAACTCGGCAATGCGCTCCTGCAGACGGTCGCGGAAGGCTGCGATGCTGTCCAGCAGCCCGCGTTCCTCGGGGGTGATCACGTCCGGGCCACCAAGGCCAGCGGCAGCGATCAAGGCTTCCTGCCGCGCGACCAAGCTGCGGGCAGCTTCAACCAGCGCCTGTTCCCTCGTCGTCAGCGAAAGAGACTGGAGCTTCGAAAGGGCTGTGGATGCGGCCGAGACTGTTTCTGGAGAGAATGTCCCAGAGGCAAGAGCGCTTGCAGCCACGGCATCGGTGACGGCCGGGGTGACTGCAAACTGGGCAATGCCGGCCTTGAGCGCTTCGGTCAGTTCGCCGGTGCTGGCGACGATGGCAAGACGTTCCTGCATCAAACTTTCCGCCCGCTTGCGGAAGGCGTCGAGATTTTGGCGGATATCCGAAACAAGCCCGGCTTCGGGATGGCCTGCAATCAATTCCTCCGCGCGGGAGATGGATTGCTCGATCAGTTTGGCCTGGGCCTGGGATCGGTCGAAATCCGCAGTGCGGCCAAAGGACAGGACGGCATTGGTGCGCAGACGGAAGCCTGTGAAGTTCCGGTCTGCCAGAAACATTTCGCCGACGGCGCGGTAGAAGCGGTCCATCTCGGAAGACAGTCGGGAGAGGTCGCGGACCGACGTGTATCCCACCGCCGACAGCAGGCCGAGGAGAACAAGCAGAACGGCAGCAAGGCCGTAGATGCGGGTCGACAGGGTAATGTTCTTCAAGTTGCCCCCCGGAGGAAGACCGACGGATGCCAGTCGCATCGACGGAAATTTACAAGCATGCGCGGTCTTTAGCCTTCGCGCGCGCGACCGCGACCGATCCACCCGGAATGTTTCACGGCAAGGACTGGAACCGGATGCTCGTGCGGTGGCAAGGTCGGCGGGCTGTGGCGAAAGACAAGCCATTGCAGAGGCTTCGCAGTTCCGGGGGAAACAGTGGCGATACCGGATCAACTTCCCGTCGGGCTTTTCAGCACGCTTTTTCTGGCCTTTTTAGCAAAACATTTTCTGGCGGATTTCCTGCTGCAGACCCACTGGATGGCCGCCGGCAAGGAACGGGACCGGCACTGGCTGGTGCCACTCTCGGTTCATGCTGGCATTCACGCGGTCCTGACCGGTCTTGTCTGCCTGTGGTTCGCGCCAGGGCTGGTCTGGCTCGCCCTTGTGGATTTTGTCGTGCATTTCTGCATTGACCGGAGCAAGGCGGGCGCTGTGCGGGTCAGTGGGGCGACGCCGGCGCGGGCGTCCTTCTGGTGGCTGCTCGGGCTCGACCAGAGCCTGCATCATCTGACCCATTTCGGGTTCAGTCTTCTTTTGGCTGGTGCGAGCACAGGCTGACGAACGACGGAAGCGGGGCCGAGGGATCCAGTCGCAGCGCGTACGGGAACCGGGTGAGTGCCGCGCCTGGCATCCCCGGGACGATGCAGGTGGCCGGTTCCTGCACATAGACCGGATTATGCGCCTGGCCGAGGGCTGCCGCCCCCGATGCGCCATCTTCGCCCATGCCGCTGAGCACCAGGGCTACGGCCGGAATTCCGGCAACAGCGGCCGTTTGCATCAGGTGGTCGGCATTGGGGTGGAACGGGCTTGCTACAGCCGGGCAAGGGCGAAGGGTGAGGGTTCCGGCCGGCGTTTGCGAGAGGGCAAAATCCAGCCCACCCTTGAGGACATAGATGCTGCCGGATGTGAGGCGGGTCTGGCCGCCGACTTCGCTGACCGCATGACCGCTGACATCGGCAAGATGAGCGGCGAAAGCTTGGGTACCGTGGTCCGGCATGTGCTGGGCGATGATCCAGGGCAAGGCACCGACCGGAATTTGCTGCAACAGGCGCGCCAGCGCGCTCGGGCCGCCGGTGCTGCTGGCAACCAGCAGGCAGGCAGGGGCGACGCGTTTCGTTGCAGGAGCAAGGGAGGGAGGCGCGGGTGATGCAGGCCGAACCTCCGGATCCGCATAGGATCCGACAGAAAGAGCCTGGTCGAAAACGGCCCGTCTGACACGATCCGGCAGATCCCGGGCCCATGCCCCGACCGGTGGACCGGGGACGGATGCGTCGCGCGTGAGGACAATGAGCCGTGGTCCGAACCGGGCAAGACTGGCGTGCAGGGCGGGTGTTGGCGTGGTGGCCGCAATCAGGGCTTCATCGAGCACCAGAAGGCCGGGAAACCTGGCCTCCAACCGTGCCTGAAGGTCAGAAGCGGTGTTGCAGGTACTCAGAGGGGACGTCGGGAAGGCTTCGGCCAGAATGCGGTGCAGGGCGGACCGTTCGAAGGCGCCAGCGGCGGCGATGAGGATCGGGCGTTTCACGGGCGTGGCACGGCTCCGGCCATCGGTGCAGGCGTGACGGCGGGCTGGCCGGTTCGACGCCAGAAAACGGCGCTTGCGGTCTCCACTGGCTCGAACAGGCCATTCTCGCGCATGGTTTCCGAGGCTCCCAGAACCAGGATCCCCCCGGTCCGCATCGCGCTTGCGATGTTGGCGAGGGCCTTGTTGATGGCATCTTCGGTGAAGTAGATCAGCATGTTGCGGCAGAACACAAGATCAGCTGCACCGCCCAGTTCGGAGGACAGCATCGGATCCAGCACATTGTGCACGCAAAACCTGGTCATGTCGCGCAAGGTGTGTGGTGCGTCCCAGACTTCGCCGCTCGCAAGCGGGAAGGCCGGTCGCGCAAACTCCGGCAGATCGCGAAAGCTGCCCATGGCCTCCAGCCGGGTGTAACGACCGCGTGACGCCGTAGCGATGGCCGACGGGCTGATGTCCGAACCGATCACCCGCGACCTGCCCTTGCCTTCGCGCTGGAGCAGGTAGGCAAGCGACCAGGCCTCTTCGCCGGTGGCGCAGGCCGTGCTCCAGACCCTCAGCGCCGGTGCCGAAAGCGCGGGGTCGCCGCGCAGCATGTTGCGCAACATCGCCCATTGGCCCGCATGCCGGAAGAAGGAGGTTTCCTGCACCAAGAGGCGTTCGATGAGATCTGCCGGTGCGTTCTGGAACGGAAACGGCTTGTGAGGGCCGAGCCGCGCGCCGATGTAGGAGGGGGCTATGCCTGTCTGCCGCGAAAGGCGCTCGATCAGGGATGGACTGCCTGGCCGGGTGGGAGCAGCTTCAGTCAAGGGTCAGGAAGAACGCCATGTGATCGGCAAACCAGGCATCGGCGGCCTGTTGCAGCGCTGGGAGGACCTCGATGTCGCGGCCGCCTCTGGCGTGAAGCTTGATGAGGCCGCTGGCTTCGGCCAGTTCCATCAAAAGGCGCGCATGGGTGCGCGAGACGCCGGTGTGGCTGGACAGGGTCTCGAAGGGCAGGCAAAGCCGGGCGCTGCCAGTTTGCTCGACCTCGCCGAGCAGCAACAGGAAGGTGAGGTAGCCCCCGTCGCGCGCGGCAAGTCCCTGGACCTGCGGGTGAGCTGCGCGCAGCTCAAAGTAGGTGTCGATATGCGGCGAAAGCGCCCGATGCCAGGCACGATGGCCGGCGCCTGCGGTTGCGAGATCCCTGTTGGACCAGGCGGGAGCCTGCGGGTCAAACCCCGGCCCCGTGTCATGGGGGCCTGCAAAGGTCGCTCCGCCGATGCGGTTCCGGGCCATCAGGCTACACAGCGCGGGCCCTGGATCGCGCAGATCACGGAACATGGCCAGCGGTTGGGCCATCGCCTCGGCCAGCACCGCATCCGAGCCCCAGAGCCGGGGCGTCGGCAGCAGCAGCGTGACGCGCATGTCTTCCTCCGCCTTGCGGCGTTCGAGAAAGCTGTAGCGCTCCAGGATCGCGACGAGCGCCTCGATCCGGTTGCGGCTCGCCAGCTCCGATCCTGCAAGTCGGGCCTGCAGCCGCCCAAGGGTCAGCCACGTCGCGCGCTCTTCGGCCTGCTGGCCGGCTGCCAGATGCAGCAGCGTCTGGATTGTCAGGTAGCGGCCTTCCTCCAGCAGCAACCGGCTTAACAGATAGTCGCCACGAAACAGCTGGGTCAGATTGGAGATGATGGCCTTGCGCGCATCGCTGAAGGCTGGATGGGACAACAGGCTTGCCATGATCGTGGTCCGGTCCGGGCGCGCGGTGCTGCCGGTCGCGATGCACCTGCCGGCGGCCTTGGCCGGCTGCGCAGTCGTGTCCAGTCTGTCCGTTCGCTGAACCAGGGCGTTCATGCAGGTCCTTCATTGCGGCTTGCTCGCCCGAATGGATCGAGACTGGCGCCGGGGCGGTCCAGGTGTTGCCCGCTCTTGCCGGAGGTCTGTCGTGTCGGTGCGCGAACTGCGTCTTGTCGAGGTCCAGCATCGACCCCTGGGGCATACTTACCATGCTGGCGGACCATATAAAGATGTGAACCATCAACGGGCGTTGATGCACTTCATTGTCCGGTTCGACTATTGTTCCGGAAGTCTGATGAAGTAGTTTTTCTTCAATATTCATGGTTGTAAGTGACCTTCAACAGGGAAGGGATTGACGGTCTTGTTCAGTCAAATTTGTTATCTTTTGGAAAAAATATCGCTGAAGTTTCTTTAAAATGCGCCGAAAATGTTGCGTGATCCGGCTCGGTGCAAGTCTGCCGAGCCGGCGGCCGACAGAGCAGCTGCAGGCAATGACAAAAACGGGGTCTTTCCGGGATAACCGGGAAAACAGGGCGTAACAGGGGAAATGGGGCGGCAGGTTTGCCAGCAAGCGCGGGCGTCAGTTCAAGTCATGTGTCGAGTGTCGTTTGCCCGTGTTCGCGATCTGGGGCGCAATGTCGCGGCTCTAGTTCTGGTCGGCCACTTGGCCGGCTGTGCAGCGATGGGCGAGGCCTTGACGCCGGAATTGCCCGAGGCTGTGCCGTTGCCGTATCGATTTGCCCATGCGGGCGAACCTGCGCAAGCCCCTATGACCTCTCCCGAATTCTGGACTGCCTTCCGCTCACCGGACCTCAGCAACCTGATCCGCCGCGCGGAGCTAGGCAGCCGGGACATTACCGTGGCGATCGCGCGCCTGCGGCAGGCCGAGGCGGGGGCGGACGAAGCCTTCGGCGGGTTGCTGCCGAGCGGGGGTCTCGGCGGCACCCAGACCACGTTCAAGGCATCCGCAAACACGGCGGGCTTGCCAGCCGGCGTTGAAATGCCGGTGCGCCAGCAGCGCAAGGTCGGGCTCAACGCCAGCTGGGAGCTGGACTTTTGGGGCAAGGCCAGCTCGAACTTCGAAGCTGCCAGCAACCGCGCCGATGCGGCCGCCTTTGCCGTAGCCGCGACCCGGCTGGCGGTGACGTCTGAAACGGCCCTGTCCTATGTTCAGATCCTGTCCCTGCGCGACCGTCTGGCGCTGGGGCGCGAGAACCTGACCCTGGCGCGCAAGGTGCAGGACAACGTCAAGGCGCGGGTCGAGGCGGGATCTGCGACGCAGATCATGCTGGCGCAGCAGGAAACGGTCGTATTGCAGCAGGAGGCCACGGTGTTGCGCCTGCAGCGGACCCTGGCGCAGGAAGAGGTGACGCTTGGTCTGTTGATCGGGGCAACGCCCGGCGAGATCAGGATCACACGCGGCAGCCTCGGCAAGCTCGCGATCCCGAAGCTCGGAGTGGGTGCTCCGGCTGATCTTCTGCGCCGCCGACCCGACGTGCGGCAGGCAGAAGAGCTGGTCGCGGCTTCGGCGAACAATGTCGCCAGCGCCCGGGCGGCGATGCTGCCGAGCCTGACACTGTCGTTGCAGAAGGGCTTCGAGAGCCTGACCACCGGCGCACTGTTCTCCGGCGCGGCCGGTGTCTTTTCGGTGGCCGGACAACTGACGCAGCCGATCTTCGACGCGCCGCGCCTTCTGGCACAGCTTGAGGGGACGCAGGCGCGGCGGCAGGAGCTGATCGCCACCTATCAGCAGGCGGTGATGACCTCGCTGTCCGATGTCGAGAAGGCGCTGATTGCCTATGGCGGGCTGGCCCGCGAGGAGAGGGTCGCCGGACGGGCGACCGCAGCCGCGCGCCGCGCCTATGAACTGACGCTTGAACAGCTGGATGCAGGGCAGGTGGACATGACCACCGTGCTCAACACCCAGCGCGACTATTTCACCGCCGTCGACAGCCTGCAGCAGGTGCGTCTGGCGCGGTTCCAGTCCGCGATCGCGCTCTATCGTGCGCTCGGTGGCGGCTGGACCGATGAGGACGTCGCCAGACTGATTGCCGAACGCGAGGCCATCGACGCGGCGGCAGGGCCCGCCAGCAAGACGGCGGCCATTGCCCCGGGATCTGCTGGGGCGGTGAATTGACCTTTCGAAAGACCGCAGATGTCGACTGACGCCAACGCCTCCAGCCCGTCCGTACCCGCATCGCAGCCGCCGGTCGAAAACCAGGCGGCCCGTCTGTTCCGCAAGTCGGCGCTCGACCGGTTGTCATCGCCCGAGCAGCTGGACCAGATGATCCGGCTCACCCGGCCGCGCGACTGGGTGGCAACGCTCGTCGTTCTGCTCTTGATCGGGCTGGCGGTGACGTGGTCCTTCCTCGGCCGGGTGCCGGAGCGGGTGAAGGGGTCAGGCATCCTGATCACCTCTGGCGGCCGTGTTGTCGATGCCGTGGCAACGGGCGAGGGGACGCTGGCGGAAATCCTGGTGCCGGTCGGCGGGCGTGTGACGCAGGGCGAGGAAGTTGCCCGCGTGATCCAGCCCGGCTTGCGCCAGCAGCTGGAGAACATCCGGGCGGTGGTTGCCGAGCGCAGCGACCAGCTGGAAACCCTACGTGGCCAAATCGACGAAGGCAGCCGTGCTTCAAAGGATACGCTTGCAGCTCGCGCGAAGATGCTCGACCTGCGGGTCAAAGATGCACTGGAGCGGGTGTCGGTGCTGGAAAAACAGGCGGCGCAGGATGCCTCGCTGTTTGATCGCCGTCTCATCACCTGGCAGCAGCTCAACGAGACACGTCAGGCGCTGGCGCAGGCGCGCCAGACGGAGCTCGAGGCACGCAGCCAGATCTCGCAGCTCGAAAGCGAGGACATCACCCAGCGCAACGCCAACCTGCGCGATATCCGCAGCGCCGAGGAACGGCTTGCGGACGCGCGCCGTCAGATGGCTGAAGTCGAGATCCAGCTGCGCCAGCAGGAGACCATCGTGAGTCCCGCCTCCGGCCGTGTGACGGAATGGAAGGCCATTCCGGGCACCCGCATCGCGCCGGGACAGCCGCTGATCAGCATCGAGAGCGGGGCGACCGGGCTGGAGCTGCTGCTGTATCTGCCGCCCAACGACGGCAAGCGGGTGAAGCCCGGCATGAGCGTGCAGATTGCCCCGTCCACCGTGCGCCGCGAGGAATACGGGATGATGGAAGGTCAGGTCAGCGACGTGTCGGACTTCCCGTCAACGGCGCAGGCGATGCAGGCGGTGCTGCGCAATGACCAGCTGGTCCAGAGCTTCTCGGAAAAGGGGGCGCCCTATGCCGCGCGCATTGCCCTGACGCGTGATCCGGCAACGCCGAGCGGCTTTGCCTGGTCGGGCGGGTCCGGTCCGTCGCAGCAGTTCACCAGCGGATCGCTGGCGGCTGCCGAGGTGACCGTGGCCTGGCGCCGGCCGATCAGCTACGTCATTCCCTGGCTGCGCAAGCTGACGGGTCTGGCCGGGTGAGCGCGTCATGAACGAGCAGAAAACCCCGATCAAGCCGCAGCACCGCAGGCGCAAGCAGACCCCGACCATCCTGCAGATGGAAGCGGTGGAATGCGGCGCGGCGAGCCTTGCGATGATCCTGGCGCATTATGGCGCGTGGATCCCGCTGGAGGAACTGCGCATTGCCTGCGGCGTCTCACGCGACGGCTCCAAGGCTAGCAACGTGCTGAAGGCCGCCCGCCGTTACGGGATGACCGCCAAGGGCTACCGCAAGGAACCGGAGGGTCTTGTTGACCTGCCCTGGCCGGCGATCCTGCACTGGAACTTCAACCACTATGTGGTGTTCGAGGGCATGAACGCGACGCATGCCTTCATCAATGACCCGGCGACCGGCCCGCGCATGATCACGCGCGAGGAGCTGTCGGAAGCCTTCACCGGCGTGGTGCTGACCTTCGAGCGGACGCCGGAGTTCCGCCGCACGGCCAAGCCTGCTGGTCTTCTTGCTGCCTTCCGCAGCCGGGTTGCCAATTCCAAGAAGGGGCTGGGGCTGATTGCCCTGCTCAGCCTTGCCATGGTGATCCCGGGCGTTGTCCTTCCGGTCTATGCCAAGCTGTTCGTCGACGGCGTCTTGATGATGCAGCAGGAGCACTGGGTAAAACCGCTGTTCATCGCGCTGGCTGCAACGGCGGTGATCCGGGCTGCGCTGACCCATCTGCGGGCCTCGCTGATCCTGCGGCTGCAGACCAAACTGACAATCACCGGGGCGAGCGCCTTCATCTGGCGGGTGCTGCACCTGCCGATGGCGTTTTTCTCGCAGCGAAGTCCCGGCGAAATTGCCGAACGCATCGAGGCGAGCGGCCGGGTGGCCGAGGTGATCTCGTCGGACATGGCCAATGCCATCCTGAACTGGGGCACGCTGGTGTTCTTTGCCCTGGTTCTGATCGGCTACGATCCGGCGCTCGGCCTCATGACCGTTGCCCTTGGGCTGCCGAACCTGTTCGTGCTGCGCCTTGTGCAGAAGCGGCTGCGGCAGGATTCGATCCGCCTGTCGGTGGAGCAGGGCAAGCTTGGCGGGGCGACTGTCGGGATCATCTACAACATCGAGACCATCAAGGCGTCGGGGCTGGAAACCAGCTCGTTCGGGCGCTGGGCCGGCATCCATGCGCGCATGCTCAACACATCGCAGGCGCTGGGGGCGAAGTCGATGATCACCTCGCTCGCGCCAACGCTGCTGAGCGGCCTGATCGATGCGGCGATCCTGGGTGTCGGGGCAATGCGGGTGATGCAGGGCGGCCTGACGATCGGCGATCTGGTGGCATTCCAGCTGCTGGCGGCGAGCTTTACCGCGCCGCTGGTCAGCCTGGTCGAGCTGTCGCCGAAACTCGCCAGCATCCGCGCGGATCTCAACCGGGTGGATGATGCCATGCGCAACCCGCCCGATCCGCTGACCGAACCGCCGGCGGACGGAGGCGCGGGCGGGCCGGTGCTGCTCGGTGGGCAGCTCGAGGTCAACGCGATCCGCTATGGCTACAATCCGCTGGACGAACCGCTGTTTGACGGGATCTCCCTGTTTGCGGCACCGGGCGAGAGGATCGCGCTGGTAGGGCGTTCGGGCTGCGGCAAGTCTTCGCTCGGCCGCATCATCTGCGGCCTTGTCGCGCCGTGGTCCGGAGATGTGCGCATCGATGGCATTCCCCTCAACGATCTGGACCAGTACCGGCGTGCGGCGAACATTGCCTATGTCGACCAGGAGATTTTCCTGTTCGAGGGAACGGTGCGGGAAAACCTGACGCTGTGGAATCCGGATGTGCCGGACAATGTCATCACGCGGGCGCTGGAGGATGCGGCGATCCTTGATGACATCGTGGCACGGCCCGGTGAGCTGGACGCGCATGTGGAAGAGGGCGGGCGCAATTTCTCTGGCGGTCAGCGGCAGCGGCTGGAAATTGCAAGGGCACTGGTTGGCGACCCGGCGGTGCTGATCCTCGACGAGGCGACGGCGGCGCTGGATCCGCAGACAGAAAAGCTGATCGACGACAATCTGCGCCGGCGCGGCTGTACCACCATCATCATCGCCCATCGTCTCAGCACCGTGCGCGACTGCAGCGAGATCATCGTCATGGACACCGGCCGGATCGTCGAGCGCGGCACCCATGACAGCCTGATGGCGGCAGACGGCGACTACGCCGAGCTTATCCGCTCGGGCGGACATTGAGGGGGCGGGACAATGCATGAGACCCGGCCATCCCCCGATGAGAGCGGCGCTGAAGCCCGTCTCGACCCCACCGCTGCCCCGATTACCAACTCCGGTGGCGAGGACTGGCGTGATCGCCGCCGCCGGCGCGGTGAGGCGATCACGACCGACGCGCTGGCTGAACTGGCCGAGCGCGGCGGAGCCGCCGCAAGGGGCAGCGCGCTCACCCTGACCACCGGCCCCGATCCGCTGAAATCTGCACTCGTCAGCGTGCTCTCGGCCATGGCCGTGACGCCGCGGCTTGAGGCTTTCGAGATGGCTGCGGAGACCCGTGACGCGCGCGCGCGGCTGCAGGCTGTGCTGGCGCGGCACCAGATGATCTCGCGCAGTGTTCTGCTGCGGCCGGGCTGGACGCGCAAACCGGGGCCGCCGATGCTCGGCTATCTCGGGCCCGACCGCCGGCCGGTGGCGCTGATCTGCATCAAGGGGCAGTGGGTGATGCGCGACCGGGGCATCGCCCGCCCCGTTGCGCGCGACGCCATGGAAGGCAGCGGCGAAGGCGGACTTGCTGCCGATGCGCTGCAGCTCTATCCGGCGCTGCCCTCCCATCCGCTGCGGTTCCGGGACCTGTTCTTCTTCGGATTTGCCACGCTCGGGGCTGACCGGGTGCGCCTGGTGGCCCTGATGCTGGCGGCGGCCTTGCTGGCAATGCTCGTGCCCTACGGCTCCCGCTTCCTGATCAGCAATGCCATTCCCTATGGCGACATCGGGCTGACCGGTGTCATCGTCGGCGGGCTGGTGGCGGCGGCACTGGCGCGAACGGTGTTCGAGGCCGGCAAGGCGCTGACCATGTTGCGGTCGGAACTTGGCTTCGAGGGCCGGCTGCAGCCGGCGTTGCTGCTGCGGCTCCTGCGCATGCCGCCGGCGTTTTTCCGCGCTTTCTCCGTTGGTGACATCACCGATCGTGTGCTGGGTATCCAGAGCGCGCGCCAGGTGATCACCCAAAGCTTTTCGAGCGCGGCGGCGAGCAGCGTCTTCAGCCTGATCAGTCTCATCCCGATCCTGACGGTCGACTGGCGGCTGGCGCTGCTGGCGCTGGGGCTGGCGCTGGTTCTGGGGGCTGCGAACGGTTTCGTCAGCTACCGGGGCCTGTTGCACGAGCGCCGGCGCCTGACCGAGAAAGGGCGGCTGGACAGCTTCGTCGTGCAGATGCTGATGGGGCTCGGCAAGCTGCGCGCCTCGGCCAGCGAGCGCATGGGCTTTGCCCGCTGGGCCAGCCTGTTTTCGCGCAACATCGGCCATACTGTTGCCGCCGGGCGCTGGGCGAACTGGCAGGCGACGCTGGACGCCTTGCTGCCGCAACTTGCGACGCTGACCCTCTACGCCACCATCGTCTACCTGATGAAGGCGGATGCGCTGAAAGGCGGCAACGCGCCGGCGTTCTCGCTGGCAGACTTCGTCACCGTGACGACGGCCTTCGCGCAAGTTCTGGGAGCCATCTCGGCGCTGGCGGGAGCGCTGACGCAATCGCTGACGGTCATTCCGCTGATCGAGCGCGCCGAGCCGATCATCTCCGCCGTGCCGGATACCCCGCCGGTCGACAGCCGTCCGGTGACGCTGGCGGGAGCCATCGATATCCGCAATGTGTCGTTCCGCTACAGCGAGATGGCACCACGTGCGCTCAGCGAACTGACGGTGAAGATCAACCGGGGCGAATTCGTTGCCATTGTCGGGGCCTCGGGCTCGGGCAAGTCGACGCTGCTGCGCCTGCTCCTGGGCTTTGACCGGCCGGAGCTGGGCGACATTTTTTATGACGGGCATTCGCTCAACCGGCTCGACCTGTCGGACCTGCGCCGCCAGATCGGCGTGGTGCTGCAGCATGGCCGCATCATGGCCGGCAGCATTCACGCCAACATCGCCGGTGAAAGC
Organism: Pannonibacter sp.; assembly: GCF_051860505.1. Taxonomy (NCBI): domain Bacteria; kingdom Pseudomonadati; phylum Pseudomonadota; class Alphaproteobacteria; order Hyphomicrobiales; family Stappiaceae; genus Pannonibacter; species Pannonibacter sp. Next base: position 31,007 of record NZ_JBHYDX010000024.1, on the reverse strand, counting down.
GGCCTCGGCCTCGATGAAGCGCTGGAAGCGGCGCGGCTGGTGGGGCTGGACCGGGACATCGAGCAGATGCCGATGGGCATGCATACGGTGCTGCTCGACGGCGGCGGCACCCTGTCCGGCGGACAGCGGCAACGCATCCTGATCGCGCGCGCGCTGGTCAGCAAGCCGGCGATCCTGCTGCTGGACGAGGCCACCAGCGCGCTGGACAACCGCACGCAGGCCATTGTCACCGAGACGCTGGCGAACCTGCCGGTCACGCGCGTCGTCATCGCGCACCGGCTCAGCACCATTGAGAAGGTGGACCGGATTGTCATGCTGGACCGTGGCCGGGTGGTCGAGACCGGATCATTCACGGAGCTGATGCAGGCGAACGGGGCGTTTGCCGCCCATGCCCGCCGGCAGCTCGTCTGAGATTTTTTGAGGGAGTTATTTCATGCGCAAGGTGCTTTACATCCTTGGTCAGCTCGATGATGCGGACATCGCCTGGATGGGCCAGGCCGGCCGGCGGGTGAGCCTCAAGCCGGGCCAGGTGCTGATCGAGGAAGGGCGCGCCACGGCGCATCTGTTCATCGTGCTGGACGGGCAGGTGGATGTGCGCGTCAGCGGCGTCGGCGTGGTGGCGAGCCTGTCGAGCGGAGAGATCCTTGGTGAAATGTCCTTCGTCGACAAGGCCCCGCCCTCGGCCACGGTCGAGGCCGCGCGCGAAACCCGCGTGCTGGCGCTGGAGAAGGCGCTGATCGAGAAGCGCCTCGCCGAGACACCGGCCTTCGCGGCGCGGTTCTACAAGGCTCTGGCTATTTTCCTCGCCGACCGCTTGCGCACGACGACGCTGCGCGGCAAGGGCGGCAGCGCGCCGGCCGAGGACGAACTGGACGACATGGTGCTGGACGGAGTGTCCATGGCGGGCCTGCGGTTCCAGCAACTCCTGGAAATGCTGGATCGGCCGGAGGCAGGGTAAGGCTGCGTCAGGCTTCAAGCAGGGGCGCGATGAAGGGCGAGGCAAGGATTGCTGATGCGTCGACCATGGACGGGGCGATCACTCCGGTCCGAGACAGGTGGCCATCCGCCAGCATGCAGATGAGGCTGGCAGCATAGCCGGTTGCAACGGACGTGAGCGCATTGAAGGGGCCAACGATCGGGTTAGGCGCGAAGCGATAGCGCTGGGTCCGTTCGCTTGGCATCCGGCCACGTGTCCCGCGGGCTGTCAGCAGAACGTGCAGCACATCATCTTCGATCACCGGCAAACCATTCATCAGCAGGGACCGCAGCATGTCCCGGCGATGGCGCAGTCCCAGGTCATCCAGCAGGAAGCGCATGTAATCGAGATGGCCGGGGTACCGCAGGGTCTTCACCGTTACGTTGCGCGGGGCAAAGGGGGCGAAGACGTCGAGGTCGCACATGCCACCGGCCGTGGTAAAGGCCTCCAGCGCCATGCCGTCGACCGTGAGGCGCTCATAATCCTCAAGGGGATGGACGTTGATCCGCTGTCCGTCGCGGATCGCGGCGCTCGGGCGGGTGTATTCCTCGATCAGTCCGTCGACGTTCCAGATCTGGCCATAACCCAGCCGGTTGGTGGGATAACGGGGGATGGCGCCGACACGAATGATCAGGTCCCCGACTGGAGAAAAGCCCTGAAGCAGGGCGGCCGCCAGGGTCCCGACAAGACCTGGAGAAACGCCGCTGGCGGGCAGGACAGCGCGGATGCGCGCAAGATCCGCGAGGATCGGTTTCAACGGATCGGGCGTCGATACGAAGTCCAGGTAGTGGCAACCGGCCTTGAGAGCAGCGGTGGCGACCAGCGGGAGTGCCTGGTCAGGGACTGCGGCAATGACCAGATCGCAGCCGGTCACGAGCGCCTGATGCTCCTCGCCGCGCGGCAGACGCAGCAGTCGAAGGGCTCGTGACTGTGCCCGCAAGGGCTCCAGCGCATCCTCGGAGACATCGCAGACCGTGAGGTCGAAGCGACCGGCGTTCGCGAGCAGGATGGCAAGGGCGCTGCCGATATGGCCGGCCCCGAAAATGGTGATGCGCTGGAGGGTCATTCCGGTGTCCTCAAACCAAGGCTTTGCAACGGGGGAGCATCAGGCCTTGAAACGGGCAACAAAGGCCTGCAGGCGCGGATTGGCGGGATTGAGAATGACTTCGGCCGGACTGCCTTCCTCGGCGATGACGCCCTGGTCCAGGAACAGCACGCGGCTTGCGACCTCGGCGGCAAAGGCCATTTCGTGGGTGACGATGGCCATGGTCATGCCGGCTTCGGCAAGGGAGCGAATGACCGCCAGCACCTCGCCGACAAGCTCCGGATCCAGCGCGCTTGTCACCTCATCCAGAAGCAGGACATCCGGCTGCATGGCAAGGGCGCGGGCGATGGCCACGCGCTGCTTCTGGCCACCCGAAAGGTGATTGGGAAAGGCTGCATGCTTGTCGGAAAGACCGACCTGGGCCAGGAGATCCCTGGCCAGTTCCTCGGCTTCACGTCGTGGGCGCTTGCAGACCACGATTGGCCCTTCGGTGACGTTCTGCAGCACTGTCTTATGCGGGAACAGGTTGAAGTGCTGGAACACCATGCCGACGTGACGCCGCAGGGTGCCGATGCCGATTGCAGCCTCGCTGTCGCGAAAGGCTTCTCCCACCGGCTTGTCACGGAAGCGGATTTCGCCGCCGGTCGGGTGTTCCATCCGGTTGAGGCAGCGGATGAAGGTCGACTTGCCGGAGCCGGACGGACCAATGAGGGCGACGACCTCGCCCCGGGCGAGACCGAGGTCGAGGCCCTTGAGCACTTCATGGGTGCCGAACGTCTTGCGCAGGCCGATTGCCTCGATAACAGGTGCGGTGGCAGTGGATGTGATGGTCATCAGGATCTCCTCAGTCACTGACCCGCAGGCGCTTTTCCACCCAGTCGGCGATCTGCGTCATGGGGAGCAGCAGGGCGATGTAGAGCACGGCCATGAAGGTGTAGGATTCCAGCGGTCGGTACGTCTGGCCGTTGACCACGGCCGCCATATAGGCGAGGTCCGCAACCGAGATCACCGAGACCAGGGACGTGTTCTTGAACTGGATCACCGACTGGTTGATGAAGGATGGCAGCATCCGCTTCAGCGCCTGCGGCAGGATGATGCGGTGCATGGCCTGCCAGGAACTCATGCCGATGGCAGCTGCGGCCTCGCGTTGTCCCTTGTCGATGGAGACGATCCCGCCCCGGAAGATCTCGGCGTAGAAGGCGCCGACATAGAGCGACAGGGTGAGCAGCGCCGCGACCCGGTTGTCGATGGACGCGCCGACCAGCAGAGGGAAGGCGTAGTAGAACCACAGCAGTTGCACCAGAAGCGGCGTGCAGCGGAAAATCTCCTGATAGACCCGGGCGATGAAGCTCAGGACCCGCCATCCGGACAGCCGCATGGCGCAGGTCAGGAAGCCGATCAGGACGCCAAGCACGATTGACCCGACGGTGTAGACGACGCTGATCCAGAGCCCCCACAGGAACAGATCATGGTACTGCCAGACTGAATGGAAATCCCAAGTGTATGTCACGAGGTGCCTCCCCGTGTCAGGTGGCCCGAGGCCACGGTCATTGTGTGCATTGCTGTTCCCCTGGATTCTGGCTCATGCGTCAGACGCGTGAGGGATCCTTGATATTGGCCCGGCCGCAGCGGGCACGGACGGGCAGTCTGACTGTTTCATGCCGCCTCGCTCTGCCGCAATGCAAAGCAAGGACGGGGCCTTAGCGCATTTCTTGGAAGGCTGCTGCGGCGTGGGTGAAGCGACCGAGGATCGCTGCAATCTTCTGGCGGCTGGCGTCGCTGACCGGCACCATCGGCAGGCGAAGCTCCGGTCCAGCCAGGTTGGACAAGGCAAGCGCTGCCTTCACCGGACCCGGATTGGATTCAATGAACATGCCATCCGTCAGTTCGGCAATGAGTTCGTGCAGCTCAAGCGCCCTGGCCGTGTCGCCGGCCTCCCAGGCCTTGACCAGTTGGACCATCTCGCGCGGGGCAACGTTGGATACCACAGACGTGACGCCGATAGCCCCGACAGACAGGAAAGGCAGGGTCAGTCCGTCGTCGCCGGAGTGGATGATGAGCCGGTCGCCGCAGGCCTGGCGGATCTGGGTGACGCGGGTGGCCGTGCCGCCAGCTTCCTTGATGGCGACGATGTTGGAATGGCGTTCCGCAAGGGTTGCGCATGTTTCCGGAGCGATTTCGACCCCGCAGCGTCCCGGCACGGAATAGAGCACCACAGGGAGCTTTGTCGCCTCGGCTACGGCGCTGTAATGCGCGAGGAGGCCGGCCTGGGTCGGCTTGTTGTAGTAGGGGGTGACAACGAGGACGGCGTCGGCGCCCGCGTCTTCGGCACGCTGGACCTTTTCGATGGTCTTGTGCGTGTCATTGGAACCTGCTCCGGCCAGGACCATGGCGCGCCCGGCCGCAAGCGTCACGGTGCGGGCGATGAGATCCTCGGCCTCCGCATCCGACAGGGTTGCAGCTTCTCCTGTCGTGCCCACCGGGACGAGGCCGGAAACGCCCGCCTCCAGCTGGCGCTCGACGAGCTCGGCAAAGGCGACATGATCAACGGCGCCATCGCGGAACGGGGTGATGAGGGCTGTGAAGACGCCGCGGAAGCGGGTGGTGAGATCGGTCATCGGAATGGTCTCCGGAGTGGTCAGACGGTCTTTGTGTCTGCAAGGGAATAGCGGCCAGGGGCCGGACGACGGGTGTGCAGCCAATCGGCTGCGGCCAGCGCGCCTTCGGCGTAGGCCGCTAACGTGTGGACGCGGTAGGACAGAAGGAGTTCAGCCGAGCCGAGATCGAAGCGGACTTCGTTGATCCCGACCGTATCGCCTTCGCGTTCGACATGGATCTCCGGGGTCGGGGCGGCAAAGCCCATCACCGCCGAGCGGGCATCGCGGACGGTGCTTGCAAGCCAGCGGGACGTGCCGGAGGGGTCGGCCTTTTTGCGGGCGTGATAGACCTCGCCGACGCTGGCCTCGCCGCCCGGCATCCAACGCGCGAAATGTTCCGCCGCCTGCCGGAAGGCCTCGAAGCCGAGGGCGAAGTTCGCGCTCACCACCATCGAACGGTAGGCCGCAAAACTGGTCAGCGCCGCATCGTCTTCGGCTGTGAAGCCGGTCGTGCCGATCACCATCGGCATGGGCTTCCGGCCGACCTGCTGCTGGAGGGCGAGCGAGGCGGCTGGCGAGGAGAAGTCGATCAATACGTCGCAATGGCTGTTCATCGCCGCCTCGGCTGGCCGATACTCGATGCTGCCACCTGCGACCGGCGTGCCGATGAGCGCGGAGCGCGGGGAGACGAGGGCCGCGGCGAGTTCCAGGCCGGGATTGGCGAGGACCAGTTCTACAAGCCGGGTGCCGACGCGGCCGGACGCCCCCATGATGGCAATGCGCATGGTGGTCCCCCTCAGTCGATAACGACCTTTGTCTCGCTCATTTCGCGCAAGGTGATGCGCACGCCCTCGCGACCGAGGCCGCTGCGCTTGACGCCGCCAAAGGGCACGTGTTCGGCCCGGAAGTCGGGGCCTTCGTTGATCATGACGCCGCCGACGATGAGGTCGCGCGAGAACAGCTTCACCATGGCGTGGTCGTTGGTGAACACGCCGGCCTGCAGGCCGTAGGCGCCTGCGTTGACTTCCGCAATGGCCGCCTTCGCGTCGGTGAAGGTGCGAATGGCAATGACCGGACCGAAGGTCTCGTCGGCAATGACCGGGGCGTCGGCTGCCACATTGGCAAGGACCGTCGGGGCGACCAAGTTGCCCTCACGCGTGCCGCCAGCCAGCAGGCTGGCGCCGCCCGCAATCGTCGCAAGGATCCGGTCCTGAACGAGACGGGCACCGGGCGCATCAATGACAGGCCCCATATCCGTCGCCATGTCTCGCGGATCGCCGGTCGTGACCGCTGCAACGGCAGCAAGAAGCCGCTCGGTGAACTCGGCTGCGATGGACTGATGCAGGTACAGCTTCTTCACCGCAGCGCAGCTCTGGCCGGCAATTTCGAAGCGGTGGCCGATGGCCGTGGCAACGGCCCGTTCGAGATCGGCATCGGCAAGGACGAACAGAGGATCATTTCCGCCCAGCTCCATCAGGCAGCGGACAAGTCCGCTGGCGTTCTTGAGGGCGAGACCGGCAGAGGGGCCGCCGGTAAAGGAGAGCAGGTCAATAGGCGCGCGGGCGAGGGTCACAGCAGCGTCTGCACCGCCCTGCACGACCTGGAAGAGGTCGCGCGGCCAGCCGGCACGGACGGCCAGCTCGCAGAGCCGGGCAGCTGCGAGCGGCGCCTTGGGGGAGGGCTTGGCAACGACTGCATTGCCGGCGGCGATGGCGGGGCCAAGCTTGTGGCACAGGAGATTGAGCGGGTAGTTGAACGGGGTGATCGCCCCGATGACGCCGACCGGCTGATAGGTCACGGTCGCCAGGCGGTCGACGCCGCCTTCCACAATGGCGCAGTGCAAGGCCTCGCCATCGAGGAACGTGGCTGCGTCGCCGGAGAGCTTCAGGGTGTTCTGGGCCCGGCGCACCTCGTTGCGTGCCTCGCGGATGGTCTTTCCCATCTCGGCGCAGATGAGGGTGGCGAGTGCATCGGCGTCTGCGGCAATTTCTGCTGCCAGGGCATTCAAAAGAGCCCGCCGCTGAGCCGGGGTGGAGTTGCGGAACTCGGCTTGTGCCTTGCGGGCGCGGGTGAGCGCTGCGACGATCTCCGGCGGCGTGCTTTCCGCAACGCGACCGGCCTCGACGCCGTCGAACGGATTGCGGACGACGATTTCGTCATATCGCAAGACGGCTGCAGTGCTGAGCTGGGTCATTTGATGTCCTTGTCGTCTTTGATGGGGACGCCCGGCTGCGGCGTGTCGGCAGCAGCGGCGAGGGCGGCAATGGAAATGGGGCGCAGGGGCCAGCGCTGGCCCGTGAGGGCGGAGACAGGTACCGGATCGGCGCTGTTCGAGAGTTCGCCGAGAAGCCTTGCGGCGTTGCGGGCACAGAAGCGGCCCTGACAGGCGCCCATAGCGAAGCGGCCATTCAGCTTCAGTTCGCGCGCCGACAGGCCGGGTGACTCGGCCACCAGTTTCTTCAGGTCAGCGAGAGTGCGTCCCTCGCAGCGGCAGATCACGGTGTCATCGGGCAGCTGCGTTGCCAATTCATGCCCCCGGCGCGGTGCAAAGGCACGGGCGATATGATGTTGGGCAGCGCGATGTCGGGCGAGCGTTGCTTCGGCCGACATGACCTCTCCTCCTGTGAGAAGGTGAGCGACGAGATGGCGCCCCGTTGCCCGGCCGCCGGCGACTGCAGCGGCGGCGCCGAGGGCCTCGCGGCAATCGCCGACCCTTGTGACCAGAGGACGGCCATGGGTGCGCGTGGCGCCACCCGGTGTTTCGGTTGGGAGACCGAAGTTGTTGGGTGCAAGCCCGTCATGCAGGCTGACATGGTCGGCTGCAAGGCTTGCAAGGCGCCCCTTGTGATCGCGCCAGGTCACGATCAGGGCCTTGTCGCAGGGATCGATCCGCTCGACCTGAGCGCCGCGATGCCAGGGCACGCGGGCAAGAGCAATCGTCGTGAGATACGAAGCAGCTTCACTGACAAGCGAGGGGTGGGCCAGTAGGGCGAGGCTCGCGCCGGGCTGGCGGATCGGATTCCCTGCCTCCAGCACCGCAAGCGGCGGGCGGCCAAGGCGGATGAGTTGGGCGGCCAGCGCAAGGAGCAGTGGCCCCGAGCCGGCGAGGACAACGCGGCCCTGCGGCGCGCGGCCCGTTTCCTTCATCAGGACCTGCAGGCCACCGGCGGTCGTGACGCCGGGCAGGGTCCAGCCGGGGCGGGGCAGAACGGCCTCGACAGCTCCAGTCGCCAGGACCAGCGCACGTGGGCGGAACGGCAGGACGCGCGAGGTCTGCCGGTCCTCCACGATGGCCAGCCCATCCGCATCGAGGCCGGCGAACAGGGCGCCGTAGACACAGTGAATTCGGGCTGCCTGTGCACCAAAGTCCTTGAACAGCCTTGCCTTCAGACGCACGGGACCCGCTGCGAGTGCGAGCGGAGCGACCCCGTCGGCCGGCTGACGAAAGATCGCGCCGCCAAGGCGGGGCCGTTGTTCCACCAGCGTAACGGCAAGACCTGCGCCCGCGCATTCGATGGCAGTGGCCATTCCGGCCGGGCCGCCGCCGATGATCAGAACATCCGGTGTCAGGTTAACGGCGTCGGACTTGATGTCAGGCATGGTCAAGCTCCAGCGGCGTGACCGAAAGGCCGGGACGGGCCAAAGTCAGGCAGGCCTCGAGGGGGCGGCCGTCGACGTTGAGCAGGCAGCACTGGCACGCACCGACGCCGCAGAAATAGCGGGACGGGGCGCCGGCCTGATCCCGTCCGTAGGAAACGACGCCTGCGGCACACAGGGCTGCGGCGATGGTCTCTCCCGGGCGGAAGGGCACATCTTGCGACATCCAGCGGAAGGTTGCGGGGGTCATGCAGCATCTCCGCTGGGCTGAAACCGGTTGGGGGAAAAAGGCGCAAGATCCAGGCCTGGTTCCTTGTCCAGCAGAAGACGGGCGACGGCGCGGCCCATCACCGGACCGAGGCAGATGCCATCCCCCTCGAAACCGGTGGCGACAACCGCATTGCTGAGGCCGGGAAGCCGGCCGACCAGCGGCAGTCCGTCCCGCACGGCGGCGCGGGCCCCGGCGAAACTGCGCAGCAGCCGCAGGCGGGCAAGGTCCGGGACGAGGGCTACCGCATCGGCGAGGATACGGGAGACGGCGGAGAGATCCGTTTCCTGCTTGTTGCCATGATCCTCGCGGGTGCCGCCAATAAGGAACTGGCCGGTGCGCAACGGATCGATCACAAGGCCGAAACCGCGTGCTGGACCCGCCGGAGCGGGTCCCGCGCTTGCCGTCTTCTGGCTTCCCTTTGACAGGAGATACCGGCCCGACATGATCGAGCCTGGCATGGCGGCGTTGAGGGCCGGATCACGCTCCGTAATGAGAAGCTGTCCCTTGCGCGGTGTCAGCACGTTTGCAAGGCCAAGCAGGGCAGCGCTGCCATTGCCGGTCGCCAGCACCACCGCATCCGCGCCGAGGAAACCCGAGGGGGTCTCGACGCCGGCAAGACGTGTTCCCGAGCGATCCAGGACGAGGCGAAGGACCGGCGTTGACCGGTGGACCGTTGCCCCCGATGCGGCGATGAGGCGGTGGACCACCTGATAGCCGATGGCATGGCCTTCGCCTTGCACTTCGATGACCAGGCTGGCGGCACTGGACAGGGCCGGGAAACGCCTGGCGATGTCGTTGCCTGCAATGGCGGTGATGACGACACCGGCCTCGGCAAGCGCTCCGGCGTGGGCCTCCAGCACCTTCTGCTCGTCCTCGCTCGCCGCGACGATGAAGGTCGAGCGGCGGTGGAACAGGCCGGATAGCGGTCCGCTCTCCGCAAGGTCGCGATACAGCGAGATGCCGGACAGCGCGGCGGTCATCAGCGGGCCGGGCCGCTTGGAGGCAACCGATACGGCGCCGTCCGCAGCCCCCGAGGCCTCTGCCGCCGGAGCGCTGGCGTCCAGCAGATGGACCTGTGCGCCAGCCTGGCCGAGGAAATAGGCGCAGGCACTGCCGACGATGCCGGCGCCGGCGACGATGATGGTCATGCGGGAGGAAGGCGTAGCAGCCACGGTCGACCCGGCCCCTTCGATTGCAGGTGATGGCCCATGCGGGCTGGAATGGGGGGAGTGTGGCGGGGCGGGGCGGGAACCGTCGATACAAGATGACGGCCTTGCTTGCTGCGAATTTTTGTATCGGCTAAGCAAGCCTTGCGCCTTATGGCGGTGCGGCAGGGAGACACGCATGGCCAAGATCAGCCTCACGCTCATCCAGACCTTCTACCAGGTCGCCCGGCATGGTTCGTTCTCCGGAGCGGCACGCGAGCTGAACCTCAGCTATCAGTCTGCGGCCAACCACGTGCGCCGGCTGGAACAGATCCTCAACGGCAAGCTGATCGATTCCGAACAAGGCGCCAAACGGATCGCGCTGACGCCGCGCGGCCGGGCGCTCTACAGCCTCTTACATCCCGAACTCGACATCATGCTCGAGCGGCTGACCAAGCTGATCGAAAACCAGCGATCGGCGCTGCGGGTCGGCATGCCGCAGGCGATCTTCTTCTATCTGTTTCCAAAGGTGCTGACGCGGTTCCGCGAGGAATTTCCGGACATGGAATTCGCTGTCTATGAGCGTGACACGGTGCTCGCCGAGCTGGTCAAGAACGGCAGTCTCGATGTGTGCATTTCGGAGCGGTTCTTCGGCGATCCTGTGGTGCCGCAACGGCTTCTGGGCAGCTACCGGCTGAGCCTCGTCTATCCGCGCTCCTGGGGTGCCGCGCCTGCGCCTGCGGATGTACCCTTGTGGGCGCAGGGGCGCCCCTTCATCACCTATGAGCCGGGCCAGACTCTACGCAATCTTGCGGTCGATTTCCTCGGGCGCCACGGCGCCACGGTCCTGCCGTCGATTTCCACCTCGGGCAGTTCGTCGGTCAAGCGCTGCGTCGAGGAGGGGCTCGGTTTTTCCATCATTCCGTCCTGGTGCGTGTCGCCTGAGGACGAGGTGATCAGCAGTCTGCGGCTGGAGAACCTGCCTGAAGTCCGGGTCTACTTCGGCACGGCTGGCTTCCTGCAGAAGCACCCGATGGTGCAGCGTCTCTACGAAGACTGCCAGCGCGAACTGGTCGGTCCTGTCCTCGATCCACCACGCGGCGGCGACGGCAACATATAAAAAACGCCATAAGAGCATCGGTGTCTCTAGCATTGTTCCGCCTAGCACGGGCTCTAGGCTTGAGGGCGGCCAAGAGAGGCCGGCAGCATGGCCGGTCCGCCAGCTATCCCAGGGGAACAAGGGAGGTCATCAGACCCATGAATTTCTTCGCCAAACTCTGCGGCGTTGCCGCAATGGCCCTGTCAATCGGCGCAAGCGCCGCCAGTGCGGGCACGATCGAGGACATCCGCGCACGCGGGGTCCTGCGCATTCCGGCCATCCTCAACGAGGTGCCGTATTTCAACAAGGATCCGCGGACCGGGGAATGGCAGGGCTTTGTCATCGACATGGCCTCGGACATTGCCAAGACGCTGGACGTGAAGCTGGAAATCGTTGAATCCAGCTGGGCCAATGCGATCCTCGACGTCCAGAGCGGCAAGGTCGACATGGCCTTCGCCGTCACCGCGACGCCGGTTCGCGCCATGTCGGTTTCGTTCTCCGATCCGACCTACTACAACAGCTTCATCATCGTCTCGGCCAAGGATGAACTGACAGGCAAGACCTGGAGCGAACTCAACGATCCCAAGTACACATTTGCCGTCGACATGGGATCGGCCCAGGATCTCATCACGCAGCAGTATCTGCCGAAGGCCAACATCCTGCGTTTCAAGACCCGTGATGAAGCTATCATTGCGGTGACGACGGGCAAGGCCGATGGCCTCGTCAACACGATGCTGAACGGTCTCGTCATTTCCAAGAAGGCCCCGAACATCGGCGCCGTGAAGGTGCCGACGCCGGTCCTGTCCACGCCTTCGGTGGTTGCCCTCAACTATGGCGCCGACGAGACCTTCAAGAGCTTCGTTTCGGCCTGGGCGGAATACAACCGCCGCATCGGCAATAACCAGACCTGGATCGTCAAGAGCCTCGAGCCCTTCGGCATCACGCTGACGGACATGCCGGTCGGCTTCGGTTTTGGCGGCTGATCTCAGGCACGATCTCCCGGCCGATGACAGAAAGCCCCCGCGCCGCAGCGCGGGGGTTCAGACAGCTGACAAACCCTCTATCGTCATCCCGGGCGCAGCGGAGCGGAGACCCGGGACCGGAGAGCCAAGGTCTCTCTTAGGGTAACTCATTGAAAGATTGAGGCCCCGACTCTCCGGTCCCGGCTCGGCGCTGCGCTTGGCCGGGATGACTTCGGTGAGATCGAGGTTTGTCATCAAGCTGAACCCCCATGCTGCTGCGCGGGGGGACTTGCCGAGCGACACAGGATGACCGGGGGACGTCTGCAAGAGGCCGAACTCAGCTGTGTCGACAGGGATACAGCGCGGGGGAAACAGGCATTTACAGGGGACAGCGACCTTTCGACCGACCGCGAAAGGCGCTACGCAGGGTTGCTCCTGCCTCGTTCCCCGCCGGACGGTCCCATGCTTTCCAGATTTTTTGCCTATTACGCTCCCTATCGGGGGCTGTTTCTTCTCGATTTTGGCTGTGCCGTTGTTGCGGGTCTCTTGGAACTGGCGTTCCCGATCGCGGTGACGATGTTTGTCGATCAGCTGCTGCCGCAGCAGAGCGTCTCGCTGATCCTGCTGGCCGGGGCGGGGCTGTTTCTCATGTACTTGGTGACCGGCGGCCTCAATGCCGTGGTGGTCTACTGGGGTCACATGCTCGGGATCAACATCGAGACCGACATGCGGCGGGTGGCCTTCGAGCACCTGCAGAAACTGTCGTTCCGCTTCTATGACAACCACAAGACCGGCCATCTGATCGCCCGCATCACCAAGGATCTGGAAGAGATCGGCGAGGTGGCGCATCACGGGCCGGAAGACCTGTTCATCGCGGTGATGACCTTCCTTGGCGCCTTCGTGCTGATGCTCTGGGTGAATGTGCATCTGGCGCTGATGACCGGCCTCATCGTGCCGGTGGTGATATGGGTGACGAGCCGCTACGGCGGGCAGATGACGCAGAACTGGCAGAGCATCTACGGTCGCATCGGCGACTTCAACGTGCGGATCGAGGAAAATGTCGGCGGCATGCGTGCGGTGCAGGCCTTTGCCAACGAGGCGCATGAAAAGCGCCTGTTCGAGGCGGACAACCAGAAGTACCGCTCGACCAAGCTCCATGCCTACAAGATCATGGCTGCCTCCCTGACGCTCAGCTACATGAGCATGCGCATCGTGCAGCTTCTCGTCATGCTGGCGGGCAGCTATCTGGTGCTGCGCGGCGAGCTGACCTATGGCGGCTTCGTCGGCTTCCTGCTGCTGGTCAATGTGTTCTTCCGGCCGATCGAGAAGATCAATTCGGTGATCGAGACCTATCCGAAGGGCATCGCCGGGTTCCGCCGCTATCTCGACCTGATCGGCACCGCTCCGGACATTACCGATGCCCCGACGGCTCGGGTTGCGCCGCCGCTGAAGGGCGACATCCGCTTCGACACTGTCTCGTTCGGCTATTCCGGTGCCCACTCCGGCACCCATTCCGGCGAAAGGCCCGTGCTGAGCCATGTGAACCTGGAGATCCGTGCCGGACAGACCATCGCCTTTGTCGGGCCGTCGGGGGCCGGCAAGACGACGCTCTTGTCGCTGCTGCCGCGCTTTTACGAGCCGACACAGGGGGCCATCCTTGTCGATGGCACGGACATCCGCGACTACACCCTGACGTCCCTGCGCAGCCAGATCGGCATCGTGCAGCAGGACGTGTTCCTGTTCGGCGGCACGATCCGCGAGAACATCGCCTATGGGCGGCTCGGGGCGAGCGAGCACGAGATCTGGGACGCGGCCCGGCGGGCGCATCTCTCTGACCTCATCACCTCGATGCCGGACGGGCTCGACACCATCATCGGCGAGCGCGGCGTCAAGCTCTCCGGCGGGCAGAAGCAGCGCCTGTCGATCGCACGGATCTTCCTCAAAAACCCGCCGATCCTGATCCTCGACGAGGCGACCTCGGCGCTGGACAGCCAGACGGAACGGGAGATCCAGCGGTCCCTTGCCAGCCTGTCGCATGGCCGCACGACGCTGGTGATCGCCCACCGGCTCGCCACCATCCGCAACGCCGACCGCATCGTCGTGGTGGCCGAGGGCGGCATCGCCGAGAGCGGCACCCATGCCGAACTTCTGGCGCGCGGCGGCCTCTATGCCGACCTGCACGCGGCCCAGACGCTGGACGCGTGAGGCGTCCAGCGTTTTTTGCCGGATAGACCGGACTTACGGCCGGATGATCGCCTCGGCCTCGATTTCCACCTTGTAGTCGCCGATCAGGCGGGCGACGGCGAGGAGGGTGTTGGCGGGCTTGATCTCGCCGAAAACGCGGCCATGGGCGCGCGAAACCGGCAAGGCATCGTCCGGGTCGGTGAGATAGACGCGGGTGCGGACCACGTCCTCGGCGCTGGCGCCGAGCGCGGTCAGGGTCGACTGGATCTTGTCGAGGATATAGGTGGTCTGGGCTGCGGCATCCTGCGGGGCGACGGGGCGGCTGGTGCCAGCCGTGGCCGTGGTGCCGGAGACGAGGATGCGGTCGCCGATGCGCTGGGCGCGGCAATAGCCGGCGATGTCCTCCCACTCTGAGCCGGTCAGCACGCGCAAGCCGCCCGGGCGGTGCGGTGTCAGTTCCGTGGTGCTGGCGCGCGGCATCTCGCTGAGGTGATGGCTGAGATCCCCCGAGGCGGTGAGGAAGGGGGGCTTGCGGTATTCGTCGCCGCAGTCGCCCGGCACGGGCTGTGTCGCGGCAAAGGCGGCCTCGAGGCGGGCGTGATCCTCCGCGTCCAGGCTGAAGCCGAAGAGCTTGAGGTTGTCGGCGGTGTGTATGGCCTCGCCAAGGCGTGCGCCGATGATGACGCCGGCGACCGCCGTCTGCTCGAGCACCCAGCGGGTGGCAACGTTGGAAATCGAGACGCCGTGCTTCGTGGCGATGGCGCCTGCTGCCGTCAGGATGCCCTGGAAGGCAGTCCAGCCGCCGATGGTGTCGATGAAGCGCTTGTACTTCATCTTGCTCCAGTCCTCGATGTCGTGCGGCTCCGGCTGGCCGAGCCAGCGGCTGGACAGGAAGCCACCGCAGAGCGTGCCATAGGCCAGCAGATGGACGCCATGGGCGCCGCAGACCCTAGCCAGCTCGCCTGCCGCGCGCCGGTCCACCAGCGAGAAGGAGACCTGGTTGGTGGCCAGCGGAATGCCGTCGGCCAGCGCCAGATGCAGGTGGGCGGCATCGAAATTGGTGACGCCGATCTCGCGGATCAGTCCCTCGGCCCGCAGGCGCGTCAGCTCGTGCAGGGCGTCGAGCCAGCCGGGATGCTCGAAGCTCCACCAGTGGAACTGCAGCAGGTCGATGCTCTCGGTCCCGAGGTGCGCAAGCCGCTCCTCGACGCCCGCGCGCACCACGTCGGCGGTCATTGGGCCGGGTTCGGGGCACCATTTGGTGAAGGCCAGCGGCCGGTCGGCCGCGCTGACGGCAAAGCGCGACAGAAGGCGGCCGGTGATCAGCTCGGAGGTGCCGTAGTGGTCGGCCATGTCGAAGGTGGTGAAGCCGTCGCGGACATAGGCGTCCAGCCAGTCCGCGCCGATTTCGGGGTCGATCGGGCCGGACTTGCGCTCGATGTCGGCCACCTGCCACAGGCCCGTGAGGGCGCGGCTGATCTCCAGCCCCGGAGCCAGCGGGAAACGGTCGGGACGAGCGGGCGTGAGCGGTGAAGCCGGGTGACGGGTCATGAAATGTCTCTTGTGGCGATGTCGAAAACGGCGAAGGTAAAGGGTCAGCCTCTCAAACGGTCAGGCTGTCGGTACCAGCACGCGGAAGCTGCGCTCGATGTCATTGGCGAGCGCGGCATGGGCGGCGGCCCGGTCGCCGGATTTCAGGGCGGCGATGATCTCCTGGTGGTGCTTGTGCTCCGGCATGCGCAGGGCTTCCTCATGCTTGATGATGAGGTTGAGATAGGCGCCGTATTGCAGCCAGAGCGCTTCGACGAGTGGCAGCAGCACCTCGGACTCGCTGGCGCGGTAGAGCGTGAAGTGGAAATCGTAGTTCTGCTGCAAGTCGGGGCCGGTGATCCCGGGGTCCGATTGCGTGGTCAGGACAGCCTCCATCGCGGCGATGGTCTCATTGCTCATGCGGTCCATGGCGAGATCGAGCACGAGGGCCTCGAGCGCCAGCCGCGCCTGCTTCAGATCCTGCATGCGGCGTGCATCAAAGTCGGGCACCTGCAGGGTGCGGCTTGGCGTGTCGGTGAGCGCGCCTTCGGCCACGAGACGGCGGACGGCCTCGCGCACCGGGGTCATCGAGGTGCCGAGCTGTTCGGCGAGATCGCGCAGGCTGACCGTGTCCCCGGGGGCGAATTCGCCCCGCGTGAAGGCGTCGCGCAGCGCGAAATAGACGTTCTCCCTGAGTTTCGACTGGTCGATCCTCGCGATGCGCGGTGCGCTCATGTGCTGCTCCCCGATGTCTCGCCCGATTGCCGGTTTGCCTCGGTTCAGGGCCGGTACAGCCACCGGCTGACCTGCCTGAAGTTTAACCATGCGCGGTCGATTGACAATCTCAAGATCCCATACCTAAGATCAAATATCACAGATATCCGGACGCCGATAGGGGAGGGCCCACGGAGTGGCCGACAACAAGGCAGGGGCAGCGGGGGATGCGGAGCGCGGGGCCATGCAGGCAGGAGCCGAACCGGCTCGGGCTGCAGCTGACGACGGCTTCTGGCTCTATGACCTGAAGGTCGAGACGGTCCTGGACGGCCGCACGCCGGTCTGTCGCCACATTGAGGGCGAGAGCTTCCGCGTCGAGGGCGAGGCGCTGGTGTTCGAGCCCGGGCAGCGCGTCTCGATGTATGCGCTCGCCGCCGTGCTGCCGCTCCTGCCGGCCAAGCAGCGCGAGACCTCGCCGCATGACTGGATGTCCACGGACGCGGAAGTAGCCTGTCCGGATCCCCATTGCGGCGGCCGGTTCCGGATCACCCGGACGGGCAAGCGCCGGTTCAGCCACAGCGAGACCACCGGCCTGCCGGAGGCGCGCGACACACCCTACTGGAAGAAGGCCGAGGGAGGCCCTGACGCATGACCCAAGTCGAAACCGCGGACCTCCGTCCCGGCCACAGGATTTCCCGCGTCATCAAGGGCGGCTGGCAACTGGCCGGCGACCATGGCTCGGTCGAGCGCGAGGCTGCGATCGCCGACATGGAAGCCTTCCTCGATGCGGGCATCACGACCTTTGACTGCGCCGACATCTACACTGGCGTGGAGGAGATGATCGGCAGCTTCATTGAGGATGTGCGCAAGCGCCGGGGCGCCGAGGTGGCCGAGCGCGCGGTCGTCCACACCAAGCTGGTGCCGGACCTGTCGCGGCTGGCCGACATCCGCCCCGACGAGGTGGAAGCCATTGTCGACCGGTCGCTGAAGCGGCTGAAGATCGACCGGCTGCATCTGGTCCAGTTCTTCTGGTGGGATCTCGGCATCGGCGACGCGGTCTCCGCCTTCGAGGTGCTGAAGCGCTGTCAGGAGAAGGGCAAGATCGGCAGTCTCGGCACGACCAACTGGAACGAGATGCAGATGGCCCGCTTCACGGATGCGGGCTTCGACGTGGTCTCGGCGCAGGTGCAGTATTCGATCCTCGACCGGCGTCCGGCCACAGGCCTCGCCCCCTGGGCAAGGGCGCAGGACATGCAACTGCTGTGCTACGGCACGCTGGCCGGGGGCTTCCTGACGGAGGCCTGGCTGGGCCAGCCCGACCCGGGCTTTGCCTTCGACAACCGGTCGCTGGTGAAGTACCGGCTGATCATCGACGAGTTTGGCTCCTGGGACCTGTTCCAGACGCTGCTGGAGACGCTGAAGGCCGTCGGCGACCGGCATGGCGTGTCGCTGTCGAGCGTTGCAACGCGCTGGGTGCTGGACCAGCCGCAGGTGGCCGCTGCCATCGTTGGCGCACGCTACGCCCGGCATCTGCCGAAGACACTGGAGGTGTTCCGCCTGACGCTGGATGCGGCCGACCGGGCGCGGATTGCCGCCGTGATTGCTGAGGCGAAGGGCCCGAACGGTTCCGTCTACGGGCTTGAGGGCGACCGGACCAGCCGGCATGGCCGGATCATGAAATACAACCTCAACACCCGGCCTGACGACCAGGTGCTGGCGGCGGCAAGCCATGGCTGAGATCCTGCTGTCGACCCGAGGCCTGTCGCGCGACTTCAACGGCTTCCGGGCCGTCGACGACGTGTCGCTGGACATCCGCGCCGGCACGATCACCGGCCTGATCGGCCCGAACGGCGCCGGCAAGTCGACGCTGTTCAACCTGCTTACCGGCATGCTGCGGCCGAGTTCCGGCCGCGTCACCCTCAAGGGGGCCGACGTGACCGGGCTTGCGCCGGATGCCCTGTTCCGCAAGGGGCTGGGGCGGACATTCCAGATCCCGCGGCCCTTTGCCCGGATGAGCGTGCTGGAAAACGTGATGATGGCGCCGGTGGCGCAGTCCGGGGAAAGCCTCCTCGGGCCGCTGTTGTTCCCCGCGCGGGTCGCCGCCGAGGAGAAGCGCAACCGCGAGCGCGCCATGGCGGTGCTGGAGTTCGTGACCCTCGCCAGGCTCGCCGACCACCCGGCCGGCAAGATCTCCGGCGGGCAGATGAAACTGCTGGAGCTGGCGCGCGTCTTGATGGGGGATCCGGCGATCATCCTGCTTGACGAGCCGGCGGCCGGCGTCAACCCGACGCTGACGGGCATCCTGATCGAGAAGATCGAGGAGTTGAACCGGCAGGGCAAGACTTTCGTCATCATCGAGCACGACATGGATTTCGTCATGCGCCACTGCGATCCGGTGATCGCGCTTGCCGAGGGCCGCGTCGTGTTCGAGGGCAGCGCCGCCGAGGCGCAGGCCAATCCTGTGCTGCTGGACGCCTATCTGGGGAGCATGGCCGATGCCTGAGACCGGATCCGCCGGGGCGGGACTTGAGGTGCGGGGACTGGTGGCCGGCTATATCCCGGACCTGCCGATCCTGAAGGACGTGGCGGTGACGGTCGCGCCGCAGTGTGTCACGGTCATCATCGGCCCGAACGGGGCCGGCAAGTCGACGCTGATCAAGGCGATTGCCGGGCTGGTGCCGGTGAGCGGGGGATCGGTGACGCTCGCCGGTCGCGATATCACCGGCATCGCCCCGGACCGGATGGCGGGCGAGGGCATCGCCTATGTGCCGCAAACCGACAACATCTTCCGAACGCTGACCATCCGCCAGAACCTCGACCTCGCCCTGCGCAAGGCGGGCGGCGAGGCCAGGGCGCGGCTCGACGAGTTGTTCACCCGGTTTCCGCCGCTTGCGGCCAAGCAGAAGGAAAAGGCCGGGGCGCTGTCGGGCGGCCAGCGGCAGTTCCTGGCGGTCGCCATGGCACTGGCGGTGAAGCCGTCGCTGATCCTGATGGACGAGCCCTCCGCCGGCCTGTCGCCGAAGGCGGCGGAAGAGGTATTGGCGCTGGCGCGCGGGCTGACGGCGCAGGGCACCACCATTCTCCTCGTCGAGCAGAACGTGAAGCAGGCGCTGCGCATCGCCGACCACTGTTACATCCTCGCCGACGGGCGCAACCAGATCGACGGATCGGCCGCCGCGCTGATCGCCGATCCGGTGGTGGGCGAGATCTATCTGGGCGGCAAGAGGCTGAGGGCATCATGATCCAATCGCTTGCCGACGGCATTCTCGTGGGGGCGGTCCTGTCGCTGGGCGCAATCGGGCTGACGATGGTCATGCACATGCTGCGCTTTGCCAATTTCGCCCATGCGGAGCTCCTGACCATCGGCGCCTATGCGGCGCTGGTGTTCGACCGGGTCTTTCAGGGTGTGAATGCCACGCTGGGGGCAAAGCTCGCGCCGCTGACGCTGACCGGATCGCTCATCGCGGCGATGGTCATTGCCATGGCGATCACCGGCGCTTCCGCCGTGCTGATCGACCGGCTCGTCTTCCGCCGGGTGCGGGAGAAGGGCGGCGAACTGTCGATGGTCTTTGCTTCCTTCGGCGTCGCGCTGATCGTGCGCAATGTCATCGGGCTCATTTTCGGGCTGCACACGGAGCTCTATTCCAAGGGCATTGCCTTTGCCGTGGTGGTCAGCCGGGATCCGCTGCTGCTGGTGAAGCCGGATCAGGTGTTCGTGCTGGCGGCGACGCTGGTCATCATGCTGGTGCTGCATCTGGTGCTGTCGCGCACGACGCTCGGCTATGCGCTGCGCGCCGTGGCGGAGAACCCGTCGCTGGCGCAGGTCAACGGCATTCCGCTGAAGCGGATGATCGTGCTGATCTGGGTGATCGGCGGCGGACTTGCGGCGGTCGCCGGCATCTTCTACGGCCTCACCAACCACCTGTCGCCGGTGATGGGGCGCGACCTGGTGCTGCCGATCTTTGCTGCGGCCATCGTCGGCGGCATCGGCAGTATCTACGGCGCGGCGCTGGGGGGCATGATCGTCGGCATCGCCTCGAGCGTGGCGCTCCTGATCCTGCCCTCCGGCTACTCTCCGTCCGTTCCCTTCCTCATCATTCTCGCGGTGCTCCTGGTGCGCCCGAACGGTTTCTTCGGCGAGGTGCGCGCATGATCGGGGTGCTGTCCTATCTGGTCTTTTTCGCCACGCTGGCCTCGATCCTTGCCATCGCCGTGCTGGGGCTGAACCTGCAGTGGGGCAACACGGGGCTCTTCAACGGCGGGGTCGCGGCCTTCTTCGGGGCCGGGGCCTATGTGACGCTGATCCTCGGCGGCCAGCCGCAGGACGAGCATCTGGGCGGCTTTGCCTTGCCCTATCTGCTGGCGCTGGCCGGCGGCATCGCGGCGGCCGCGCTGCTGGCTTGGATCGTCGGCCGGCTGACGCTGAAACTCAGGCATGACTATCTGGCGATTGCCACCTTTGGCGTGGCGGTGGCTTTTGAAAATGTCATGCGCAATGCGCAATGGCTGACCGGCGGCGCGCAGGGCCTGCGGGGCTTCGAACGCCCTTTGCGGGGCCTGCTCGGGGATGGCTGGAGCTATAATGCCGCGTTCCTGGCTTTCGTGCTGGTGCTTCTGCTGCTGGTCTACGTCGTCCTGCAACGTCTGGCCGGTTCGCCCTTTGGCCGATTGCTTCGCGCCATTCGCGAGGACGAGGATGCAGCCCGGTCGCTCGGCAAGACACCTGCGCGGATCCGTCTGACCGCCTTCGTCACCGGCTCGGCGATCATGGGGCTGTCCGGCGGGCTCTACGGCACCTTCTATGCCTTTGTGAGCCCGCAGGACGTGCTGCCGACGTTGACCTTCCAGATCTGGGCGATGCTGATCGTTGGCGGCGCGGGCAACAACCGGGGCGCCATTGCTGGGGCCTTCCTGATCTGGGGCGCCTGGACCGCCAGCGGCTGGGCCCTCTCCCGTTTCGCGCCTGTCGAGGCGCAACTCTATACCGGTTCGATCCAGTTCATCCTGATCGGTCTGGTCATTGTCGGCATGCTGCTCTGGCGTCCGCAGGGACTGTTTCCGGAACGGCTGGTCGTATCGCAATCGGGAAAACCCGGACATTGAGCAGAGGGGACTAGAAGATGACGATGAAGCGGAGTGTTCAGACAGCCGGGCTTGGGCTGGTTCTCGGACTGGGGCTGGTGCCCGTGGCGGGAGAGGCCATGGCACAGGCCTGCACACAAAAGATCGGTGCGGTTCTGCCGATCTCTGTCGACTGGGGCCGTCCTATCGCCGAAACGGCGAAATTCGTGGTCGAGCAGGTGAATTCGGTCGGCGGCGTTGCCGGCTGCAATATCGAGCTGGTGCTGCGCGACGACCAGACCGACCCGAAGGTGGGTGTGGACGCAGCCAAGGCGCTTGTCGACATCGACCAGGTGCCGGTGCTGCTCGGATCGGTGTCGAGCGGTGTCTCCATGCCGATCCTGACCTCGGTGACCGTGCCGGGCAAGGTGATGCAGATGTCCTGCTGCTCGTCTTCGACCGCCTTCACCAAGCTCGCCGAACAGGGCAAGGTTGACGGCCTGTGGTTCCGCACCTTCGCCACTTCGCGCGTGCAGGCAGCCGTCGGCGCAATGGTCGCGCGCGACAAGGGCTACAAGTCGGTCGCCATCCTCTACAAGAATGATGACTGGGGCCAGGATATCGGCAAGATCGTTGCCGCCAATCTGGAGAAGCTTGGCATCAAGGTCACCGCGCAGGTGGCGCTGAACGACGCCCAGCCGTCCTACCGGGCGGAAGTGACCGAGGCGCTGGCCGGCCAGCCGGAAGCGGTCTACCTGGCGCTTTACCCGACCGAAGGCACGGCGGCGGTGCGCGAGTGGCTGTCGCTCGGCGGCACGCAGAACATGATCATGGCCAACTCGCTGAAGTCGGACGACTTCCGCAAGAATGTCGGCATCGAGTATCTCGGCAATGCGGTAGGCACCGATACGTCCTCGCCGCGCACGCCCTCCGCGGAAGCCTTCGTCAAGCGCTATGTCGAGAAGTTCGGTGGCCAGCCGAATGGTCCGGGCCTGGCCAACAGCTATGACGCGACCATGATCGCGCTGCTGGCGATGCAGGCGGCCGGCAAGGACGCCAAGGGTCCGCAGATCGCGGCGATGGTGGCCAAGGTGACTGATCCGGCCGGAACGCCGGTCACCGCCGATGCGGCCGGCTTTGCTGAGGCTACCAAGATCCTCGCGGGCGGCGGCTCCGTGCTCTACCAGGGCGCGACCGGCAACGTGAAGTTCGATTCCAATGGCGACGTCTCTGCTCCGGCTGTCGTGTGGAGCTTCACCAACGAGGGCACCAAGGAAGACACCTACATCCCGCTGGAAGAGGTGGATGCGTTCGTTGCCTCGATGAAATAAGCAGTCCGACAGGCAATGAAACACGGCCGCCCCCCGGCAAAGGGGGCGGCCGTTTGCGGTCCGACGGCAGGGTCAAGGGGTGCCGCCGGAACGACGCTGTGACGGCGGCGAGGTCTTAGGGACCCTTTCGGAACGTGCGCCCGTCGCGGAGGCCGATGTCCTGCTGCAGATCGACCGATAAATGTCTTGTATCGATGGCGCGGAGCCGTTCGCTCCGTCCGGCATCTTCCAGCGTGCGCTCTGGTCTGATGAATATGGCTCTTAACATCGAGAAAACTCCATTTTTCCAGAGATATACGGCAAGGCTTGTCATGGGAGAGGTTTTCGTGCTGCTATGTCTGAGGTGGTTTTAGTCTAATGGGCGGTCTTGAAACCAATCAAACGATGCTGCTAAGGCATAAGGTGAACTGATGTCTGATCTGCCCCCGCTGGCGGCGCTCCGTGCCTTCGACGCTGCTGCAAGGCTCGGCAACTTTACCCGGGCGGCCGAGGAACTGGGCATGACCCAGGCGGCGGTCAGCTATCAGATCAAGTTGCTGGAGGAGCGCAGCGGAGGAGCGCTGTTCCGGAGGGCTGCGCGGCACGTTGAGTTGACCGACCTTGGCCGGCAGCTGGCTCCGGCTGTGCATGACGCGTTCGATCTCATCCGTGATGCCTTTGCCGGGGTGCGGGCGCAGGCGGAGGGGGCGTTAACCATCAGTTGCGTTCCAACCTTCGCGACCCAGTGGCTCGCCCGGCATCTGGGGAGTTTTCAGCTGCTGCAGCCGAAATTGGCGGTCCGGGTCGAGACGTCCGGGCACTTGACGGATTTCGGCCGTGATCCGGTTGATGTCGCGATCCGCTCCGGCAAGGGTGACTGGCCGGGACTTACGTCGGAACTTCTCTTGCCGGCAACGTTCACGCCGATGCTGCATCCTGATCTGGCGCAGGGAATTGGTGGACTTCGCGAGCCGGCGGATCTTCTCAAGCTGAAGATCATTGATCCGTCGGATCCCTGGTGGCAGCTGTGGTTCGAGACGGTCGGGGTAACTTGCACCGACCTTGGCAATCGAACACAGACGCGGCTGGGTGCGCAGATCCTGGAGGCCAATGCGGCAGCGGCCGGCCAAGGGGTGGCGATCCTTACTCCCTGGTTCTATCGCGACGAGATTGAACGTGGGCGGCTGGTGCAACCGTTCCCGCTGACCTGCGACGATGGCAGTGGCTACTGGCTGTGCTATCCGCCCGCACGTCGCAACAGCCCGAAGGTCAAAGCCTTTCGGCAGTGGATCGTCGCGGCGATGCTGCAAGACACTGATCACCCTGCCTGATTGCGTAACCTGAGCGATGGGCGCTCAGGCGAGCCGTGCAGTGGCAACAAGCCGGGGTGAGGCGTCCGAAGCCCGCCTGACAATCACAAGCTCACCGCTGGCCGGGACGATGCCGGTCAACGCCGTGATGTTGACCTGATGGGTTACGAGAACCTTCGGCTTGGCAGAGGTTTGCGCAGCAAGCCAGGTGTCCAGTTGACGGGTCTGAACAGATCTCTGGCCAGGATCGGCGAAGAACGAGTTCAGCGCTGGCAGTTCCTCGACCTCGCCAAGCCCGAGCAGCCGGGCTGTCTCAAGGCAGCGGCACCACTGGCTGGAGAAGACCTCGGCCCTTTCAAGGCCAAGGGCGCGCAACCGGGCGCCGATGGCGCGGGCTTGATCTTGCCCTGCGGGCGAAAGATTGCGCTGCGTGCTGCAGTCACCAAGGCGGAACCCGTCCGGATCACCGGTTCCAGGTGCCAGGGCATGACGCAGCAGGGCGACAATTTCGCCGCGTTTCATGGCTGGCAACCATGCAAAAGACTCCTCGGACCTTGTTGGCTGGATCGTCAGCAGGAGCGGTAAGGCCAGCAGGGTGCGGCGGGTCATTGGCATGGTGCGTCTCGGCAAATTATCTGGTCAGGTAACAAACGTCGCGGCAGGAGGGGTGGATCACCCGCCAAACAGAATCGGCCTCGGAAAACCTCAGAAACGAAGTTTGGGCGCTGCGTGCTCTCCTCTCCGGATGAATGGTCAGGCGCTGTTATTTTTGACGGGTATACCGCAGGTCCTCGCTGAGGATGGCTGTGCGTGTTCTAAGTCAAATCCAAGGAAAACCTTGGCTTCGCCGCTGGGCAGGAGTCTTCCGGACGCGTGTGCAAGCACAACTGAGGAGGGCGCGAAATCTTTTTCTATTGAAGCTTGAAGTTCCGGTTTCCATAGGTAGTATCACCTAAGTTTGGCTCTGACGGGGATGCACGTTGTTGCGTGTCCGTTGAGAGAGGAAGAAAATTCCTCCTGGGTCAGCTAAGGGGAACAAAATCTGGCTGCTTGATCTCTAGGATCAGCAACAACAGGAAAAGTGGAAGGAGAACTCCATGAGTTTCGGATTGATGCGGTCGGCGCTGCTGCGCCGGACAACCGCCGCGTTGCTCGCTGGTGCCGCGCTGGCGCTGACCTTTGCCCCGGCCGAGGCCAAGACCTTGCGCTGGGCGCGTGTTGGCGACGCGCTGACGCTGGACCCGCATTCGCAGAACGAAGGCCCGACCTCGACCCTGCTGCATCACATCTATGAAACGCTTGTCGTGCGCGCCAATGACGGCACATTGCTGCCGAGCCTTGCGACAGAATGGTCGATCCATCCGGAAGATCCGACCATCTGGGTGTTCAAGCTGCGTGAGGGTGTCAAGTTCCACGATGGCGCGGACTTGACCGCAGAAGACGTCGTGTTCTCGATGGAGCGCGTGCGCAACCCGGTCTCCGACTTCAAGGGGCTGCACTCGGGCGTCGTCGGAGCCGAGGCAGTGGACCCGCTGACCGTTCATATCAAGATGAATGGCCCGTCGCCGCTCTATGTCCAGAACCTGACCAATTTCTTCATCATGGACAAGGGCTGGGGCGAGGCGAACAACGTCCAGGTGCCGCAGGACTACAAGGCAGGCGAGGAAAAATTCACCGCCCGCAACACCAACGGCACTGGCCCCTACAAGCTTGTCTCGCGCGACCCGGAAGTGCGCACCGTTCTGGCGCTCAATGAAAACCACTGGGACGCCAAGCCGCAGGTGACGGAAATCATCTACACGCCGATCAAGGAAGCCGCGACGCGTGTGGCAGCCCTCCTGTCGGGTGAAGTGGACTTCGTGCAGGACGTGCCGGTGCAGGACATTTCCCGCCTCGAAAGCACTTCGGGCGTGACCGTCACGACCGGGCCGGAAAACCGTTCGATCTTCTTTGCCTATGACATGGGCTCGGACAAGCTGCGTTCGGCCAACACGCCGGACAATCCCTTCAAGAAGCCGCAGGTGCGCGAAGCCATGGCGCTGGCTCTTGACCGCGATGCCATCATGAAGGTGGTGATGCGCGGCCAGTCGCTGCCGTCCGGCGTTGCCATGCCGCCCTTCGTCAGCGGTTGGTCGCCCGAGCTGGATGCCTATCCGGCCCCGGACTACGACAAGGCCAAGGCCCTCATCGTGGAAGCCGGGTATCCGGAAGGCTTCTCGGTGGACCTCAACTGCCCGAACGATCGTTATCTGAACGATGAGGCGATCTGCCAGGCCTATGTCGGCATGCTGGGCCGCATCGGCATCAAGGCGAACCTGGTGTCGCAGTCGCGCACCTTGCATTTCCCGCTGATCCAGAAGCGCGAGACCGACTTCTATCTCCTCGGCTGGGGCGTTCCGACCTTCGATTCCGCCTATGTGTTCGATTTCCTCATTCACTCCGAGGAAGGCTCGCTCGGCGGCTGGAATGCCTCGCGCTACAACAACCCCGAGGTCGACGCGATGATCAAGTCGCTGGCGACAGAGATCGACAACGAGGCCCGCAGCGCCAACGTTGCCAAGATCTGGGACAAGGTGCAGGAAGACCGCGTGCTGCTGGCCGTTCATAACCAGCTGCTGGCCTATGCCACCCGCGACAATGTGCAGCTGGCCGTCCATCCGGAAAACCAGCCGAAGATGACCACGGTCACCTTCAAGTAACAGCACCTCACGTAATGCCGGAGGCCCACGCAGAAGGGGCCTCCGGTTGTTTTCCGGGGACTTTTAATGATCGCTTTTATCCTGAGGCGGCTGGTCCAGTCCGTACTGGTGATGCTCGTCGTCGCGCTGGTCTCCTTTTCCCTGTTCCGCTATGTGGGCGATCCCGTGGCCACGATGATGGGCCAGGAGGCCACGGTGGCCGACCGCGAGGAACTGCGGGAGCGGCTCGGGCTCAATGACCCGGTGATCGTCCAGTTCGGCACGTTCATCTCCCGCGCCGTGCAGGGCGACTTTGGCATTTCCTACCGGCTGCAGCAGCCGGTGATGGAACTGATCCTGTCGCGGTTGCCGGCAACGCTGGAACTGGCCCTGGTGTCCGGGGTGGTGGCTTTCGTGTCCGGGGTGGCGCTCGGGGTCTATACAGCGCTGAACCGGCGCGGTGTTGCCTCTGCGACAATCATGGCAACCTCGCTGATCGGCGTGTCCTTGCCGACATTTCTCATCGGTGTGCTGCTGATCTGGGTCTTTGCCGTTGAGTTGCAGTGGCTGCCGAGTTTCGGGCGCGGGGAAACGGTGTCCGTCGGAGGCTGGGTATCAGGCTTCTTCACCAGCTCGGGCCGGGCCTCGCTCGTGTTGCCTGTTATTACGCTGGGCCTCTACCAGATGACCCTGATCATGCGGCTGGTCCGGGCAGAAATGCTGGAAGTGCTACGTACCGACTACATCAAGTTCGCGCGGGCCCGTGGTCTCAGCAACCGGGCCGTCAACTTCGGCCACGCGCTGAAGAACACACTGGTTCCTGTGATCACCATTGCCGGCCTGCAGCTTGGCTCGATCATCGCCTTCGCCATCATCACCGAGACCGTGTTCCAGTGGCCGGGGGTCGGTGCGCTGTTCATCAACTCGGTGCAGTTTGTCGATGTGCCGGTGATGGCAGCGTATCTCTTGCTGATCTCCTTCATCTTCGTGGTGATCAACCTGATCGTCGACCTGCTCTATTACGTGGTTGATCCGCGGCTGCGTGTCGACCGCGCATC
Organism: Pannonibacter sp.; assembly: GCF_051860505.1. NCBI lineage: Bacteria > Pseudomonadati > Pseudomonadota > Alphaproteobacteria > Hyphomicrobiales > Stappiaceae > Pannonibacter > Pannonibacter sp. Next base: position 3,470 of record NZ_JBHYDX010000024.1, on the reverse strand, counting down.
GGCGCGTCACTGAGACGAGGCTGATGTGATGACCGACAGCCCGAACTCCACCCCCGCAATTCCGAATTCCAGCGACGCCCGCCTGTATATGGTCTTCAACGACCTTGCGCCGGTCGTGGCCTTGCCGTTGGGAGGACGCAGATGAACAGCATCGCCCGTGCCTGGGATAGCGATATCGCCTATTCCTTCCGCCACTCACCCGTCGCAGTTCTCGCGGCACTTGTTTCCCTGGCGATCATCCTGCCGGCGATTTTTGCGCCGCTGCTCGCCCCCTACGACCCGTTCAATCCGGCAAGCCTCAACCTGATGGACGGGTTCACCCCTCCGGGTGAGCCCAACGCCTTTACCGGCAACGTTTTTCTCCTGGGCACCGACAATCAGGGCCGTGATATTCTCTCCGCCATTCTCTATGGCGCGCGGATATCGCTGTTTGTCGGGTTCTCGGCGGTGCTGTTCGGGATGGTGCTCGGCATCACACTGGGCCTGCTGGCGGGCTGGCGGGGCGGCTGGGTGGACAGCCTCTTGATGCGCATTGCAGATGTGCAGATGTCCTTTCCGTCGATCCTGATCGCGCTGCTGATCTTCGGCGTGGCGCGTGGCTTCATTCCGCAGGACATGCGCGAGGAGCTGGCGATCTGGGTGCTGATCGTCTCAATCGGCCTGTCGGAGTGGGTGCCCTTCGCCCGCGTCGTGCGCGGATCTACCATGGTGGAGAAGAACAAGGAATATGTGCAGGCCGCGCGGGTGATCGGCGTGCATCCTGCCCGCATCGTTTCCACGCATATCCTGCCCAACGTGCTGGGGCCGGTGCTGGTGATCGCCACCATCCACCTGGCGCTGGCGATCATCGCCGAGGCGACGCTGTCCTTCCTCGGCGTGGGCGTTCCGCCGACCCAGCCTTCGCTCGGGACCTTGATCCGCATCGGCCAGGGCTTCCTGTTTTCGGGTGAATGGTGGATCCTGCTGTTCCCGGCTGTCACCCTCCTGGCGCTGGCGCTTTCGGTCAACCTGCTCGGTGACTGGCTGCGCGATGCGCTCAACCCGCGTCTGAGGTGAGCCATGGCTGACGTTCTTCTGTCCGTCCGCGATCTGGTCGTGGAGTTTCCCACCCGACGCGGCATTCTGACTGCCATCAACAAGGTGTCCTTTGACATCCACGCCGGTGAAGTGCTGGGTGTCGTGGGGGAGTCCGGGGCTGGCAAGTCGCTGACCGGCGCGGCCATCATCGGCCTCCTTGAGCCTCCAGGCCGGGTGGCAAGCGGGGAGATCCGCCTGAAAGGCGAGCGCATCGACAACCTGTCGCCGGAAGGCATGCGCAAGATCCGCGGCCGCCGGATCGGCATGGTGTTCCAGGATCCGCTGACCAGCCTCAACCCGCTCTACACCATCGCGCAGCAGCTCACGGAGACCATCCTGACGCATATGCCGGTGTCCAAGGCCGAGGCGCGACAGCGGGCGATTGCCCTGCTCGACCGCGTCGGCATCCCGGCTGCGGCCCGGCGCATCGACGACTACCCGCATCACTTCTCCGGCGGCATGCGCCAGCGCGTGGTGATTGCCCTGGCGCTCGCGGCCGAGCCGGAACTCGTCATCGCCGACGAGCCGACCACCGCGCTCGATGTGTCGGTGCAGGCGCAGATCATCGACCTCATCAAGGAGATGTGCACCGAACGCGGTGCCGCTGTCATGCTGATCACCCACGACATGGGCGTGATCGCCGAGACGGCGGACCGGGTGGCTGTGCTCTACGCCGGACGCCTGGCCGAGATCGGCCCGGTGCATGATGTGATCACAAGGGCTGAACACCCCTATACCCGCGGCCTGATGGGGTCGATCCCGACCCTGACACAGGACAGTGACCGGCTCGTCCAGATCCCGGGGGCCATGCCGCGTCTGACCTCCATCCCGAAGGGCTGCGCCTTCAATCCGCGCTGCGACCAAGTGTTTGCCCGTTGCCATACGGAACGACCGGATCCGATCGATCGTCCCGGCGGACGGCAGGTGGCCTGCTGGCTGTATCAGAAGGAGATGAGCCATGTCTGAGGCCCTGATCCGCGTTGAAAACCTGTGGCGGCGCTTTGACGTCTCCAAGCCCTGGCTGAACCGCGTCATCGAGCGGGAGGAGCGCCAGTTCCTGACCGCTGTGGCCGACGTCAGTTTCGAGATCCGCAAGGGCGAGACCTTTGCGCTCGTGGGGGAATCCGGCTCGGGCAAGTCCACTATCGCCAAAATGGTGGTCGGTCTGATCCCGGCGTCTTCCGGGCGCATCCTGTTTGACGGGACGCCCATGACCGGGACGGTCGGAGCTGATATGCGCGCGATCCGCCGGCGGTTCCAGATGATCTTCCAGGACCCGTTCGCCAGCCTCAATCCACGCTGGCATGTGGGCGACATCATCGCCGAGCCGATCCATACCTTCGGTCTGGCGAGCGGGGCGGATGCGGCCAATCAGGTCGGCAAGCTCCTCGACACGGTGGGCCTGTCGGCCAAGGATGCGGAGAAGTATCCGCACGAGTTTTCCGGCGGCCAGCGCCAGCGCATTGCCATCGCGCGCGCGCTGTCGTCGCGGCCGGAGTTCATCGTCTGCGACGAGCCGACCTCGGCGTTGGACGTGTCCGTGCAGGCGCAGATCCTGAACCTGATGCGTGACCTGCAGGACGAACTGGGGCTGACCTACCTGTTCATCAGCCACGACCTGTCGGTGGTCCGCCACATGGCCAACCGGATCGGCGTTCTCTATCTCGGTCGCCTTGTCGAGGTGTCCGAGGGCAAGTCGCTGTTCCGGGAGCCGCAGCATCCCTACACGCGGATGCTGCTCGATGCGGTTCCGGACCTTGCCATGTCTGGCCGTCGCCGCAAGCCGGTGGAGGGCGAGATCCCGAACCCGATCAACCCGCCGTCCGGCTGCGCCTTCCATCCGCGCTGCCCGGTCGCCATGGACCGCTGCAAGGTCGAGGCGCCGAAGGACCGCGACACGCCGATCGGCCGCGCCGCCTGCTTCGCCCTCGAGATCCAGCCGGCCTGACAGGCAGCGGATCGCTGAAACGAAAGGCCCCGCCGGGCGAACCGGCGGGGCTTTTTGCTATTGTGTCTGGCTTTCCTCGGCTTGATCGGAAGGACAGCTGACGCGGATTGAGCCTGGCCGGGCAACTGGAGCCCTTCGCACCACAGTAAGACAATCCCCGTCGAGATCTGGTCTGCACCATGTTCGATGTGGCGGACGATGCCGGGCTGGTTTAACCCTGTCAGAGCCTCTCCGCTCCCCTCCCCCTTGTGGGGAGGGGGTGGGGGGAGCGGACTCAAATCCAGGCTACTCGTTTCTGACCAGACGTATTACGCACACCTTGCGATCTGACGGAGGCCCGAGCCCCCCACCCCTCACCCCTCCCCTCAAGGGCCTGTTGCATAATTCCCCGTGAAGCGAGAGGATTGTTTTGTTTGGTGCTTCGGGGGTTTTGATGGCGGTGAAG
>NZ_JBHYDX010000023.1:0-78718 GCF_051860505.1 Pannonibacter sp. | reverse complement strand
CCTTGGCTCTCCGGTCCCGGGTCTCCGCTCCGCTGCGCCCGGGATGACGATAGAGGGTTTGTCAGCAGTCTGAGGCCGCCCAATGGGCGGCCTCGACCTGTTGTCACTCAACTCCGCAAGATCAGGCCGCGCCATCCAGCGCGTCGCGGTCCTTCTTGCGCATGCGCTCCGAGGCTGACTTCAGCTGACCGCAGGCGGCAAAGATATCGCGGCCGCGCGGGGTACGGATCGGTGAGGCATAGCCGGCACGGTTGACGATATCGGCAAAATGCTCGATGCGCTCCCAGTCGGAACACTCATATTCGGAGCCCGGCCAGGGGTTGAACGGGATCAGGTTGATCTTGGCCGGAATGCCTGCCAGCAGCCGCACCAGTTCGCGCGCATCTGCGTCACTGTCATTGACGCCCTTCAGCATCACATATTCGAACGTGATCCGCTTGGCATTGGACAGGCCCGGATAGCGGCGGCAGGCATCCAGCAGATCCTTGATCGGCCACTTCTTGTTGATCGGCACCAGCACGTCACGCAGGTCATCGCGCACGGCGTGGAGCGAAATCGCCAGCATGCAGCCGATCTCGTCGCCCGTCCGGGCAATTTCCGGGACCACGCCAGAAGTCGAGAGCGTGATGCGGCGCTTGGACAGGGACAGACCGTCGCCGTCCGACGCGATCAGCAGCGCCTGCTTCACATTGTCGAAATTGTAGAGCGGCTCACCCATGCCCATCATGACCACATTGGTCACGAGCCGGCCTTCGGAGGGAACAATCGCGCCCTGCGGTGTCGCTGCATCTGGGAAATCACCGAGACGGTCCCGCGCGATCAGCACCTGCGACAGGATCTCCTCCGAGGTCAGGTTGCGCACCATCTTCTGGGTGCCGGTATGGCAGAAGGTACAGGTCAGCGTGCATCCAACTTGAGAGGAAACGCAAAGCGTGCCGCGGCCTTCTTCCGGAATGTAGACAGTCTCGATCTCGACGGGGCGACCTGCGCCACGCGGGGGAAAGCGAAACAGCCACTTGCGGGTGCCATCGACCGAGATCTGTTCGGATACGATTTCCGGCCGGGCGATGCTGAAGTGATCATCCAGCGTGACGCGCAGGTCCTTGGCAATGTTGGTCATCTGACCGAAATCGGAGGCGCCGCGCACATAAAGCCAATGCCACAGCTGCTGAGCCCGCATCTTGCGCTGGCGCTCGGGAATGTCGATCGAGGCCATTGCCTCGGCAAGCCCGGCGCGATCAAGACCGATCAGGGTCGGCTTTTCCGGAGCGGCAACAAGGTTCGGTGCCAAGACGGGAGACGCCGGCCGGGAGTTGTCTGCGCGCTGCGCAAGGTCAAGCGTGATCGCCATATCAGTCGCTTCTGTCCTGCTTCAAGGGATAGGGCGCATCCCGCCACCTGGGCACCTGCGCCGCACGGCTTCCCGAAGGGAAACTCCGCGCCTCAAACAAAAATGGCGCGGCATCCTCACGGAGCCACGACCTTTCGCAGGTGAAGAACCACAAAATCGCGAGAAAATCAACCGGGCTGCCGACACAGGAGGCCGATGCCCCGGAGTGAGAACAGCTCCTCCGGAACAAACCAGGTGCAATTCCAGGCGGGCCCAGGCAAGGGCCCGCAGGAAGGGAACGTCAGCGGCAAGCCTTGGCGGCTGTGTCGACAGAAGCGGAAACGCCTGCCAGCGAGAATTCATAGCTGGTTGCAGTCCCGCGGGCCGATTGAGCTTTGATCAACATTTTCTTGCCGGCCTTCATGGCCGCGACAAGCTGCTGCTCTGCTGCTGCGTTTTCCACCCAGGCGCCATCGCCCTTGGTGAACATATTGAAGGTCTTGCCATCAATATCGACCACCGCCGGCGTCCCTTCCTTCAAGGGATAACCAACCTGAAAGCTCGGCTCATTGGCCACGCCTTCAGCCTTGCGGGTCGAAACGAAGAAGAACACTTCTCCGTGATTTCGGTCACTCGGGGCCATCACCTTCGGCCGCGTCAGCGCGAAGCAGACCTTGCCGCCCCCGCTTGAATGCGTGAAAGCTGCCCAATCCCGAGTCGGTTCACCCAGCGGCGTCGGGGCCTGGGCGAAGGCGGCAGCACCGGACAGGGCCAGGAACAGACCGGCGGTAACCAGTGTACGTGCTTGCATCATCTCCACACCGTTTCCTTGCGCGTTATTCGCTTCGATTTTATTCAAACGCCTACCGGCTTATAAACAGTGGCTTAAGCCTACCTTAAAGACGGTTACGAAAGGGTTGAAAGCCAATCTCACGGATGGCGCTTGTCGTCGCAGTCGGTATTATTGGCTCCCAATTCGAGCACGCTGGCTGCATAAATCGGGCGAGAGTGTGACGTCAAAACCGGTTACACCGGCGAGCACGTACGCAAGACACAAGGTCTGGGAGTGAAGTCTGCGGTGGTTCAGGCGCAGTATTTTTCAAAACTGATCGAACAGGTTGCGCAGTCTCAGGATCAGGCTGCATTCGCCGAGTTGTTCGATCACTTCGCACCGCGCATCAAGGGGTACCTGATGCAGCTGGGAAGCGATGCGGCCACGGCCGAGGAAATCGCGCAGGAAGCGATGGTCATCCTGTGGCGCAAGGCTGCCCTGTTCGATGCCTCCAAGGCCTCGGCCAGCACGTGGCTGTTCCGCATCGCCCGCAACCGCCGCATCGATGCCCTCCGGCGCCAGAAGTCCGGAGCGCTGGACGCCGAAGACCCGTCACTGCATCCCTCAGCCCCCGAAGATGTTGATGTGCAGATGGATGCTGGCCTGCGGGAAGAGCGGGTCAGGGCAGCGATCAGCCAATTGCCAGAGAACCAGCGCGAGGTTGTCCGGCAGGCGTTTTTCCTGGGCCTGTCGCACAGCGAGATTGCCGAACAGACCGGCCTGCCGCTCGGAACGGTCAAGTCCCGCATCCGCCTTGCCTTTGCCCGGCTGCGGCAACTGCTCGAGGCCGATACTGCCGTCGATATCGACTGAAGGCGGCAGATTTACTCCACCGGTTCGCCGGAACTGTCCGCCCCGCCGCCGCGCTCCCATCCAGGCACCTGCCGACCACTGCGAAAAATGGGGCCACCATGGGCGTGAGCCGCCTTGTCTCCCTTCGGCCCGCCTGAGGCAACAGGCCGATCGGCGTAGCGGCCAAGCGCACGGTGCCGGTCATAGAGAACAATCGCCCCTGCAGTCGCCACATTGATGCAAAACTTGCTCGGGATCCGGATCACATGATCACAACGGGACAGCATCGCTGAAGACAACGAGCCCCGCTCCGGCCCCAGCACATAGGCCGCCCGCAAGGGATGCATGAAGCTCGGCAGATCAATCGCATCATCGGTCAGTTCGACGCCAACCAGTTGGCACTTCGCCGGCAGGTCCATTGTCTCCACGGTGTCCCAGGAAAACACCGGCAGATGATCCGGGCTGTTCGATGTGTCCGAGCGCGGCGCACGCCGGATCGCGGGGCCGGCATCAACGGTGAAAAAGAAACTGGCGCCGAAGGCGTGGGCCGAGCGCATCAGGTTGCCGAGGTTCATCCGTTTCGACAGGCCTTCCGCCCCTACTGCAAAATATCCACGCATCGCCGGCTGCTTTCCTGGTTCCCTGATTGCGGCACATATCACGTTGACGTGACCCGCTTGGTTCGTTCGGTCTGTTTGCCCGACGATCCGGATCGGTTCAAGCACAGAGCCTCGTTATCTTTTGCAACGCGGAATCTTTCCGCAGAGCCCGCGCCATGCTAGGCAATACGCTACGTTATTCGGGATTTCCGGGGGGAAATGATCGTGAAAGCCGTTTTGTGCCGCAGTCTTGGACCGGCATCCAGCCTGACACTCGAAACGCTGGACGATCCTCAACCGGGACCAGGTGAGGTCAAAGTCCGCGTCAAGGCTTTCGCGCTCAACTTTTTCGACACGCTGATCATCGAGGGCAAGTACCAGATCCGGCCAGAGCTGCCGTTTTCTCCGGCCGCCGAGTTTGCCGGTGTGGTCGAGGCGATCGGCGATGATGTTGACCGGTTCCGCCCGGGTGACCCGGTCATCGGTTACATCCGCTTTGGAGCCGCCCGCGAAGTTGTCATCGCCATCGAAGACGATCTTGTGCCGATGCCGGACGGCATTTCCTTCGAGGCTGCTGCAGGCCTCTCGGTGACATACGGCACAACACTGCACGCCTTCCGGGACCGGGCGAAACTGCAGGAAGGCGAGACGGTCGCCGTCCTGGGCGCGGCCGGCGGTGTCGGGCAGGCCGCCATCGAGATCGCCAACATCATGGGGGCCCGGGTGATCGCCTGCGCATCCTCCGACGACAAGCTCGCCTTCGCCCGCAGCCTCGGCGCCCATGAGACCATCAACTATGCAAACGAACCGCTGAAGGAGAGGCTCAAGGCCCTGACCAGCGGCATGGGCGCTGACGTTGTCTATGATCCGGTCGGCGGCGACATGGCGGAGCAGGCGCTGCGCGCCACCGCCTGGGAAGGCCGCTATCTGGTCGTCGGCTTTGCCGCGGGCGAAATCCCGAAGATCCCGCTGAACCTCGTCATGCTGAAGGGCTGCGACATCCAGGGCGTGTTCTGGGGCGAAGCGATCATCCGCGACCCGGAAGGCCACTGGTCGAACATGACGCAGATCCTCGACTGGGTCCGCCAGGGCAAGCTGAAGCCACATATCCACGCGATCTATCCGATGGACCGAACAGCGGAAGCGATCCAGGAGATCGCAGACCGCAAGGTGCGTGGCAAGATCATCGTCAGGCCCTGAGGCGGGGGAAGCGCCCGCTCAGGCCTCCAGGACTGCGATCACCGGCACGTGGTCCGAGGGCTTCTCCCAGCCCCGCGCCTCGCGCAGCACCATGGTCTCCTTCAACGCGCCGGCAAGCGGGCGCGACAGCCAGACATGGTCAAGCCGGCGCCCCTTGTCTGCCGCGTTCCAGTCCTTCGCCCGATAGCTCCACCACGTGTAGAGCTTGTCGGACATCGGCACGATCTGGCGCATGGCATCGACCCAGTCGCCGCCGGTTCGAATGGCCTCGAACAACTCCGTCTCGACCGGTGTGTGCGACACGACCTTCAACAGCGCCTTGTGGGACCAGACATCGTGCTCATAGGGCGCGACATTGAGATCGCCGACCACAACCGCCGGCCTGGTCGCCTCTGCCCCGATCAACCAGGCCTGCATCTCGGCCATGAAGTCGAGCTTGTGGCCGAACTTGTCGTTGATCTCGCGGTCAGGTTCGTCGCCGCCGGCCGGAACGTAGAAATTGTGCACACGGACCTGATCCCCGCCGAAAGGCACGCTGACGGCCAGATGCCGCGCATCGCCCTTGCCGCAAAAGTCGCGGCGTTCAAGGTCCGATAGCGGGCGCTTCGAGGCGATCGCCACGCCGTGGTAGCCCTTCTGCCCGTTGATCGCCAGATGCTCGTAGCCGAGCTTGCGGAAAGCCCCTTCCGGAAAGTTCGCGTCCGGGCATTTGGTTTCCTGCAGGCACAGGACATCCGGCGCCTGCTCGCTCAGGAACTTCTCGACAATCGGCATGCGCAAACGGACGGAATTGATGTTCCAGGTGGCAATCGTCAGGTGGTCGGTCATGGGCGAATCCGGAAGCAAAAGGCAGGAGTGCCATTCATAAGCGGCTTGTCCAGGCAAGCCTAGAGCGTTTTCCAGGGCCCTGGACCGACCTCAGCCCATGATGTCCAGCGGCGGCCGATAGCCCGGCAACGCGCGGATCCGGTCAAGCCAGGCCATCACCGCCGGCCACCCGCTCATGTCGAGACCGATATCATCGCCATAGAGCAGATAAGCCGCCAACGAGAGATCCGCGATGGTGGGGCGCCCCAAGAGGAAGGCACGTGAGGCAAGTTCGCGTTCCATCCGGTCGAGATCCGTCCGGGCCGTTTCTTCAAACCAGCGCACCAGGGCAGGATCACCGCTGTCGTCGAACCGGCGATACCAGCGCAGGTTCGGGTAGGACCGGCCGATCCGGTTTGCCTCCCAGAACAGCCAGGACGTAATGGCTGTCCATCCTGCCTCGTCTTCGGCTCCGAGCACGCCTGTCTGCCGGGACAGGTGCAGGAGAAGCGCATTCGATTGCGCCAGGCTCGTGCCGTCTTCGACCAGCACCGGAACTTCACCGAAGGGCGACATGCTTCGGAAATCAGCCGGACGGGCATCGCGGGGCTGGCTGATGTCGATCGCGACATAGTGATGGGGTACCCCGGCCATCAGCAGCAACAGCCGCACCTTGAAGGAATGCCCCGAGTTGAGTGCGCCATACAGTGTGATGCCATCCATTGCCGTTCTCCCGCGTCCTGCCCCCTTGGCCGGTCCGCGCCAGACAAGACCACACCGAAGCGCCGATCACAAATGCCCCATTCCCGCCACGATTTCTCTACGGTCCGTTAGGGAATTTGCCGCATTTTGAGGCTCAGTCTTTGTATTTCGTTAACCTGAGGGGTTCCCGTGCTCGCGTTCCCGCGCCGTCTGGCCGTCTTCCTGCTGACCTTCTCGCTCACAGCCTGCGCGTCCTACGAGGACCGGGATCCTGTGCCGTCGGATTTCCCGATCCACGGCATCGACATCTCCCGCTGGCAGGGCGATATCGACTGGCACACCGTGCGCAAGGCCGGCACCCAGTTTGCCTTTATCAAGGCGACGGAGGGCGGTGACTTCGTCGACCCGAAGTTCGTGGAAAACTGGAACGCGGCCAGGGCCGCCGGCGTGCCGCGCGGCGCCTACCATTTCTATTACTTCTGCCGGCCGGTAGAGGACCAGATCGCCTGGTTCATCCAGAACGTTCCGGTCGATCCCGCAGCCCTGCCCCCCGTGCTGGACATGGAGTGGAACGGCGAGTCCAAGACCTGCCGGACCCGTCCGCCACAGGGCAAGATCGTCGCCGACATGACCCTTTTCCTCGATGCCCTGCAGGCGCATTACGGCAAGCGTCCGGTGGTCTACACGACCGTCGACTTCCACCGCGAAATTCTTGTCGGCCACTTCACGGCGCATGACTTCTGGATCCGCTCGGTGGCGCGACACCCGATGCACATGTACACGAAGCGGGACGACTGGGTTTTCTGGCAGTACACCGCCGAAGGCCGCGTCCCCGGCATCAAGGGAGATGTCGATCGCAACGTCTTCTTCGGTACCAAGCGACAGTGGCAGCAGTGGCTGCGCGGCGAGTTGCCGAACCCGTGACGTGAACCACAATAGGATCGCGAACAAAAACGCCCGGCTTTCCGGGCGTTTTCCTTGAGGCGAGATCTCAGTCCTCGAGGCGGATGACGCCTTCCCGACCGGAGCAGGAGGCCAAAGCACCAGCGACCGTCAGGCCCTCCCCGATCACCGCATCGGGCCAGACATCGGCCAAAGGCACCAACACGAAAGCCCGCTCGGCCATGCGCGGATGCGGGACAGTCAACTCGGGATGATCGAGCTTGGTATCTTCATACAACAGCACGTCGATATCAATGAGACGCGGCCCCCAACGCACATCCCGCACCCGCCCCATCAGCTTCTCGACCGCCAGGCAGCGGCGCAGCAGATCGACCGGCGCGAGCGTCGTTTCGATGACAAGGCAGATATTGCGGTAGTCATCCTGCGGGACAGGTCCCCACGGCGGCGTGCGGTAGGCCGGCGAAACATCGCGGACCTGGATGCCGGGACTGGCGTCGAGCAGGGCGATGGCCCGGGCAAGGTTGGCCTTTGGATCGCCCATATTTGAGCCAAGGCCCAGCGCCGCGCGCTGCCAGGCGCCCGCAACATGCGTCAATGCCCTGTCCTCACCGGTTCGCCGGCACCTGCCTCGCGCCGCATGGCAGCCTGAATGGTCAGCGCCTCGACATGTGGCCGGACATCATGCACCCGCACGATCACCGCCCCCCGCTCGGCAGCCAGGAGATGCACGGCAAGCGACCCGAACAATCGCTCCTCGGTCGGAACGTCCAGAACGGCGCCGATCATGCGCTTGCGCGAGGCGCCTGCGAGGATCGGCAGCCCGTGCTTGGCAAGGCTTTCGAGCCGGTTCAGGACAAGATAGTTCTGGTCCACCGTCTTGCCGAAACCGAAGCCCGGATCGAGCACCTGCCGCGCGCGCGGAATGCCGGCCCGCTCCGCCAGTTCCATCGAGCGCTCGAAGAACCGGTTAATATCCGAAAGGATGTCGATGGACGCATCGGCCTCAAGCCGGTTGTGCATCATCACCACCGGAACGCCAGCCTCAGCCACCACATCCGCCATGGCAGGGTCCTTCTGCAGGCCCCAGACGTCATTGATGAGGGCCGCGCCGAGCGCACAGGCCCTGCGGGCAATTGCGGCCTTGTAGGTGTCGATGGAAACGGGGACCCCAAGTGCGATCACAGGTTCCAGAACCGGTTCCAGCCGCGCCCACTCGGCAGTAGCATCGACGGCGACAGCCCCTGGCCGGGTGCTCTCGGCACCAATGTCGATGATGTCAGCACCTTCGGCGATCATCGCCTTGGCATGCTCAAGGGCTGCTCCGGCTGCCGCATGACGGCCGCCGTCCGAAAAGGAATCCGGCGTGACGTTCAAAATGCCCATGACGTGGCATCGGCTGCCGGCCGAGGGCAGGATGTAGTGTTTATGCGCCATCACGGTGAAGTTCCTCAAAGGCCCCTGCGACGGCCGGGACGGGCACCCGGACAAGCTTGAACGTCAAGGCCGAGCGTCATCGCGCGTCCCCTGGCCAAGGTCAAGCCACGACACGGCACTGGCCGGCAGCAATCCGACATGATCTTGCTACCGAGGCGTCGCAAGCGGGGTCAGGGCGAGATAGGACAGCACTGCCAGCAAGGGCATGCCCGGCGCCACGATCAACATCGCGAGATAGGGATCCCCGAGCCAGGCCGCCAGGAGACTGCCGAGGATCCCGGTTCCGAACTGCAGGAACCCGGTCATCGAGGCCGCTGCTCCGGCCATCTGCGGAAACCCCTGCAGGGACGCAGTCATCGCAGCCGGCAATACGGTGGCCAGAGAGAAGGCGAACAGCCCAACGGGCAGCATGACACCGAGAAAGGACGGTGGCAGCAGCAGGTTCGTTGTAACCATCGCCAGGGAGGCCAGAACGAGCCCGGCCAGCCCGTAGGGAATGAGCCGATCTGCATCCACACGCCGCAACAGCCGCCCTGTCACCAGTGTTCCGCTGATAAAGCAGCCCGACTGGACCATCATGCCAACCCCGAACTGGCTGGGGGACAGGCCGATCCGGTCGATCAGGACGAAGGGCAGGATCGTCGCCAGCGTGTAGATCGAGCCAATGCCAAACCCGACCAGAAGGCTGGGCCGCAAGAACTGCGGATCGCGCAAGAGAGCGCGATAGTTGGCAACAAGCCGCGCCGGGCGCAGGTTGGCCCGGTCGATAAAGCGGTTCGTCTCCGCCATCCAGAGCGCAACCGCCAGCATCAGGACGACGCCGTAGACGACCATGAACCAGAAGATCTCACGCCAGCCGAAATACTCCAGCGTCAGGCCACCGATGGTCGGGGAAACCGCCGGACCAATGGCCAGCATGGTGCCGATGGCATTCATGATCCGCGCCGACGTCTGCCCGGTGAACTGATCGCGCACGATCGCCCGGGACACCGAAATGCCGACAGCCGCTCCAACCCCTTGCAAGGTCCGCGCGACGATCATCCACTCGACGGTCGGGGCAAAGGTCGCAAGCAACGTCGAGCCAAGGTACAACAGCAGGAAAGCCAAGGTCACGGGTCGCCGCCCGAACGCATCGGTCAGCGGACCGCAGAACAGCTGGGTCAGGGCAAAGCCAGCAAAATAGGCCGTCAACGTCAGCTTGATCATCGACCGGCTGGTGTCGAATGCCTCTGCGAGCACGGGCATCGCCGGCGTGTAGAGCGCCATGGTCACCGGACCGATGGCAACAAGCGCGGCGCCAAGGGCAGCCGTTCGCCGTTCACTCATCAAGGGTATCGACTGGTCACGCATTGCGCACCTTCATTCAAAGCAGGGAAAGATCGGTTGCGGCCGGGCATCAGCTTCGCCCAGGCTGGACTTGACATGCAGCAGCAGGGCATGAAGCTGTTCGGTCTGCGGTTCATCGAGACCGGCGGTCAGTTCCATCCTCACCCGGGCCAACGCTTCATCGATGCGCAGCAGAACAGGAGCGGCCGCATCGGTCAGCTCGATGATCCGCGCCCGCCGGTCACCCGGATCGACGACCCGGCGAATGATACCGCCCTGCTCCAGCCGGTCGAGATGACCGACGAGGCTCATGGGCTCGATCCCCATCAGTTCGGCAAGCACGCCCTGCCGCCGGCCGGGCATGCGGCGAATGATGTTGATGGCCCGCGCCTCTGCCGGCGTGAGGCCGGTGTCGACCTGTTCCAGCGCGACATCAAGGCGGCGCCGCAGCAGCCGGGCAACATCCGTCAGCAGCAACCCAAGGGGCGGATCCAGCGGTTCAGGCCAACTTTGAGAAGCGGCATTGTCGGTCATTTTGATAAGACAAACTGATAGTAAGGTTTCCTTATTAACTACACCCGCCTCGACATCACGTCAAGTGAAGCTGCCGCGTTGCACAAATCCGGCTTCCGCACTATACAGAGCGCGACTTTTCGTCCCGCCGCCTGATGGCGGGGAGCCACTATGCAAGGACACGCGCCTGCGGGCCACGGCCCGTCGTGTCTTTTGGAGCCATTAATGAACCTGCGCAACATCGCCATCATCGCCCACGTCGACCATGGCAAGACCACCCTGATCGACGTCCTTCTCAAGAAGTCGGGCTCCTTCCGCGACAACCAGCGCACGGAAGAGCGCATGATGGACTCCAACGACCTGGAGCGTGAGCGCGGTATTACGATCCTGGCAAAGGTGACCTCCCTCGTCTGGAACGACACCCGCATCAACATCGTCGACACGCCTGGCCACGCTGACTTTGGCGGCGAAGTCGAGCGCATCCTGCACATGGTCGACGGCGTGGTCCTGCTGGTGGACGCCGCAGAAGGCCCGATGCCGCAGACCAAGTTCGTGCTCGGCAAGGCGCTGAAGCTCGGCCTGAAGCCGATCGTGGCGATCAACAAGATCGACAAGCCGGAGCAGCGCGCCGAGGAAGTGCTCGACGAGGTATTCGACCTCTTCGCAGCCCTGGATGCCAACGAAGAACAGCTGGACTTCCCGGTCATCTACGGTTCTGCCAAGCAGGAGTGGATGGCCAACGACCCGTCCGGCCCGGCCGAATCCATGGCCCCGCTGTTTGATCTCATCATCAAGCACATCCCCGCACCGACGGCCGAAGAAGGCTCGTTCCGGATGCTGGCCACCACGATCGAGAGCAACCCGTTCCTGGGCCGCATCCTGACCGGCCGCATTGTCGCCGGCGAAGCGATCCCGAACATGCCGATCAAGGCCCTGTCCCGCGAAGGCAAGGTTGTCGAGACCGGCCGCATTTCGAAGGTGCTCGCGTTCCGTGGCCTGGAGCGCCAGCCGATTGAAAAGGGCGAAGCTGGCGACATCATCGCCATTGCCGGCATGCAGGAAGCCACCGTCGCCGACACGCTCTGCTCGATGGACGTGAGCCTTCCGATCAAGGCCCAGCCGATTGATCCGCCGACCCTCTCGATGACCTTCTTTGTCAACGACGGCCCGCTCGCCGGCACCGAGGGCGACAAGGTCCAGTCCCGCGTGATCCGCAAGCGCCTGATGGACGAAGCCGAAGGCAACGTCGCGCTGAAGATCGAAGACACTGCCGAGGGCGATGCATTCGTCGTGGCCGGTCGCGGCGAACTGCAACTCGCCATCCTGATCGAAAACATGCGCCGCGAAGGCTTCGAACTCTGCGTCGGTCGTCCGCGCGTGGTGTACCAGTTCGACGAGAAGGGCAACCGTCTCGAGCCGATCGAGGAAGTCACCATCGACGTCGACGAGGAACACTCCGGCGTCGTCGTGCAGAAACTGTCCGAACGCAAGGGCGAGCTGCGCGAGATGCGTCCGTCCGGTGGTGGCCGCACGCGCCTGCAGTTCTACGCGCCGACCCGTGGCCTCATCGGCTACCAGGGCGAGCTGCTGTCAGACACCCGTGGCACCGCCATCTTCAACCGCGTGTTCCACGAATACGCCCCGTACAAGGGCGACATTCCGACCCGCCACACCGGTGTGCTGATCTCCAATGGCGACGGCGAAGCGGTAGCTTACGCCATGTTCAACCTGGAAGATCGCGGCTCGATGATGATCGAGCCGGGCGTCAAGGTCTACCAGGGCATGATCATCGGCGAGCACACCCGTGGCAATGACCTCGAAGTGAACATCCTCAAGGGCAAGCAGCTCACCAACATCCGTGCCGCCGGCAAGGACGAGGCCGTGAAGCTGACCACCCCGATCCGCCTCAGCCTTGAAGCCGCGCTGTCCTACATCGCCGATGACGAGCTGGTGGAAGTGACCCCGAAGAGCATTCGCCTGCGCAAGGCCCTGCTGGACCCGAACGACCGCAAACGCGCCGAGCGCTCGGCCTCCAAGGGCAACTGAGCCAGGCTCGGTTATCTGGAAAATCCAAAGGGCCGCCCATCACCGGGCGGCCCTTTTGTTTAATGACAAACCTCGACCTCTCCGAAGTCATCCCGGTCAAGCGCAGCGCCGAGCCGGGACCGGAGAGTCGAGGCCTCTCGATTTCAATCAGTTACCCTCGGAGAGACCTTGGCCCTCCGGTCCCGGATCTCCGCTTCGCTGCGTCCGGGATGACGATGGAGGGTTTGTCAGCAGTCTGACGGCCGCCCGTTCACCGCGCGGCCATTTGCTTCTTGATCAAACTTTTTCCGTCAGCGGCCCGGCTCCCAGCCATCCGGAGCCATCTCGAAAGTGTCGAAAATGAAGCCGGGCGCGACCGTGCAGCCGACGAGCGTATAGTCGCCAAGGCTCTGCGCCTGCTGCCAGGCATGGCGCGGAACGATCGCCTGGGGATGCTGGCCGGCCGGCAGGTTGTCGCCGAGGGTCACCAGCTTGGCGGTCTGGCCATCTTCGCTGATGAACAGCTCAAGCGGCGCGCCGCCGTACCAATGCCAGACTTCCACGGCATCAATCCGGTGCCAGCGCGAGACCACCCCTTCAGGCAACAGGAAATAGATCGAAGTCGAGACCGGGCGCCCGGTCTCGTCGGTTTCGCTATCCCGAAAGGCTTCGACATAGAAGCCCCCTTCCGGGTGAGGCTGCATGCCAAGGCGGTCAATGACTTCGGTGAGGGAAAGATCGGTCAGGTGCATGGTTCAGAACGTGTCCTTTGCAATGCGCAACTTGGCAAAGACCTCAGCCGGGGCGGCACCCGCCATGCCAAGTTTCTCGGCAAACGCGGGATCGCCAGCGCGTAGGAACGGATTGAGTGCCTTCTCCCGCGCCATGGTCGTCGGAAGCGTCGGCAGGTGTTCGCTGCGCAGCCGCTCCACCTCCTGCACCCGCTGCCGCAATGCGGCGTTGTCCGGATCCATCGCCAGAGCAAACCGCCCGTTCGACAGCGTATACTCATGACCGCAGTAGATCACGGTTTCATCGGGCAGCTGACGCATAAGTTTGGCCAGCGACGCCCACATCATCTCCAGGTCCCCTTCAAACACCCGCCCGCAACCGAGCGAGAACAGCGTGTCGCCGGTATGCGCCACACCGCCTTCCGGAAAGTGCCAGGAAATCTGGTCCAGCGTATGCCCGGGCGTCGCCAGGGCATCGACGCGCAATCCGCCCAGGTTGAGCGTATCGCCGTCCTCGACGACGTCATCGAGATCCTGGACCTTGTCTCTCGACAGGGCAGGACCGATCACTTTTGCGCCCGTTGCCTCTTTTAGAGCGCTAAGCCCCTGGACGTGATCCCAGTGATGATGGGTGATCAGGATATGCGTCAGCCTCCAGCCGGTTTCGCGCAGTTCCTGAAGGTAAGGAGCCGCATCAGGCACGTCGATGGCAATGACCGTGTGGCTGACTTCATCCTTGAGAAGGACGCCGTAATTGTCGGTAAGGCAAATGAATTGCCGCCGGGCGAGGCGTGTCATTGTGGGCTCCCTGTGCCGTTGGTCGGGCGGAGAGTGGCAAAGCGGCGGCGCGGGGGCAAGCAAAAGCGCGACGGCATAACGGCTTGCGTTGCCGGGCAAGGCAAGGTTCAATCGCGCCGACCAGAAGCGGATGGCCCATGTATCTCGACGTCGCCGACCTCAGAACCTTTTACGATCTTCCGCTCGGCCGCCTTTTGCGCAGCCTCGTCGGAACCAGGATCCGCGCCCTGTGGCCAAGTGCGAAGGGCGAAGCGCTGCTTGGCCTCGGCTATGCCGGCCCATTCCTGCGCCCCTACATGGATGAGGCGGCCCGGTGTGTTGCGGCCATGCCGGCCCAGCAGGGCTGCGTGCATTGGCCACGGGAGCGGGCCAATGGCGCCGTCCTGGTCGAGGTGAACCAGTTGCCATTTTCAGATGCTGTGTTCGACCGGGCCATCATCGTCCACGCGCTGGATTTCAGCGGCGACCCGGCCGCCACATTGCGCGAGGCCTGGCGGGTTCTGGTGCCTGGCGGCAAGCTGATCGTCATCGTGCCCAATCGCAGCGGCCTGTGGTCGCAGTCGGAAACATCCCCCTTCGGCTATGGCCGCCCCTATTCCAAGGGACAGATCCAGAGCTTACTGAAGACATGCCAGTTCGACGTTATTGCGAAGGAAGAAGCACTGTATCTGCCTCCGAGCCGATCCAAGTTTATCCTGCGCAGCGCCCGGACGTGGGAAGCTCTGGGGCGCGCGCTATGGCCAGCCTTTGGCGGCATTCTGGTGATCGAAGCGGAAAAACGCCTCCATCGCGGTGTGCAGACGGAAAACGGCAAGAGCATGCTGCGCATCCTGCGGCCCGTCTTCGTGCCCGAAGGCGTCACGACCGGAATGAAGCCGGCGGGCCCTGGCTCAGCCCGGCACCCGCATGTCCGGCGCAAGCCACGATCCCGCTGACGCCTCAGCGCTTCAGCAGGAAGACAGCCTGTTCACCGATCAGGTTCCACAGCCACCAGGGCGCCGAAAACCCGATCCGCTCACCGCGACCGCTCAGGGCAACCGCCTTGACCACCGTCGCATCCATTTCCTCGACCAGCGCGACGAAATCCCGGATGGAGCAGAAGTGGATGTTGGGCGTGTCATACCACTGATAGGACAGATACTTGGTCACCGGCATGCGCCCGCGCCACAACAGCTGCATGCGGTTGCGCCAATGCGCAAAATTCGGGATCGAGACCACGACCTGGCCGCCGATTCGCAAGAGCTGCTCAAGGACGCCTTTCGGATCCCGCGTCGCCTGCAGCGTCTGGCTGAGGATCACCACATCAAAGGCGTTGTCGGGATAGTCCGACAGGTCCATGTCGGCATCGCCCTGGACCACCGACAACCCGCGCGCTACGGCCTTGTTCACGCCGCTCTGCGACAGCTCGATGCCGCGCCCATCGATATGCCGCCGCTCGGTGAGAAGCTGCAGCAAGGCCCCGTCCTCACAACCGACATCCAGCACCCGCGCGCCTTCCGGCACCAGGTCGCAAACGACAAGATGGTCGCCGCGCACCTGCGGCAGGCCGGAAACAGATGACAACTCGATACCCATCAGGCAGCTCCTCCGGGGGCCGGAATTCCGCGCGCACGCGCCGCGCCAGTCAGGAAACCGCGTACAGTGCGGAACATCTCCGGCTCATCCAGCAGGAAGGCATCGTGGCCCCGGTCACTTTCCACCTCGACAAAGGACACGTTTGCCGCCGCCGCGTTGAGCGCCCGAACCACCGCCTTGCTCTCCGAGGTCGGGAACAGCCAGTCCGTGGTGAAGGAAATCACGCAGAACCTTGTATTGGTCCGCAGGAATGCCTTGGCCAACGATCCGCCATGCTCGGCCGCCAGATCGAAATAGTCCATCGCCCGCGTGACATAGAGATAGGAGTTGGCATCGAAGCGATCGACAAAGGTCATGCCCTGATGCCGCAGGTAGCTCTCGATCTGGAAATCCGCGTCGAAACCGAAAGTCAGCGCTTCCCTGTCTTGCAGGTTGCGGCCGAATTTCCGGTGCAGCGACGTGTCGGACATGTAGGTGATATGCGCTGCCATGCGCGCTACGGACAGGCCCTTGCTCGGCCGCCGTCCGGCGCTGAGATAGGCGCCGCCGCACCAGTCGGGGTCGGCCATCACCGCCTGCCGCCCAACCTCGTGAAACGCGATATTCTGCGACGAGTGCCGGGCGCCGGCCGCAATCGGGATCGCAGAGAACACCTTCTGCGGAAACAGCGAGGCCCACTGCAGCACCTGCATGCCGCCCATGGAACCACCGATCACCGAAAACAACGTGTCGATGCCCAGATGCTCGACCAGCCGCGCCTGCGCACGCACCATGTCGCGGATCGTGACCAGGGGCAGGGTCAGTGCGTAAGGCGCGCCCGTCTTCGGATCGGTCGAGGCCGGGCCTGTCGTGCCCATGCAGCCGCCAAGAACATTCGAGCAGATGACAAAATAGCGGTCCGTATCCACCGGCTTGCCGGGTCCGACCAGCGACGTCCACCAGCCGGGCTTGCGGGTCACAGGGTTGGTCGAGGCCACATACTGGTCGCCCGTGAGGGCATGGCAGATCAGGATGGCATTGGAACGGTCATCGTTCAGCGTTCCATAGGTCTCATAGGCGATCTGCCAGGGCGACAGGATAACGCCGGAATCCAGCGGCAAAGCATCCTCGGCACCACAGCGCATGCACTGGCTGCTGGGCGTGTCGATCTCGCGCCGTTGTGCCAGCTCAAGATCCGCCGGAGTGAGACCGGCTGGGGCAGGACTGTCCTGGACTGGTATGTCGCTCATTGTCCGCAGCAACGTCCCTGTTTTGGGTCCCGTTCAAAAGGACCGTTTCGCGCCTGTCTTACAGGGGATGGCATGGACAAACCACCCGTTTCAAGGGGCTGTTAGCTAGGGTTGCGCGCCCTGTGGTGTCAATGTTTTCTTTTGCTTTCCGGATGGCTCCTGCCTATGACTATCCGCCGCGAGGACAGCAGTTTCAGGAAGGCCCATCCCGTCATGACCAACGACCAGGCCCCCTCATCGGCCCTCGACGCCCTGCGCCAGCGCATCGATGCAATCGATGCCGAGTTGCACCGCCTGCTCATGGAGCGCGTGAGGGTGATCGATGGCATTGTGGCCGCAAAACGCGCCAGCGGAGCGGACGCCGTCATGTTCCGCCCGGATCGCGAGGCAGACATGATGCGCCGGCTGGTCGAACGACATTCGGGCACCCTGCCGCTAACCACTGTCGAGCACATCTGGCGCGAGATCATCACTTCCTGCACCCGTCTGCAGGGCGACTTTGCCGTGCATCTGGACGGCGGCGCCGATATCGCCGACATGCGCGATCTCGCCCGTTACTACTTCGGATTTTCCGTCGAGATGGAATCGCCCGGCGATGCGGCCGATGTGGTGGGAACAGTGGCGGCCTCCCATTCGGATCTCGGGATCATCTCGCTTGCCGAACGCGCGGAAGTGCCGTGGTGGCGCGGCCTCGGCGTTGACGGCGCACAGATCATCGCCCGCCTGCCGTTCTTCGTCGCCCATGACCGCCCGGCGGATCTCGATGCCGTTGTCATCAGCCGCCCGATCCCGGATGCAGCCACCGTCGATACTGCGGTGTTCGATGCGCGTTGGACCGGCATCCTGCCCGGCAACCTGATGAACAGCGGCCTTGAAGTGCTGAGCTTCTTCCGCACGGCAGAGGGCGTGGACGCGCTTCTGGCGGCCTCCGGTGACCTGAGCGAAGGCGACGTCCTCGCCCTTTGCGCAGCGGCCGGGGCGGAACCGGATGTCATTCGATACGTCGGCGGCTACGCTTCGCCCATCGATATCGAGACTGATCTGGACAATGACGAAGAATTTGGCGCCGAAGCAGAATAGTCCGGCGCTGTGCTGACTTGAGGCCGCCAAGCCGGCCAGACACGATTTGAGTTGAGGAACTGACATGAGCAACAGCACCAAGAGCCGCCCGACCCCGCGCGCCGGCATTCTTGACATCGCCCCCTATGTGCCCGGCAAGTCGAAGGCCAGCGGCGGAGCGAAGGTCTACAAGCTGTCGTCCAACGAGTCGCCCATTGGCGCAAGCGAGGCCGCAAAGGCCGCCATCGCTGCGGTCGCAGGCCAGCTCGAGCTTTACCCGGACGGCTCTTCCAGCGCCCTGCGCGAGGCTATCGGCGAGGTCACCGGGATCAACCCCGACCGTATCATCTGCGGTGCCGGGTCGGACGAGATCCTGACCCTGATCGCCAACACCTATCTCGCCCCGGGCGACGAGGCGATCTACTCGCAGTTCGGGTTCCTGGTCTACCCGATCGTCATTCGTGGGGCAGGCGCCACGCCCGTCGTCGCTCCGGAGAAGAACCTGACGGCAGATGTCGACGGCATTCTCGCCCTGGTCAACGACAAGACCAAGATCGTCTTCCTGGCCAACCCGAACAATCCGACCGGCACCTATCTGCCCTTCGATGAAGTCCGGCGCCTGCATGCCGGCCTTCCCGGGCACGTGATTCTGGTGCTGGACGCAGCCTATGCCGAATATGTCCGGCGCAATGACTATGAGAGCGGACTGGAACTGGCGGCGACGTCCGACAATGTCATCATGACGCGCACCTTCTCCAAGATTTACGGCCTTGCCAATCTCCGCCTCGGCTGGTGCTTCGGCCCGGCCGAGATGATCGATGCGATGAACCGCATTCGCGGCCCATTCAACGTCTCCGGCCCGGCCATGGCTGCCGGCATTGCCGCGATCCGGGACCGGGCTTTTGTCGAGAAGGCGATAGCCCATAACGACGAATGGCTGCCCTGGGTCGCCTCACAGCTGGAAGCACTCGGCCTCAAGGTCACGCCGAGCGTTGGCAACTTCGTTCTGGTCCATTTCCCGGACACAGATGGCAAACGCGCCAGGGATGCCGACACCTATTTGTCGGAGCATGGCTTCATCCTGCGCGCCGTGGCCAACTACGGCCTGCCGGATGCCTTGCGCCTGACCATCGGCACAGAGGAAGCCAACCGCGCCGTCATTGCCGCCATCGCTGATTTTCTCCGCAAGTAAGGCTGCTGCAGGTCAGCTCAGCCCGAACTCCGGTCCGGCAGACTTTTGCCGGACCGCGCAACCCATCAAGATCAAAGCATGTCCAGCGTCCTTTTCGACCGCATCGCCCTTGTCGGCATTGGCCTGATCGGGTCCTCCCTTGCCCGGATCATCCGGCAGGAAGGCCTCGCCCGGGAAATTGTCATCTCCACCCGCTCGCCGGAAACCCTGGCCCGCGCGGAAGAGCTGCAGCTCGGTGACCGATATTGCACCGATGCCGGCGAAGCGGTCGTGAACGCTGATCTTGTCATTGTCAGCGTTCCTGTCGGCGCAAGCGAGGCAGTGGCCCGCACCATCGCTCCGCACCTGAAGCCAGGCGCGATCCTGACGGATGTCGGCTCCACGAAGGCCTCGGTCGTGTCCCAGATGGCCCCTCATGTCCCCGAGGGCGTCCACTTCATTCCTGGACACCCGATCGCAGGAACCGAGCACTCCGGTCCGGACGCGGGCTTTGCCAGCCTGTTCCAGAACCGCTGGTGCATCCTGACACCGGTCGAGGGGGCCGACCAGAACGCCGTCGACCGCCTCTCTGCCTTCTGGACCGCCTGCGGCTCGAATGTCGACGTGATGGATCCCGGGCACCATGACCTGGTGCTCGCCATCGTGTCGCATCTGCCGCACATCATCGCCTACAACATCGTTGGCACCGCGGACGATCTGGAGACTGTGACAAAGTCGGAAGTGATCAAGTACTCGGCTTCGGGTTTCCGCGACTTCACGCGTCTGGCAGCCTCCGATCCGGTGATGTGGCGCGACGTCTGCCTGCACAACAAGGACGCGATCCTTGAAATGCTGTCGCGGTTCTCCGAGGATCTGGCAGCGCTTCAGCGTGCGATCCGATGGGGCGATGGACAGGCCTTGTTCGACCTGTTCACACGGACCCGTGGCATCCGCCGCTCAATCATCGAGGCCGGCCAGGAAACGGAAGCCCCTGACTTCGGGCGCCAGAAGGTCTGAGCGGTTCAGATTTCCTTAGACATGCTGCAGATCGGCATGAATTTACTCAGGATATCTTAGCAATTTAACCTGTGTAATGCCCGTCAGAACCTTAGGGGATGGGCATGCAGGTGTTTTCAGGACGCAAGGATTCACGGCTGATTGCAGGCGTCCTGCTGGGCGCGATCGCCTTTGTCGTCGGCGCCTTCTTTGTCACCGGCATGGCCGTCAACCGCTGGATCTCGAAAGACGCAGAAGCACACTCAACGCTCTGGGCGCAAACCCTTGCGAACTCCATTCCGGATCTGGAACGCATTGCCGAGGGCACCCCTCCCTCGGCAGAAACGCTTGATCGGATCGAGATGGCAAAGGGCATGGGCAAGGTCTTCAAGGTGAGAATTTTCGACCGGGAAGGCCAGGCCCGCCTCACCTCCGATGCGAAAGGCATCAGCATCCGCTCCGAAGAGACACTGTCCGACCATAACCCGCTGGCCGCACAGGTCGTGGCGTCCGGCAAGCCCTTCACCGTTGTGAAAGACGGAACCGCTGAGGGTCGCCCGGCGGTCTATGCCTCCACTTTTCTGCCGATCTATCGCGATGGCCGGATGATCGCTGTTGTCGAGACCTATGTCGACGAGGCCGAAACCGCTGTCCTGTTCCGCCGTGAACTCACTGCGGCCGGTATCGGCATCAGTCTGCTTTTGTTGACCCTGGTGATCGGTCCCTTCTTTGCGTTGCGGCGCATGGCCCGCGCCCGGGCTCTGAGTGATGCCCGCGCCACCTTCCTCGCCCAGCATGACAGCCTCACCGGGCTGCTGAACCGCAGCGCCTTTCTCGCCCAGCTCGACAAACGGCTTGCCGGCGTCACCGACACCTCGCCCGGCCTTGCGATCCACCACATCGACATCGACGGTTTCAAGACATTGGCCGAGGATCTGGGTCCTGACCTCAGCGACACACTGATCCGCCTCGTCGCCATGCGCGCGCGCGAGACGGTCCGAACCCTTGATTTTGTCGGACGCCTTGGCAGCGATGAGTTGTTGATCGCCCAGTGCGGTCTCACCTCGCGCGAGCAGGCGCAGGCCATGGTCGCGCGGCTTGTTGCACGGCTGAGCGAACCCTACGCGCTGGAAGAGCGGGACATTCGGCTGGCCTTCAGTATCGGCTCGGCGCTGGCGCCCCAAGATGCCACGTCAGGCCGTGATCTGGTACACAAGGCGAGCCTCGCACTGATGTTCGTCAAGAATGCCGGCGGCCACGACACGGGCTTTTTCCGCGACACGATGGAAGCGGACATGCAACGCCGGCGGCAACTGGAACGCCGGCTGCGATTGGCTGCGCGGGAAAGCGACTTCGTCCTCTTCTTCCAACCCATCATGAGTGTCGCAAGCGCCAAGGTGGTCGGCTTCGAGGCGCTTCTGCGCCTGCCGGATGGACATGGCGGGCTGGTGTCGCCGAACGAGTTCCTGCCCCTTGCGGAGAAGCTTGGCCTGCTGCCGCAAATCGGCGATTGGGTGCTGGCGCGGGCCTGTGAGGCCGCCGTGCAGTGGCCGGACGGCATTTCGATTGCCGCCAATCTTTCCCCCTCCCAGTTTGAAGGGGGAACGCTGCCGGGCCGCGTCGCGGAAATCCTTGCCGACACCGGCCTGGAACCGGCCCGGCTGGAACTGGAGATCACCGAAACCCTGTTGCTGCGCGATGATGAAACGGTCATGTCGCAGCTTCGCCAGCTCAAGGCGCTCGGCGTCAGCATCGTCATGGACGACTTTGGGTCCGGCTACTCCAGCCTGAGCTATCTCTGGCGTTTTCCCTTTGACAAGATCAAGATCGATCGCAGTTTCATGGCCGCCTATGCGCAGTCAACCGAGACTGTCCAGAAGATCCTGTCGGCAACAGTGGCGCTTGGTCATGCCCTCAACATGCAGGTGACCATCGAAGGCGTCGAAACGGTGTTTCAGGCACGGGCCCTCGAGACGGTCGCCTGCGACCGGCTGCAAGGCTATCTCTTTGGCAAGCCCATGGCAGATATCGAAATCCCGGCGAGCTTGCTGAATGAGTTCCTGCGCACCGTCAATCAGGTATCCGAACATCCGGACACCGGCCGAGCCAAGACGGTCTCCGTTTCCTGATCCCTGCCAAAGCAGCAACAGCAGGCATCAATGGCTGCGGAAAGCCACAAAGCTTGCAATATCTGCAAGCCTCTGGCCGACCGGACCAAGCTCGCCGGCCAGCCCGGAAGCCTCCGCGACCAGTTCGGCAAGGATGGCGCGTGTCCGCTCTGGACCATACAGGCTGACCAGCGTCGCCTTGCCGGCCTCCGCATCCTTGCCAGTCGCCTTGCCCATGACCTCCGGTGATGCCTCCAGATCCAGAAGATCGTCGGCCAGTTGGAAAGCCAGACCAACTACCTCGCCATAGCGGCGCAAACGGACAATATCCTCATCCGAGGCATTGCCAAGCCGGGCACCGGCCTCGCACGCATAACGAAGCAACGCACCGGTCTTCATGGCCTGCAGCGTCCGGATCTCGTCTTCCGCCAGGGTCCGATGCTCCGACTGAAGGTCCAGCATCTGGCCACCGGCCATGCCGCCGACGCCGGCCGCGCGGGCCAGGTCCCTCGACAGCACCAGCCGGACGGCCGGGTCATCATGCACCCGCGGATCCGCGATCAGGTCAAAGGCTAGCGTCAGGAGACTGTCGCCCGCCAGGATCGCCGTTGCCTCGTCATAAGCCTTGTGAACGGTGGGCAGGCCCCGGCGCAGGTCATCATCGTCCATCGCCGGCAGATCGTCATGCACTAGCGAATAGCTGTGCAGACATTCAAGCGCGGCAGCAGCTACAAGGACGCCCGGATCCTGACGGCCAAACGCCCTCGCGCATTCGATCACCAACAGCGGCCGCAGCCGCTTGCCGCCATTCAGGGTGGCATGACGCATCGCGGCCAGGAGCCGCTCGGGCCGAACCCTTTCACCCGCTCGCGGTTCGGCCGACAGCGCCTCCGTGATCGTGTGTTCCATTTTCAGCGCCGTGTCGCGCAGGGCCTCTTCCAGCCAAGCCACGCCAATGCCCATACCTGTCCCCTGCCATTGCTTTGCCCGTTCACACGCCAGTGCGGAAAAGACCTGCCTTGCCTGTCCGCGCCGGCGTGGTCGAACAGGGCCCTGCGTGTCCGGTTTTCAGCGTCCCGTCAAGCGTCTTGGGACCCGGCACGGTCCCGCCCACTTTGACGTGGTCACCCAGCGCATGTAGAACAGTCTGAACGGGCCACATCTGGCAAGCGATCCGGTTTGCGGCAAAAGGGGCGACTGGCTGAGCGATGTTTGAACCTGTGGCGGGAGACAGCCGGCGGGATGACGCTTCTGATGCAACCGCCAGGCCACAGCTGGCAACAGCCATGAACGAGCGCCGCCCGCGCAGGGGTCTTGGTCGACGGATTGTCCGCTTCATATTCATTTGCGGCCTGATCGCGGTCGCGACACCGCCCGTGCTGACGCTTGTCTATGCCGTCGTGCCGCCGGTCAGCACCCTGATGCTGGGCCGCTATGCACAGGGGCTCTGGGTCGACCGGCAGTGGCGCTCCCTGGATGAAATCTCCCCCAGCCTGGTCCGTGCGGTCATTACGTCTGAAGACAGTGCTTTTTGCAGCCATGATGGCGTCGACTGGGTGGCACTCGAAAGTCAGATCGAGCGGCTCAACGCCGGCAAGGACGCCCGCGGTGCCAGTACGATCTCCATGCAGCTGGCCAAGAACCTGTTCCTGTGGGGTGATCGCAGCTTCGTTCGCAAGGGTCTCGAGCTGCCGCTTGCCATGATGCTGGATCTCATGCTGACCAAGCGCAGGATCATGGAACTCTATCTCAACATCGCCGAGTGGGGCGAAGGCATCTTCGGGGCGGAGGCGGCAGCACAAGCCTGGTTCGGCAAGCCGGCAGCGAAGCTGACCCAGGCTGAGGCCTCGCGGCTGGCAACCGCCCTGCCCAATCCGTTTCTGCGCAATCCGGCCAAGCCGGGCCGTGGCCACGCCCGTCTGGCCCGCACCAACGAAAGCCGCGTGGTTCAGGCCGGAGACATTTTTTCCTGCGTCCTGGGACGTCCTTAAGGGGCAAAAGAAAAATTCGGCTCTCCTCTGGCATATGCCGGACATTGCCTGTATAAGGCCCAGCATTCCGACACGCTGCGTGGTTTCACGCCCCGGGCAAACCCGGTCCGGGCGGCGTGGACTATGGACTACGGAGAACAAGAACATGGCCGTTCCGAAGAGAAAAACTTCGCGCATGAAGCGCGGTTTTCGCCGTTCCGCGGACGCCCTGAAGCAGCCGACTTACGTCGAGGACAAGGATTCGGGCGAACTGCGCCGTCCGCATCACGTCGACCTCAAGACTGGCATGTACCGGGGCCGTCAGATCCTTTCGATCAAGCAAGACGTTTGATCAAGGGATCGCTGCGGCGACTGAAATCCTGATCAAGGCCGGCGGCAACGCCGGCCTTTTTCATGTGCTCGGGTCCCTGCAAGGTCGTTTCATGTCGAGCAGTCAAGACCGGTTCCAGTCTATAATATGGCTTCACGCCGCCTGACATGTGCAGGTTCCCGAGCACCCTTGCAGACCCTTTCGGAGGTTTCTCATGTCGCTGCTTCTGTCCATTCCCCTGACTGTTCTGCCGTTGGTGCTCTATAATTTCGTGGCGTTCGGCTGGTTCGGACCGATCTCCGGCGACCCCTGGTTCGCCCCCGTCATAACAGTCGAGATGGTCTCGTCGGCCCGGTTCACCCTGGTCCTCGGCGACATGATCCTGACGCTCGCCCTGGCGCTGCTGTTTGTCGAGATCCTGAAGGCGACCCGCACCGGCACCGCCGTGCTCTCCGACCACATCCTGTCGATGGTGGTGTTTGTCGTCTATCTGATCGAGTTCCTGACCATCCGCGAAGCGGCGACCTCCACCTTTTTCCTGCTGATGGTCATTGCCGCGATCGATGTCATCGCCGGCTTCACGGTCACGATTTCCGGCGCCCGGCGCGACGTCAGCTTTACCGGCAACTGAAGGCGGACAGCGCAAAGCCGGAATTCGATCGGCAAGACTGGGGGGACATGGGTTGTCAGGTTTTCGGGTCCGGCCCTTGCCCTGCCGCACCTTCCGGCTCCGGCAACGCATGGCGCTGGATCAGCGGCAACTGGAACAAGGTGAAGACCAGGGTGATCGGCATCATGCCGAATACCTTGAAACTCACCCAGAAATCCGTCGAGAAGCTGCGCCAGACCACTTCATTGACGCCTGCCAGAAACAGGAAGAACAGG
The DNA here is from genome assembly GCF_051860505.1 of Pannonibacter sp. Taxonomy (NCBI): domain Bacteria; kingdom Pseudomonadati; phylum Pseudomonadota; class Alphaproteobacteria; order Hyphomicrobiales; family Stappiaceae; genus Pannonibacter; species Pannonibacter sp. The sequence continues at coordinate 53,402 of NZ_JBHYDX010000023.1, read as the reverse complement.
CCCCAGCGCAGCGTCAGCACGCGCCAGCCTTCATCCGTGAGGCGGAAGGCACTGTCAAAGACATAGCCCAGCAGCGAACGGCCGAACAGCAACCCGCCGAGCAGGATAACACCGAACAGGGTGTTGATGATCGTCGGCTTCAGCTTGATGAACAGTTCGTCATGCAGCCAAAGGGTCAACGCGCCGAACACCAGAACGATAAGGCCGGAGACGAGCGGCATGATCGGGAGACGCTTCGTCAGCCACAGCGACACGCCTAGCGACAGCGAGATCGCCACCATGAAGGCGGCCGTTGCCAGAAAAATGGGGCCGCCGAAAATCGCCAACTGAGGCACCGCCGCCTGGATCTGCTCGCCCCGCGCATTGAACAGGAAAAACACCGCGAGCGGTCCGAGTTCCAGCGCCAGCTTCAACAGCGGCGCCATCTCCTTGCCGCCCATCTCCTTGAGCCGCTGCGGGTCATTCGGTGCGCGTTCCAGGTCCATTGTCTCTCCACTGGCCGATCAGCCTTGAGTGTGTCCGATCCCCGCAGATAGGGACACAGGGCCCGGCGGGTCAACACCAATCACCCAGGAAAACGCCAAACAAAAAAGGGGCGCCACAGCCGGGCGCCCCTCTTGAGCCAACCAGAAACTGGTTCAGCCGTTGGCGATATACTGGCCGCCGTTGAGTGTCAGGACCGCGCCGGTCATGAAAGCGGCACTGTCGGCCGCAAGATAGACCACAGCCTGGGCGATTTCTTCAGGATGCCCAAGACGACCAACCGGAATGCCGGCGATGATCTGCTGCAGCACCTTTTCCGGCATCGCCGCGACCATGTCCGTGTTGATGTAACCTGGGCAGATGGCATTGACCGTGATGCCCTTGAAGGCATTTTCCTGCGCCAACGCCTTGGTGAAACCAATCACGCCCGCCTTTGCGGCGGAGTAGTTGGCCTGACCCATCTGGCCCTTCTGGCCGTTGATCGAGGAAATGTTGATGATACGGCCAAAGCTGCGATTGCGCATGCCTTCGATAACCGGGCGGGTCATGGTGAACATGCTGTCGAGGTTGGTCGACAGCACGGCCCGCCACTGTTCGAAGCTCATCTTGTGGAACATGCCGTCACGGGTGATGCCGGCATTGTTGACGAGGATCTCGACGGGTCCGAGGTCGGCTTCGACCTGGGCAATGCCCTTGGCGCATTCGTCCTCGCTGGCGACATCCCACTTGTAAACATGAATACCTGTGGCGGCCTTGAAGGCTTCCGCCTTCTCTGTGTTGCCCGCATATGTCGCGGCGACAGTGTAGCCCGCTGCCTTGAGGGCCAGTGAAATGGCTTCGCCAATGCCACGCGTCCCGCCGGTAACCAGTGCGACCTTGCTCATTCTCGTCTCCCAATGCTTCGGGCCTTCTTGACGCGAGGCCCTGTTCCCTTCTGACTGCTGCATTTCAGGCGGACACCGCAATTGGCCATTCGGACCGGGCCTCGCCATCATCAGACCGGCGGGCAGGCAAAGCGCCTGTCCGCAGGTCCAGATCTGGAACCGGAGTGAGACTGGCCGTCACTCCAGACTTGTCAGACGCGATCTCAGGCGCGCTCGACGCACATGGCAACCCCCATGCCACCGCCGATGCACAGGGTCGCCAGGCCCTTCTTGGCATCGCGGCGGCCCATTTCGTGCAGCAAGGTCACGAGGATGCGGGCGCCCGAAGCGCCGATCGGATGACCGATAGCGATGGCGCCACCGTTGACGTTGACGATGTCCGGGTTCCAGCCGAGGTCCTTGTTAACCGCACAGGCCTGGGCGGCAAAGGCTTCGTTGGCCTCGACCAGATCGAGATCGGCCGCAGACCAGCCGGCCTTTTCAAGCGCCTTGCGCGACGCCGGGATCGGACCCGAACCCATCACGGCCGGATCGACGCCGACCGTTGCCCAGGAAGCGATGCGGGCGAGCGGGGTCAGGCCACGACGCGCGGCTTCAGCAGCGCTCATCACCACCAGGGCGGCCGCGCCATCATTGAGGCCCGAGGCGTTGCCGGCGGTCACGCTGCCGTCCTTGGTGAAGGCAGGGCGAAGCTTCACCATGCTGTCCAGCGTCGCGCCGTGACGAATGTACTCGTCTGCGTCGATCACCTTGTCGCCCTTGCGGTCGGCCACGGTCACCGGGGTGATTTCGTCAACGAACTTGCCGGCCTTCTGGGCAGCTTCGGCCTTGTTCTGCGAGGCGAGGGCAAAGGCGTCCTGCTCTTCGCGGGAAATCTGCCACTTCTGAGCGACGTTCTCGGCGGTCTGGCCCATGTGATAGCCGTTGAAGGCATCCCAGAGGCCGTCCTTGATCATCGTGTCGATCATCTTGTAGTCGCCCATCTTGTAGCCGGCGCGCATGGGAGCGCAGTGCGGCGAGAGCGACATGTTTTCCTGGCCACCGGCGACCATGATCGTGGCATCGCCGCACATGATCTGCTGGGCTGCGATGGCGACGGTGCGAAGACCGGAACCGCAGACCTGGTTCAGCAACCAGGCGGTGGAGCCTTCGGACAGGCCAGCGGCAATTGCAGCCTGGCGGGCCGGGTTCTGGCCCTGGCCTGCGGTCAGGACCTGGCCAAAGACCAATTCGTCGACTTCAGCACCAGACACGCCGGCTTTCGCAAGTGCGGCCTTGATGACTGTCGCGCCCAGCTCGTGAGCTGGGACATTGGCGAAGGAACCATTGAAGGAACCCACTGGGGTACGGGTGGCACTGACGATAACGACGTCGGTTGAAGCGCTCATGAAGACCTCCGGATGACTGATTCCCCCAAGGGCACGGCAGATCCTCCGCTGTTTTTTATCCGGATCCGGCGGCCCCCACTCGACCCGACTAGAAACCGACGACTGGCGCAAGTCAACCGGACTTCACATGCGCAATGGCGCGTATTGCGGTGCAAACCGTCATCCTTTCGTCAAGCAACATGAAAGGGGTGGTCAGACACGCAGGGATTGGCATAGTCTCCTCTAAGGAGGAGCGGCACCGGACCGAAAGGCTTGGTGCCAAACGAGAACTTGCCGCCGCAGCGCATAAACCGGAAACCGGTCTGCCTGCGGTCTGCCGGGAGCTTACGACAAGATGGCAAAGACCAGCGAGCCGACCGTTATCAAAAAATACGCCAATCGTCGGCTCTACAACACCGGCACCAGCACCTATGTCACCCTCGAGGACCTTGCGGTCATGGTGAAGGGCGAGGAAGACTTCGTCGTCTACGATGCGAAGTCCGGCGAAGACATCACCCGTGCTGTGCTGACGCAGATTATCGTCGAACAGGAGGGCAAGGATGGGCAGAACCTGTTGCCGATCACGTTCCTGCGCCAGTTGATCCGGTTCTACGGCGACAGCATGCAGGGCCTCGTGCCCGGGTATCTGGAGTTTTCCATCGCCTCGCTGACGAAGGAACAGGAGAAGCTGCGCAGCCACATGTCAGGTGCGTTCAGCTCCACGGCGCTGGAAGCCATCGAAGAGCAGGTCAAGCGCAACAGCGAAATGTTCGAGCGGGCGATGAAGATGTTCCTGCCCTTCGGCCTTGGTGGAGCCGGCGTTCCGCCGAGCACAGACGCCGTCGACGCGGCCGCTGCACGCTCGACGCCCGCCAGCTCATCCGATCTGGACGACCTGAAGCAGCAGCTGGCGTCGATGCAGAAGAAAATCGACGCGCTCGGATCGGACAAGACCTGACGAGGCCCCCCGGCGCAGCCTGTCAGCGCCGGGTAGCCTGCCCTGCCCTTCAGCCGCAATCGGCCTCAAGCCCGACCGCCGCTATGCCGGCGGTCGCACAGGCTTCGTCATTGTCTGAGCTGTCACCCGTGACCCCGACAGCGCCCAGCACTTCACCGTCCAGATCCCGCACGAGCACGCCGCCCGGCACCGGAATGATCGCGCCACCGGATGCACCATTCAGCGCCTGGACAAAATGCGGTCGGGTTTCCGCATTGGCATGCAGCCAGCGGGTTCCCGTCCCAATCGCAAGAGCACCATAGGCCTTCCCACTGGCAATCTGCGGCCGCAGGATCGATGACCCGTCCTGCCGGGCGAGTGCGACCACATGGCCACCGGCATCCATCACCACCACGGTCAACGGTTTCAGCGACAAGCTGTCCGCTTTTTCAAAAGCGGCAGAAATGATTGTCTGTGCCGTTGCAAGTGTCATCTTTCCCATGACCCGATATCTCCGCTAAGACTGAAAGCCGATATCAACGGGCTAGCACGGCACAGCGGCAAAGCACAGAAAGCCCGCATGGAAAACACTTCCACCGCTGCGGAATAAATTGAACCTGGGGGAACAGCCACGTGGCCCGCAACTTTGACCTGCCCGGCAGATCGCCGGTCATCGCTTCCAGCGGCATGGCCGCAACATCGCATCCGCTTTCGACTGCAGCAGCCATGGAGATCCTGCAGGATGGCGGCAACGCCGTCGACGCAGCGATTGCTGCCGTAGCCGTGCAATGTGTGGTCGAACCGCACATGACCGGGCTTGGCGGTGACTGCTTTGCCATCGTCACGGAAGCCGACGGGCATATGGCCGGCTTCAATGGTTCAGGCGCAGCACCGAAAGCCATCAGTACGGCTGCGTTGGTGGACCAGGGCCTGTCCGAAATCACCCCGGACAGTGTCCATGCCATCACGGTTCCCGGAGCCGTGCGTGCCTGGGAGACCTTGTTGCAGGCGCATGGCAGCCAGCCGCTGAGCAAACTGCTGCGCCGGGCCATTTCCTACGCCCGCGACGGCTTTCCAGTCGCCCCGCGCGTCGCTCGGGATTGGCCTCACAGCATAGAGAAACTGGCTGCCGATCCGGCCAGCGCCAGAACCTATCTGGTGGATGGCGCGGCACCACGCACGGGCGATATCCTGCGCATGCCCCGCCTGGCCGACACCTTGAGTGCAATTGCTTCCGGCGGGGCAGACGCCTTCTACACCGGAGACATTGCCGAGGATATCGTCGCCACGCTCAAGGCACGCGGCAGCTACATGACCCTTGAGGATCTGAGCGCCTGTCACACCACAGCGGTCGCTCCGGTCCTGAAGGACTATCGGGGGTACACGCTCGCGGAATTGCCGCCCAACGGCCAGGGCCTTGTCGCCCTGATCATGCTGGGCCTGCTCGAGCGCTACGATATGGCCGCGCTGGATCCGATGAGCCCGGAACGGCTGCATCTGGAAATCGAAACTGCCCGTCTCGCCTATGCCATGCGGAACCGCTTCATTGCTGACCCAGGCCACATGGACGTGTGCCACTCGGCCCTGATCAGCCCGGAAGCGCTGGATCGGCTTGCAGCCCAGATCTCACTCGACAGGCGCAACGATTCCATCTCGCTTCCCGACCTCGCCCCGCAAACGGACACGGTCTATCTCAGCGTGGTCGACAAGGATGGGCTCGCCGTCTCCTTCATCAACTCGATCTTCAAGGAGTTCGGGTCGGGCGTGCTGGCGCCTGAGACCGGGGTCCTGCTGCACAACCGCGGCTGCAGCTTCCGCGTCGAGCCTGGCCACCCCAATACGATCGAGGGCGGCAAGCGGCCCATGCATACCATCCTGCCGGCCTTCGGCCTCAAGGATGGCGCCCCCTGGCTGTCCTTTGGCGTCATGGGCGGTCACTACCAGCCCTGCGGCCATGTGCATGTCCTGACCAACATCATTGACCACGGCATTGACGTTCAGGAAGCCATCGATACCCCGCGCCTGTTCCTGGATGACACATTCACCAAGCTGCAGGTCGAAAACGGGATTCCCCAAGGGGCTGTAGAGGGACTGTCCGCCCGCGGGCATGACGTCATCAAGGCGGGCGCGCCGATCGGCGGGGCGCAGGCGATCATGATTGACCGCAAGCGGGGCATCCTGACGGGAGGCTCGGATCCGCGCAAGGACGGCCACGCAGCAGGATACTGAAGCGTTTGACCCGGATTCCGTAGCCGCTGCTGCGCCGGGTCAAACGATGGCCGCCCAACTCCCTCAGGGTCAGAGCTGCGTCGAAACCACATGGCCCGGCGCACGGCGGCGCGGGGACGCTGCAACACTGCGATAACTCAGCACCCCGTCCAGCGCTTCGGCCGGCTGCGCGGTCAGCGCCAGGACCTCCATGTCTCGCATGGAAATCAGATGCGCAAGGAAAGCGGCATCCGGTCGATACAGGCCGTATCCCGCCTGACGTTCCTCGGGAGCAGCCACCATCGGAGCTGGCAGGCTCAGCGGTGTACGCGCCACTTCTGCCATTTCATCGGCGCTGGCTTCCCGCGCGCGGGCCTTGGCGCGCACCTGGGCTCGGACCTGCGCCCGGCGACGATCGGAATAACGGTCAAACGGACGGAATGGATCGATACGCAACGGATCTGCCTCTGTCTGTTCCGGTTCGGGACGCCCGGGGTGAACTCCCCTCGTTCATCGCAAGCCCCGTGCCAGACAGCGGGATTCGTTAATCTTTGACCTCTGATTTCATTACGCTTTCATGCAGAATGGTTAACACGGCATCAGGAGTTTTAAGCAAATCGGCGACATCCACTCGTCAAGGACCGCATTGAAACAACAAAAAAGGCGCCTCCTTGCGGAGACGCCTCTTTCCAACGGATGACCCGTGAAAGTCTCAGGCCGCCAGGGCGCCCTGTGCCTTCTCGACCAGGACCTGGAAAGCGGCCGGCTGGTTGATGGCGAGATCGGACAGAACCTTACGGTCGACTTCGATGCCAGCCTTGTTCAGTCCGTCGATGAAGCGGCCGTAGGTCAGGCCGTGCGCGCGGGTGGCAGCGTTGATGCGCTGGATCCACAGCGAGCGGAAGTTCCGCTTCCTGACCTTGCGGTCGCGGTAGGAATACTGAGCGGCCTTCTCGACGGCCTGCTTAGCAATGCGGATGGTGTTCTTGCGGCGGCCATAGTAGCCCTTGGCAGCCTTGATAACTTTTTTATGACGGGCATGGGCCGTTACGCCCCGCTTGACACGCGCCATGGGTAAACTCCTTGATTGTCAGGTGGTTATGCGTTCGGCATGTACTGCTTCACGATCTTGGCGTCCTGCGGTGCCAGCGTGGTCGAACCACGGGCGTTGCGGACGAACTTGGCCGTGCGCTTGATCATGCCATGACGCTTGCCAGCCTGACCGGTCTTCACCTTGCCGGTCGCGGTCAGCTTGAAGCGCTTCTTAGCTCCAGACTTCGTCTTCAGCTTGGGCATTTTGCATCCTTTCATTGGTGCAGGAGGTATAACCACCCGCTCGTTTGTTGGTGCATCGAGAGGTCGCCACGGCATGCCCGGGTTTCGCGAGGCACGGACTGATGCAAAAGACTGGCTTGAGACAACAGAAGAACGAGCCCGCAAAGAGCCGGACGACTCTGGACCGGTGGCTTATAGGGACAGGGCGCCGCGAAAGCAACCTGAATCCGGCAAACGAAGCATAGAAAACAAAACAGCCCGGACGAACGGCCCGGGCTGCCAAATTGCAAGGGATGCTGCGATCACCGCACCATCGTTCCATGTCTGGCAAAACAGCGACCCGGACGCCTCAGCGCTGGATCGGAGCCAGAACCATCACCATCTGCCGGCCTTCAAGGCGCGGCGAAGATTCGATCTTGGCCACATCTGCAGTCTCGTCGCGAACCTGCATCAGCAGCTTCATGCCGAGATCCTGGTGCGCCATTTCACGACCACGGAATCGCAGGGTAACCTTGACCTTGTCGCCTTCCGAGAAGAAGCGCTGGATAGCCTTCATCTTCACCTCATAGTCATGGGTGTCGATGTTCGGACGCATCTTGATCTCCTTGATCTCGACGGTCTTCTGCTTCTTGCGCGTCTCGGATGCCTTCTTCTGCGACTGGTACTTGAACCGGCCGTAGTCGAGGATCTTGCAAACCGGCGGCTCCGCGTTCGGCTGAATCTCGACCAGATCCATCCCGGCTTCAATAGCCAGATCGAGGGCCTCCTGAGTCGGGACGATGCCCCGGTTCTGGCCTTCGTGATCGATCAACTGGACTTCGCGAACGCGAATTTCATCATTGGTGCGCGGGCCATCCTTAGAAGGAGGCGGGGCGCGGAACGGACGGCGAATGGTCGCTATCTCCTCTGTCGTTGCAACTGGGCGGCTTCACTTCAGGCGGCGAATGCACCAAAAATCCCGGTCGTGAACGCCAGGATCGATGACCACACGCTGTTGGTCTGAAGCCTTGACAGAATCCGCCCATCCTCACCGAAAGTCAACAGCAGAAGCGGCAGAAAGCCTCAGGATCGCTTTGCCGGCGGCCATCCAAGCAGCTTGGCGTAAGTTTCAAGCGTTGCAGCGCACATCGCCTCGACCGTGAAGTGCCCCTGAACATGCGCCGCAGCACGCCGGCACAAGCCGGCACGCGCATCGGATGACAGCGCGAGCACAATCTCAATGGCATCCGCCAGGGCATCCGCATCCCCGGCAGGCACCCGCCAACCTGTCCGCTCCTCAGCCGGAACGTCGGGGGGGGCCAGAACGGTTTCCGGCACAGCACCAAGGTCTGACACAATGACCGGAACACCAGCGGCCTGTGCTTCCACCGCCGCACGGCCGAACGCTTCCGGTTCCGTGGAAGCGACAACACTCAAACTGCTCAAGGACAGGGCTGCCGCCACATCCGCGCAATGTCCAATCAGACGGACATCCCCCTGGAGCCCGGCAGCGTCGATCTGTGCCCGCAGCTCCGCAGTATAACTCTCCCGTCCCTGGTCGTCCCCGGCCAGGATTGCCAGCGGCAGCATTCGCCCGCGCTGCTTCAGGATCGCCATCGCGGAAATCAGAACGCGCTGGCCCTTCCAGCCGGTCAGCCGCGCCAGTTGCAGCAGCACCGGCCGGTCATCAACGATACCGAACTGGGCAGCCATTGCAGCCTTGCGTTCGGCAGTCACCGCCCCCGGCGCCAGTGCGGTCAGATCCGAACCGCGATGGATCACCGTCATTCGGTCGCGGGCAAAGCCATGCCGGGCTGCGATCAGGTCCGCCGTATAGCGCGAATTGGCAATCACCGCATCGCCCCGTGCCATCACCGAATTATAAAGCCCCTTCAGGGCGTTGGTCTGCTTGTAGATGCCATGATAGGTGGTCACGAAAGGCACGCCCAGACGACGCGCCGCAAGAAAGGCCGACCAGGCCGGCGCCCGGCTTCGGGCGTGGATCAGCGCAACGCCCCGCTCCCAGGCAAGCTTCTCCAAGCGCTTTACATTCGCGAGGATGACCAGCGGGTTCTTCGAGGCGACAGGCAGAACGACGTGCTCTGCGCCTGCAGCCTCTAGCTCGGGCACCAGGCGGCCGCCTTCGCTGACGACCAGCGCATGCCAGCCCCGTGCGACAAGGGCGGCGGCGACATCGACCGTCGTGCGCTCCGCCCCGCCGGTATCAAGGTCCGGAATGACCTGGAGGATGACGGGACGATCTGAACCTATGGCCAAGTTGGTCTCCAGGGGCACCAGAGCCCTTTCGTCTGCCGAAAGCCTGTGCCAAACCGGCAGTCGTGTTTAAGTTGACGGGAGCCATACAATGGGGACGACCGCACCGCAATTCCTGTCCGTCGGCGAAGGCGCAAACCAGCGCGAGATTGCCTTCCGGCGCTGCGACGGGCGGCAGCCCGGCCTGTTCTGGCTCTCCGGCTTCAAGTCGGACATGACCGGCACCAAGGCCGAAGCCCTTGCCGCCTTCGCAGACACATCGGGACATGCCTTCACGCGGATGGATTACTCAGGCCATGGCGCATCCGGTGGCCAGTTCGAGGACGGCACCATCAGCCGTTGGCTTGAGGAGGCAAAGGCCGTGTTTGACCGGGAGGCGAAAGGTCAGCGCGTCATCGTCGGCTCGTCCATGGGCGGCTGGCTCGCGCTCCTGCTGACCCTTGCCCATGTCGCTGAAGTTGGCCCGGGCAACAGCCGGATCAAAGGACTGGTCCTCATCGCCCCGGCGGCTGACTTCACACAGGAGCTGATGTGGAACCAACGCTTCGACGACTCCATCCGCCGCGAAATCATGGAAACAGGGCGCTATGAACGCCCGTCCGCCTATGGCGATGGCCCTTATGTCATCACCAGGGCCCTGATCGAGGATGGCCGGCATCACCTTGTCCTGAACCGGAGCCTGCACCTCGGCTGTCCGGTGTCTATCCTGCAAGGCCGGCTCGACCCCGACGTGCCCTGGCAACACGCCCAGCGCCTGGTCGACCACCTGCCACATGATGACGTGTCCCTCACCCTGATCCCGGACGGCGACCACAGGCTGTCCCGCCCCCAGGACATTGATGCGATGCTGCGGATGGTGGCGACCGCGCTCTAGGCGCGGCCGATGTCACTTAGCGGGCAAACACGATGGTCTTGTTGCCGACAATCATCACCCGGTTTTCAAGGTGATACTTCACGGCCCGCGCCAGCACGCGCGCTTCGATATCACGGCCGCGTGCCACAAAATCATTGGCAGACAGCGAATGGTTCACCCGTTCTGCGTCCTGCTCGATGATCGGCCCTTCGTCGAGGTCTGCGGTGACATAATGCGCCGTCGCACCAATCATCTTCACGCCCCGCTCATGCGCTTGATGATAGGGACGCGCGCCCTTGAAGCTGGGCAGGAACGAGTGATGAATATTGATGACCTTGCCAAAGAGCCGCTTTGACAGGCTGTCGGACAGGACCTGCATGTAACGGGCGAGCACGACGAGATCAGCGCCCGTTTCCTTCACCAATCCAAGCAGTTTGTCCTCCTGCTGCGCCTTGTTGTCCTTGTTGACCGGCCAGTAGTGGAACGGGATGCCTTCAATCTCGGCGGTGCGGCGGCTGTCCTCATGGTTTGACACGATTGCGACGACCTCTGCATCCATCCAGCCGACGCGGATCTGATAGAGGATATGCAGCAGCGCATGGTCGAACTTGGAGACCATGACGATCATCTTCTTGCGCTGCGATTGGTCCGTCAGCTCCGTCTTCATGTCGAAACGGGCAATCGCCGGAGCCAGAGCCTTGGAGATCGCGTCCCTCGTTAGCGTATCGGGCGCAAGAAAGGAGATGCGCATGAAGAACCGGTTGGTGACCTGGTCCCAGAACTGATCGCTCTCGGCGATGTTGGCGCCAAGGTCGGCGAGTTCAGTGGTCACCGCCGCGACGATGCCCGGCCGGTCTTCACAGGACAGGGTGAATACGAAGGATTTCATCGACAAGGCGGATCCCTTTCGGTTCATGGGGCGTGTCTTTTAGCACAGCAGCACCGGGAGAAAAGCCGCGCCTGATGGCGCTTTGACGCAGCACGTATCGGTCACTGTGTGCCGTTGCGCTCAGTCTTGCCTGCTCACTCGTCGCCCGGCGCAAGGAAATCCGCCACCATTCCCCGAATATCCGACACGGCAGGATCAGAAGACGATAGAGCGATTGTCAGCCCGCCCCGCCAGATACTGATGCACCGCCGTGCTCATCACGTTTGTGCCAGAGACGGCCTGCCGCATTGACGTGAGGCCACCGGCCCCCTCTCATGACACCATGAAGTTCCCAAAACTGATCAGCGACGGAGTGCCGCTTTGACGCAGGACATGCTGCTGGCACAGGAACAGGCGTTTCGTCTAGCCGCCTTTCTCGGCGTGCTGTTTGCAATGGCTCTCTGGGAGATCGCCTCGCCGCGCCGGCGGCTCGAGGTGCCCCGTGTCCTGCGCTGGTCCAACAACCTGCTGCTCGTTGTTCTCGACACAGTGATTGTCCGCCTTGCATTCCCGGTTTTGGCCGTTGGGCTTGCCTTGCAGGCGGAAGCTGGCGGCTGGGGTCTTTTCAATGCCCTTGATGTGCCCGGCTGGATCGCTTTCGTCCTCAGCGTCGTACTCCTCGATCTGGTGATCTACCTGCAGCACGTGCTGTTTCACTTCGTGCCAGGCCTTTGGCGTCTGCACCGGGTGCATCATGCGGACCTCGACATCGATGTAACCACTGGCCTACGGTTCCATCCAGTCGAGATCCTGTTGTCGATGGTCTTGAAACTTGGTGCCGTGGCAGCGCTCGGGGCGCCTGCCGCAGCCGTTCTGGTGTTCGAGGTGCTGCTCAACGCCTGTGCGATGTTCAACCACTCGAACATCCGGCTGCCCGCGAGCGTCGATCGCGTGCTGCGGCTGTTTCTGGTGACGCCGGACATGCACCGGGTCCACCATTCCGTGATCCCGCGCGAGACGAACTCAAATTTCGGCTTTTCCCTGTCCTGGTGGGACCGGCTGCTCGGCACCTATATCGCTCAGCCGGCTGAGGGACATGAGGGCATGAGCATCGGCATCCCGCAGTTCCGCACCCGCCGCGATCTCTGGCTGGACCGGATGCTGTGGCAGCCCCTGCGTGGCACAGCATACGGCTCCACCCGCAACGCCGACGACACGGGAGTGGCCAGGACAAAACCGGAGGCCTGAGGCCTTCGGTTGAGCTTGATGACAAACCTCGACCTCACCGAAGTCATCCCGGCCAAGCGAAGCGCCGAGCCGGGACCGGAGAGCCGGGGCCTCTATTTTTCAATGAGTTACCCTAGGAGAGACCTTGGCTCTCCGGTCCCGGGTCTCCGCTCCGCTGCGCCCGGGATGACGATAGAGGGTTTGTCAGCAGTTTGAACCGGAGGCCTGAGACCTCCGGTCAGTTTTCAATCAGCAGGCAATCACGCGCGCAACTGGATCGGGCGTCCCTGCGTGATCCGTGCAGCGGCAGCAACAATCGCATCCGCATCGATGCCAAAATGCCGGTACAGATCGGCAATCGTGCCGGTCTGGCCGAAATGCTCGACCCCGAGCGGGATGGTCCGGTGACCAGCCACCGCGCCGAGCCAGGACAACGTCGCCGGATGGCCGTCGATGACGGTGATCAGCGTGCAATGCGACGGCAGCTGGCCCATCAGCCGTTCGGCAAGGCTCGTCGCCGTCTCGTGGCCGCGCGCCCGCGCCCGCCGCGCCGCCGTCCAGCCGGCGTTGAGCCGGTCGGCGGAGGTCACCGCCAGCACGCCGATGTCACGCCGCGCGCCCATCATGCGGCCGGCCGCCTCAATGGCCTCGGTTGCCACGGTGCCCTGATAGGCAATGACGACTTCGGCATTCGGCCCCGGTTCGCGCAGCCAGTAGGCGCCGTCGATGACGCCCTGCTTGAACCCAGGGTCCGGTCGGCGCAGCACCTGCTCGACCGGGCGCGTGGACAGGCGCAGGTAGACCGAACCTCCGGTCTCCTCGCGCAGCCAGGTGCGCTCGTCCAGATCGCCCTTGCCTTCGCGCTGCATGTAGTCAAAGGCCCAGTCCATGATGATCGCCAGTTCGTCCAGATAGGCCGGCTCGAAACTGGCAAGGCCATCCTGAGACATGCCGATCAGTGGCGTGCCGATGGACTGGTGCGCCCCGCCCTCCGGTGCCAGCGTGACACCGGACGGCGTGCCGACCAGCAGGAAGCGGGCATCCTGGTAACAGGCATAGTTGAGGGCATCGAGGCCGCGCACGACGAAGGGATCGTAGACGGTGCCAACCGGGATCAGGCGCTCGCCGAACAGGCTGTGCGACAGGCCGGCCGCCCCCAGCATCAGCATCAGGTTCATCTCGGCAATGCCGAGTTCGATGTGCTGGCCCTGTGGCGAGAAGGCCCATTTCTGCGCCGACGGAATGCGCTCGTCACGGAACGTGTCGCCGCGCGGATCACGGGCGAACAGCCCGCGCCGGTTGACCCAGCCGCCGAGGTTGGTCGAGACGGTCACGTCCGGCGAGGTGGTGACGATGCGGTCGGCGAGCGGGCCGCCTGCGCGCGCGATCTCGTCCATGATCTTGCCGAAGCCAGCCTGCGTGGAAAGCATCTTGTCGGACAGCGCCGCGACACCCGGAGCCGGCAGGGTCTCGGCCGAGTAACGCCGGCGGCCACGGGCAAAGAACGGCACCGTACCGAGGAAGGCCTTCAGCCCGGCCACATCCTCGACGGCGGCAAAGGGCTCCCACTCCGCTCCATGCGGCACGCCCATGCGGCCGCGGAATTCTTCCATCTGCGTCGGCGTCATCAGGCCGGCGTGGTTGTCCTTGTGCCCGGCCAGCGGCGTGCCCCAGCCCTTGATCGTATAGGCGAGGAACACGGTCGGCCGCTCGTCCTGCGCGCTGTCGAAGGCGTCCTTCAGCGTGTCGAGGCAATGGCCGCCAAGGTTTTCCATCAAGGCGGCAAGCTCTGGATCCGAGCGGCGGTCGAGGAGCGCAGAGACTGCTCCCTGGTCGCCGAGATCCGCCATCAGCCGCTCGCGCCAGGCAGCCCCGCCCCGGAAGGTCAGCGCGGAATAGAGCGCATTCGGGCAGGCATCGATCCAGGCGCGCAGCTTGTCACCGCCAGGCTCGGCAAAGGCTGCACGCTGCAGCGCGCCGTGCTTGAGACGCAGCACGCGCCAGCCGAAGGCATCAAAGATCTGTTCCATGTGGGCCCAAAGCCCCTCGCGGACGACGCCGTCGAGGCTCTGGCGGTTGTAGTCGATGATCCACCAGACATTGCGGACCTCGTGCTTCCAGCCTTCCTGCAGCGCCTCGTAGATGTTGCCTTCGTCCAGCTCGGCATCGCCGATCAGCGCCACCATGCGGCCCTTCGGCTGCTTCAACCAGCCGTGGCCTTCGAGATAATCCTGCGTCATCGAGGCAAAGATCGGCAGCGCCACACCGAGCCCGACCGAGCCGGTGGAGAAGTCGACGTCATCCACGTCCTTGGTGCGCGACGGATAGCTCTGCGCCCCGCCATAGGCGCGGAAATTCTGCAGCTTCTCCAGCGTCTGGTTGCCCATGAGATACTGGATCGCATGGAACACCGGCGAGGCATGCGGCTTCACCGCCACCCGGTCTTCCGGTTTCAGCGCATGGAAATAGAGCGCGGTCATCAGCGACACCATGGAGGCGGAGCTTGCCTGATGGCCGCCGACCTTCACATCGCCGTCCCCCTTGTCGCGCAGGTGGTTGGCGTTGTGCACCGTCCAGCAGGCCAGCCAGAGCAGTCGCTGCTCGATTACCTTCAACTGATCCATCATCCTGTCTCCTCGCCGCGAACCGTACCGTTCGGTACCGCTTTCGTGCCCAAGTCATGCCAGCATTTCGCAGCAAGATGTTACCGGTTCGGGCGCCATTTAACGCCCGAACCGGAACACCATTTCGCGATTCCGCTGCCCGGAGGTTTTTCTTCACCGCTTGCAGCAAGGGGCAAGGATCTTAGGCTGCCGCTGCGTCCCGGCCCGCCAGCGCGCTGTCCAGATCACCGATGATGTCAGCGACCTCCTCAAGGCCGACGGACAGGCGGATCAGACCTTCTCCGATGCCATGGGCCGCACGCTCTTCCGGCGTATAGGTGGAATGGGTCATCGAAGCCGGATGTTGGATCAGGCTCTCGCAATCGCCGAGCGACACCGCACGCCGGATCATCATCAGGCGGTTCATCAGCGCGGACCCGGCTGCAAAGCCACCTTTCAGTTCGAAGGCGATCATGCCACCGAAGCCTGGCATCTGGCGGCGGGCGAGATCATGCTGCGCGAAGCTTTCGAGGCCCGGGTAGTAAACCTTGGCCACCGACGGATGCGCTTCCAGGAATCGCGCCACCTCCATCGCCGAGGCGCAATGGCGCTCCATGCGCAGTTTCAGCGTCTTGAGGCCACGCAGCACCAGATGGGCGTTGAACGGCGCCATGACGGCGCCCGTCATGTCCTTCATGCCCACGAGGCGGATCTGCTGGATGTCCGCACCTGGCCCCACAGCGATGCCGCCGATCAGGTCGCCATGGCCACCCATGTATTTGGTCGCCGAATGCACGACAATGTCGGCGCCCAGCTCGATCGGGCGGGTGAGCACCGGCGTCGCATAGGTGTTGTCGACCACTGTGCGCGCACCGGCCTTGCGGGCAATGGCGGAGATCGCGGCGATGTCGACGAGCCGCATGTTCGGGTTCGCCGGTGTTTCGAAATAGACGATCTTCGTCTTGTCGCTGATCGCCGCTTCCAGATCGGACGGGCTCGTCAGGTCGACATGGGTGATGGTGATGCCGAAGCGGGCAAGGCCATGGCGCAGGAAGGCGAAGGTGCAGCCATAGAGCGTCTTGTCGGTGATGACCTCATCGCCCGGCGAGAGGAACGTCCACAGCACCGAGGTGATCGCGCCCATGCCGGAGGCCAGCGCAAGGCCAGCTTCCGCCCCTTCGAGCACGGCGCAGCGCCGTTCGAGCAGATCCAGCGTCGGATTGGAAATGCGCGAGTAGAAATAGCCGCCCTCGCGGCCGGCGAAGATCGCAGCACCCTGCTCGGCGCTGTCGAAGGCGAAGGTGGAGGTCAGATGCATCGGCGGCGTCAGCGCGCCCTCGTTTTCCATCGGGTCGTAGCCGTGATGGATGGCGCGCGTTGCAAAGCCGGCATTGGACTTCAAGGTCATGGGCAACTCCTCCAGATCAGATGATGCAAGGAGAATACTGCTGACAGACTGGCATGTGCTTTCAAGATATGCCACGCTGCCGATCCATATTAGCAGATACTGCCAACACCAACCAGAGCCTCGACCGTCAATGCCTCAACTGGACCCAAAGGACCGCCAGATCATCCGCGCCTTGCAGGAGGATGGACGCCTCACGAACCAGGACCTTGCGGAAAAGGTGAACCTGTCGCCCTCCCCTTGCCTGCGCCGGGTACGCTTGCTGGAGGAGCGCGGGGTCATCACCGGCTATGCCGCCAAAGTCGACCCGGCCGCCTGCGGACTGGAGATCACGGCTTTCATCCGCATTTCCCTGCAGCGACACGAAGGCGCGAATGTCTCGGATTTCGAGGCCCGCGTCCGCCGCACCCCGGAAATCCTCGCCTGCTATCTGATGACGGGCGAGGCCGACTATTTACTTCGCGTCGTCGTCGCCGACCTGAAGGCCTACGAGGCGTTTGTGCGCGACCAGTTGCACCACATCCCGGGCATCGCCTCGATCAACACCAGTCTTGTCTATGGCGTGGTCAAGGAAACCAGCGTGTTCCCTTGACCGGTGATCCGCCACTGGAGCCTCAGAATTTCAGACTGCCGCTGAGCCTGATGCTCCGCCCCATTTCATACAGCGTCGAGGTGCCGCCTGAGACGTAGTAGGGCGTTGTATGATCGAGGTAATTTTCATCGAAGATGTTGGTGATCGCGAGACCGAACTCCTGTGCGGGTGTCGGAGTCCAGACCAGCGCGAGATCATGCACGTTGTAGCCAGGCAGTTTCCCGGCAGCAAAGCTGGATGGCAGATCCTTTTCCGGCAGAACCACCGTGCTCGTCCAGTCGATCCGCAGATTGTGATCTACAAATGTATAGCCAAGCCGCCCGACAATCTTGTCGCCCTGAACCGCCACACTGCGCAGCCAGTCACTCGGACTGACCCACTGCCCATTCTGCTTCACATCCGAATGGGCGTAGCTGAGGTCCGCCGACCAGTTGTTCCAGTCCCGCCCGAGTCGGGCAGTGAAGCCGATCACGTCCACATCCCCGGCATTGCGCCGGGCAAAGGGCAGGCTCCGTCCCTGCCAGTTGAGGATCGTATCATCGATCCGGGTCTTGTAGCCGGTAAAGCCCGCGCGCCAGCCGTCCCGCTCGAACTCGATGCCAGCTTCGGCCGTGCGAGCGACCTCGCCCTTAAGCGTGCGATCCGTCTTCGCCCGGTCGATGCCCGGGCGATGGATCAGTGTCAGCCCCTCAATGGGGCGCACTCCTCGAAATGCCTCGGCCCAAGACGCGAAGAACGTCAGACCGTCGATCGGTTCGAAGTCGATCCGGGCGCTCGGATTGAGACGCCCGTTGTCATAGTGATTGCCGGCCAGATCGGTCAGAAGCGCCCGATCATACCGGAGCCCGCCCTGCAGCGACAGATAGTCGGTCAGCGCGTAATCGGCCTGGACATACAGACCATGCGTCTGACCTGTCTCGGTCCCCTTGCGGCCTGACGCCAGTTCGCCGCGTGACTGCTCCCAAGTGAAATCATAGCCGTAAGTCAGCGCGAGGCTGCCAAACTCGGACCGGTTGCGAATATCGAGCCCGCGTGTCAGCCAGGAGGATGTCTGCCGATCAGCGATCAAGCGGGTCAAAGAGCTCTTGTTGTCGTAGACGAACAGTCCAAGGTTGATCAGCGGATTGTCAGATGGGTCGAAGCTGTACCGGAGGCTTGTGGTCCTGCGGGACATCTCCTGATCTTCCGCAATAAAGTCCACATGGCTCGGCGGCACGCCGAAGTTCGAGCGATAGGCGCGAAAGCCATTGTCTTCCTGATAGTCCGCGATGAACTTGATCTGATGCCCCTCTGCGGGACGAATTGTCAGCTTGGCAAGGCCATTCAATGGCTGGTTGTCGGTGTCGCTGACGTCCCGCCCGGCCCCATCCTTGTAGTCGCGCGCCCATGTCTTTGAGCCATAGAACAGATAGCTGAAATACTCGTTCGGCATGCCATAGGTGGCAAACGATGGCTGAATTCTGGATCCGTTGGTGCCCGCCGAAAACTTCACCATCGAGCCGAACTGGCGATCCGGAAGCAGCAGATCTTCCGCATCCTTCGTCTCATAGCGGATCGTACCGCCAAGGGCGCCTGGACCGGCGAGTGCTGCACCGGTACCCGCTCCGATGTCCACCCGCTTCAGGATACCGGGATCAATCAGCATGTTGCCAGAGTGGGCGTAGAGGTTGCCGGCCTGTTTGGCACCATCGAGCGTGACGTTGAGATTGGTCTCTTCGACACCGCGAACATAGACCTTTTGCGCCTGCGTCCTGTTGCCACCGGCAACCGCTACGTCTGATGACTTTGCAAACAACTCATTCAGTGTGGTTGGTTGCGACTGCTGAATCTGGCGTGCGTCGATGACCTCTGTCGTGTCCTTGGCCTTGTCATTCGTGACAGTAATCTTGCCAAGATTGGTGATCGGCCTGTCGTCAGCACGCACATCCGATGACACGAGAGTTGTTGCAGGCAGCAGATAGCAGGCCGCCGCAGTGGTGAAAAAACAGTGTCGCCAACCCATCCCAATACCCCTACCCAGGTCAAGAAACATCCCGATTTCAGCGACTTGCCAGCCACTGACAGGATGTCGGGAGGTATAGGACAGAGGTGGGTCGGCAAACCAATCGCAATATCTGAGTATAAACCTCAGGTTTTTAGAGCCTGTATACCTCAACACACACGGCGGTCGCGTTGCTTGCCCGCACCTGAGCTGCAAACACCCCGAATACAGGTCCGAAGCCAGCGATGCACCGGATCGGCATCCAGTCTCGGATGCCAGAGCAGCGAAACTGTCAGCTCTTGTGGTGGCAGAGGCAGGTCAAAGCTGAAAAGCCCTGCTCGGAGCATACCGGTATGGCGCTCGGGAACCGTCGCGATGAGATCCGTTGTGCGGGCGAGGGAAACAGCAGTTGTAAAACTGCTGACAACTACGCCGGGTTTGCGTTCCGTTCCAAGTCCCGCAAGCGTCTCGTCGATCGGCCCCCGGTCCTGCCCGCGCCGGGTAACCAGCACATGCCGGCCGCCAATATATCGGTCGAAGGTGACCTCGCTTTCAGCCAATGGATGATCCGGGCGAACGACGCCGATGAACCGGTCCCGGAACAGAGCCTGGGCCCGCAACTCCGGCCCCGTCGACTTGCGGACGACACCGATCTCGATATCCGCCGTTCCATCTCTTAGCGACCCGGCGTCCCGATCCGGTTTCTGGATACAGCGCAGCTGGATCCCGGGTGCCTCCTCGGCTATGCGGTCCAGCAGCGGAGGAATGAAATTCTCGAAGAACCCGTCGCTGGTCTGCAGGGTGAAGCAGCGCGTCACGCTGTCAAGATTTGGCTCGGCCATAGGCCGAAGGATCGATTCCGCCTCCAGCACAAGACTGCCCACCCGTTGGCGAAGCTCCAGTGCGCGCGGAGTGGGCACCAGTTCACGCCCCGCCCGCACCAGCAATGGGTCCCCCGTCGTTGACCGCAGGCGGGACAGGGCACGGCTCATGGCAGACGGGCTGAGGTTAAGGCGGACGGCAGCCCGGGCGACATTGACCTCGTCCAGCAAAACGTCCAACGCCACCAGAAGATTGAAGTCAGGAGTGCTCATGCCGTTCCTTTCTGCCTTGCCCGGGATCGCTCGCATCGCGCAGGGATTGATTGCATGCGACGCGCGTTCCGGACTGGGTCTGTCGACGGTACTTTGCCAGAGCTTGAACCTGGAGCCGGCGAGACCCTGTCTGATCCGAAGGCCAGACAAGGTAGCCCTATAGTCCGTCCAAGTTCCGGACTTCGGGATTTTACGCAGTGCACCTAGAAAATGTCCTTTCGCAATTCTTGAGATCAGACCTCAGGAATAACGATTTGCCTGACGTCGGCTGAACACCCTAGCGTTGCGCCACGCTTGAACCTGACCGCCAGCCAGCAGCGATCATTTGCCTGCTGAAGCGTGTCCAGCCGTGGATCGACCCCATGTTCCGCCCAAACTTGCACCTGGCAACCGCCGCCATTTTTCTATTTTTATCAGGCATTTCCACCACACCGGGCATCGCACAGGCGACGGGCGAGAAGCGCCCCCTGGTCATTGCCGACAGTCGCGGTGACTACGGGCTTCTGGCGCCGTTTGCCCATATGAAGAACGGCCCCGCATATCTCTACACCAGCTATATTTTTGACACGCTGGTCGCCCAGGACAAGCAGGGCAACCCTGTCCCCGGGCTGGCGACAGCCTGGACCAGAAGCACGGATGGATTGAGCTGGGAAATTGAACTGGATGACCGGGCGCGCTGGCATGACGGCAAGCCGGTGACCGCCGAAGATGTCGCCTTTACGGTCACCTATATGGCCGAGCATCCCTACGCCTTTGCCAGCACGTCCGGCATCGCGAGCGTGGAGATCCTCACATCAACACGATTAAAACTTCAATTGAAACAAAGTGATGCCGGGTTTGTGTCCGGACTGCTGACTTCGCTGCCAATTCTGCCGCAACACATTTACAGCAGCATTTCCAACCCCGAAGTCTTCGCCGAAAGAGCAGCTGCTACGGGCAGTGGACCCTATATCCTCGAAACTCAGGACAAGGCGCAGGGGCGCTATCTGCTGCGGCGCAACGAGGACTATTATCGCGGAACGCCACTATATCCGGCGGTCGCCATCGTCAAAATGTCAACCGATGCCGCCATTGTCGCTCTGAAACGCGGTGAAATCGACGTTATCACCGATGTCCCACTGGACCGGGCCGAAGCGATCCGATCGTCAGGGTTCAAATTGGTCGAGGCGCCGAGCAATCATCCGATGCGGCTGACGTTCAATCACGCCGGACCTTTCAGCGCAAAGGCGGCTCGCCAGGCCTTGGCCCATGTCATCGACCGTCAGGCACTCGTTGATATTGCCTATCGTGGCGCAGCGGTCGTGGCAGATCCCGGGTTTTTCCAGAAAGGTTCCCCCTGGCGTGATCCGCAAGGTCAGCTCAGCTATCCTGTTGATATTTCGAAGGCAAACGCTCTTCTGACCAGCCTGGGATGGTCACGGGACGAGGCGGGCCGCTGGTCCTCGAACAACCAACCGATCACCTTGCGCCTTGTGGCCCAGCCCCAGGCGAAGGCAGTCGCCACAGCGGTAACAGATCAGCTGGAAGCTTTCGGACTGGCCGTGGATCTGCGTTTGCTGGAGCTGGCGCAAGTGCAACAGCAGATCGAAACAGGACACTACGAATTGGCGTTGTTCTCATCCAGCACCTTGGGTGACCCTGTTTCACTGATACGGAAAGTCTTCGGCCCAGCCTTCAACAGTGACCGCTTCCCTGATCATCCCGAGCTTCGCAACCTCTTGCAAGAACAGGCAATTTCCGCAAACGCCGCGGATCGCCTGTCCCTTCTTCACAAGGCTCAAGCGCTCTATGCCGAGGAACTGCCGTCGCTGTTTCTCGTCAACCCGATCTGGGCGACCGCGCATAATGACCGCGTTTCTCCGACGTTTCTTCCTGATGGCGTCGCGATCGGCATCCCTATGGCCATGCATCAGGCAGTGCTGCTGCCGCCGGTTTCGCAAGCAACCGGAAAGGCCGCAAGATGAGCCCGCCGTTGCTTTCCCGGCATGTGGTGCAGGGATTTGCGGATCGGATCGTCGTCTTCCTGCTGCTCGTCGTGCTGACATTCGTGCTGCCACGGCTGATGCCGGGGGACGCACTGGACCTGATGCTGAGCTCAGATGTCACGCGCTCGATGAGCCGCGCGGAGACCGACAATTTGCGCCAAAGTATGGGTCTTGATGCGACATTTGCCACCCAATTCCTGACCTATGTGACCCATCTGACCGGCGGTCATCTCGGCTACTCGATCCAGCATGCCGCCCTTGTCTCCGACCTCATCGCCAGGGCCCTGCCGTGGACACTGCTGCTCGTCCTCTCCGCCCTGCCGGTCTATCTCGGCATCAGCGTGGTCAGCGGGATCGAGGCGGGCCGGGCGCCCGATGCGCCGGTTGACCAGACGGTCACCGGGGTGATGACGCTCCTCGCCAGTATCCCGCCCTATTCGGCTGCGGTCTTCCTTCTGCTCGGCTTCGCGGTGCTGTGGCCCCTGTTTCCGGCGAGTGGTGCCGAGCCGCTGTTTCCCTCGTCCGATCCACTGCAACGTGCCATGGCAATCACGCGTCATGCGGTCCTGCCGGTACTGGCGCTGTCGCTGCACGAGATCGTCCGTTTCTACTTCCTGACCCGGGGCGAAGCCGTCGGTCTTTCCGGACGGCCTTTCGTGCTCAACGCGAGGGCAAGAGGGATCGGAGGCTGGCGGGAGCGCGTGAACTACTTCGGCCGCAACCTGCTGCCGGCCCTGCTGGCGCGCATGACCGACTCGGTGGCGGCGCTGTTCGGTGCGGTGATCTACATCGAGATCGTCTTTGCCTATCCTGGCATTGGCTTGCTGCTCTATGAAGCAATCCTGAGCCGGGACCATGTGTTGCTGCAGGGGATCGTGCTGACGATCGCAGCCGTGTTCCTGATGGCGAACTGGGTGCTGGACACCGCAAGCGCCAGCCTTGCGGCAAGGGGCTAGGCGGTGAGCCGCATGTCCTGGCATCCGTCCCTGGCAGCGACAGCTATCGCAGCCGCTGCCGCCCTGTGCCTCATGTTGCCGGAGGTTCTGCCGCCCTATATCACCAGCCGCGATGTGCTGCAGCCACCAGGACCTGCGCATTGGCTGGGCACCAACGACATAGGACAGGACGTGCTGACCGGCCTGTTGCGGGCAACCCCCAATACGGTGTTGATCGCGCTGCTGACGGCCGCTGCGGCGCTGGTCCTATCGATCCTCTTTGCAGGACTGACAGTGACCGGGCCCCGCTGGCTGCAACGAACGTTGATGCGTGTTGTCGATGTGCTGCAGATCGTCCCCTCTGTCCTGGTCATTCTGCTGGTCGCCGCCTGGGTGCAACCCGACCTCGGCGGGATCGCGCTGCTGCTGGCACTGACGATCTGGCCGGACGATGTCCGCGTGCTCAGGACCGTCTTCCGCCGAGAGCTCATCCGGGAAAACGTTGCCGTCGCACGGCGGCTCGGCGGCTCCTGGGCCTATTGCCTCGGACGACACGTGCTGCCGGCAATCGCTCCCGTACTCGTCGGACTGTTCTTGCAACACGTCCGGCAGGCGGCGCTGAAGACGGCCGGACTTGGCTTTCTCGGGCTGACCGATCCACGGCTGGTAACCTGGGGCGGCATGATGCAGGACGCGCTGGATTATCTGCACACGAGCGCCTGGATCTGGCTGCTGGTGCCACCTGCTGCCTGTCTGACCCTGTTCCTGCATGGCGTTCTCAGGGCCGGGGGACAGCTGGAGCACGCAGGACAGACGGTGAAGGCGGGGCTGACGTGATCAGGATCGACGGGCTCAGCCTGTGGGCAGGGGACAAGAACATCCTGGCCGATCTCTCGCTGGATATCCGGCAGGGCGAAACCTTCGCCCTCATTGGCGCATCGGGCAGTGGCAAGACAAGCCTCGCCCGGCTGCTGACCGGCTTGATCCGGCCCACGCCAGCCGCCCGCCCCGGCCCCGGCCCCGGCGCCGGTCCCGGCAATGGCAATGGCAATGGCAATGGCAATGGCAATGGCCTCAGCTATCATGCGTCGGGCAAGGCCGAAGTGGCCGGCGTCGACGTCCTCACAGCACCTGAAAGCACAATGCGGCGCCTGCGCGGTCGTCGCATTGGTCTCATCATGCAGGCACTGGCCGACTCGCTGAACCCGCACATGAGCGTGTTGGACCATATGCGGGAACTGCTGCAGGTGCGGGGCATCAATACTGGAACAGCAGAGCAGATCTATCTCGACTTCAATGTACCGGCACGTTTGCATCATCGTCGGCCAATCCATCTCAGCGGCGGCGAGATCCAGCGCGTGCTGACCGCCCTTGCCCTTGCCGGCAAGCCGGATCATCTGGTGCTGGATGAACCGACGGCGGCTCTTGATGCGGAAAACCGCGCGCTGGCGCTGACTGCGTTTCGAAAGGGTGTGAGCGAACGGGCTCAATTGCTCATCACTCACGATCTGGACCTTGCCAGAGCGCTGGCCGACCGTGTCGGCTTTCTGGATGGCGGCACGATGGTTGAAATGGGTTCGGCAGAGCGGCTCCTGTCCCGGCCGGCTCACCCTGTCGGGCAGATGTTGATTGGCCGCAGCGCAGGATCCGAATCCACGCGCGCACCACACGGCACTGCCGCCTGGCGGACAAAGGACGATCCTCAAAACCAGCTGGAAGCCGGAAGCGAAACGGATGTACCCGGCCTTCAGGCCATAAAGGTAAGCCACGGCTTCGGAGCCTGCCAGATCCTCGATGGGCTGTGTCTGCATGTCGCCGAAGGAACCTGTGCTGCAATCCTTGGACCGAGCGGTTGCGGAAAATCGACCTTGGCGCGCATTCTCGCCGGGTTTGAACCTCTGCAGAACGGAACGCTGGTCTGGGGTCATGCGGGGACGCAGACGCCATTGGCGCATCCACCCTCGCTGATCTCGCAGCATCCGCACCGAGCGCTTGCCCGGCATTTCACCGTCAGGGACGTCCTGATGGAACCCATGCGGCTGGCGCGCGCGCGCCGCTGGTCCTGGTCCACGCGCGCGCAGGGCGATGATCTGGACCGTGTCGCAGCACTGCTGACAGACGTCGGCCTGCCGGTCGACGAGGCATTCCTGCAGCGCAAGACGGCAATGCTGTCAGGTGGCGAGGCCCAGCGCCTCGTCATTGCGCGGGGTCTGGCAACCCAATCACGCTGCCTGGTCGCAGATGAACCGACCTCCGCGCTCGATCTGTCGGCCCGGACCCAGATCATCGCACTGCTCAACCGGCTCAAGGCGGACCGACGCCTGACGCTGGTCCTGTTCACCCACGACCGGTCCGTGGCCGAAGGCCTGGCTGACAGAACCTATCGCCTTGCTGGTGGGCGGCTGGTGGCAGAGGCTTAAGAGTGAATATTAGCCGTCTTATCATCTCAACAAATGCCCGTCCCTACCGGCATGACCTCGCCGCCTCGCCGTTTCCTCAGCGGTCATCCCCGCCGAGTGCGGGGATCCATACGGCCTGAACCGGAGCCGGCGTCGCAACTGCTCACGGGGTTGGCTGGATCCCCGCACACGGCGGGGATGACTCGGGGTGTGGGTCTGGCACTGTGCGCTGGCACGCCGAAGGACCAGGGTTCAGCACTGATAGTCGCGAAAAAGAGGCTCAACAGAGCCGTTCCATGGGCCATGGAACTGGGCGAGCATGTCGTCTGCAAGGGTGGCACCGCGATCGAGCATGTCATCCAGAGGAGCCAGGAACATGCGCTCGTCACGGTCATCATCATTCAGACGGGCGCGATTCTTCAGGCCGAGGCGGGAAATGGCCATTATCTCCCGGGCCGTGTCCAGCAGCGGCCGGCCACGGAACGGCGCCTGCAGCGCATGTGCGGGCACAGCGTTTCGCAAGGATTCAACCTCCGCCACGGTCCATTCAGCGGTGGCGTCATGCGCGGCCGCCAGCGCCTCATCATCATAAAGCAGGCCGACCCAGAAGGCGGGCAGCGCACAGATGCGCCGCCAGGGGCCGGCATCCGCGCCGCGCATTTCCAGAAAGCGCTTCAGACGCACATCGGGAAACAGCGTCGACAGGTGGTTGATCCAGTCACCCACGGTTGGCTGCCAGTCGGGCAACTGACCTTTAAGCCCTCCGGCCATGAACTGGCGGAAGGTCAGGTGCGTGCAATCCTGGTACCGACCGTCCCGGATGACGAAATACATCGGGATATCGAGGGCCCATTCGGCGTAATCGGCAAAGCCGAAAGTGTCGCTGAACACGAAGGGCAGAAGCCCTGCGCGGGCATTGTCGGTGTCCCGCCAGATATCGCCGCGCCAGGATTTCAGGCCATTGGGCCGGCCCTCGGTGAACGGCGAGGCGGCGAACAAGGCTGTCGCTAGGGGCTGCAGTTTCATCGAGACCTGCATCTTCCGGCGCATGTCGGCCTCGCTGGAGAAGTCGAGATTCACCTGAATGGTGCAGGTGCGGTACATCATGTCGAGCCCCTGGCTTCCGACCTTGGGCATATAGCGGGTCATGATGTCATAGCGCGACTTCGGCATGCGCGGCGTCTCGTCGATGCGCCACACCGGGCTGCCGCCAGCGCCGAGAAAACGGATCCCGAGCGGTTCGGCGATCGCCTGGAGATGGACGAGATGCAAACGGGACTCGCGGCAGGTCTGATGCAGGTCCTCCAGCGGCGCACCGGACAGTTCGAATTGACCACCCGGTTCGATGGAGATCGCCCCCTGTCCGTCGGCAGACGCCAATCCGATCACATGCCCGTCATCCAGAATAGGTTCCCAGCCGAGCCGCTGCTGCATGCCGTCCAGAAGCGCGCAGATGCTGGCCGGGCCATGGTAGGGCACGGGGCGATTGCCTTCGGCAAAGAAGGCGAACTTCTCGTGCTCCGTGCCGATGCGAAAGGCGGCAGCGGGCTTGCAGCCCTCCGCCAGATAGGCGACGAGCGTGCCGAAATCCTCCAGCGGCGCGGCGTTGGTGGTGTCACGAGCCATGGATGAAATAACCTTCTGCCGAAGCGGAACTCTGACGACGCGCGATCATGCCGCCACCGGCCGGGCCGGCTCGGCACGGCGGCCTGCCCCGTCGTAAAGGTCGAGGCAACGCTCGAACCAGTCTGCGACCCGGCTGCCCTGCGGCAGGATAGGGGTATCAAGGCAGACCCTGGCCCACTGGAAGGCCCCGAAGACCACATGGTCGCAAAACAGGGGAGAGGCTCCGCCAAACCACGGCTGCTCGCCCAGAACGTGATTGAGCGGTGCAAGCCGCGCCTCGAAGTCCGCCATCGCCGCGTCGCGGCCGGCGTAGATTTCCTCGATGCTCTTACCGAAGCGCTTCTGGCGAACGGCCGTGAAATGCGCCTGATCCGCCGGTGACATCATCGCATGCATGTTGCGCACCGCCGCCGTGGAGACCGGCGGATGCAGGACCGTGTGGCAATAGGCCTCGAAGAACCGCGCCATGGCAATGCCACCCGTCCCGCCGAAGAGCGACGGCGCATCGGGATAGGCCTCGTCGAGATAGACCGCGATCCTGAAACTGTCACCTTCCAGATGACCGTTGTCGTTGAGCACCGGCACGCTGGTGAATGACCCGTCCTCGATCCGGGAAATATCGGCGAAAGACAGCGGCACCAGTTCGAAGTCGAGACCCTTGTGCCGCAGGGCCAGAACGATCTTCCAGACATGCGGCGAGAAATGCCGGATGCGTTCGGCGCAAGCAAGACTGTAGAGACGTCGCGGCATGGCGAACCTCCTGATAGACGGATCCAAGGATGTGTTTCCGGACAATGCCCGCCCCGGCCAGGACGCCAATCTCAGGCCGGAGCGGGCTGCGTTCAGGCAACTGCGGCCTGAACTGGCGCGGGAGACGGCTGAGCCTCCCGATCCGGTTGCGCCGGCTTCACAGCCCGGTCAGACACGGCGCCAGCTTTTGGCGCCAGCCGGATCATCTGGTTCATGATGTTGCGGCGGTGCATCTCATCGGTGCCGCCAACGGCGCAGAAGGCGAGCGCGTTGCGCAGGAAATCAGCGACCGGGCCCTCATGGTAGCCCTTGCTGCCATAAAGACGCAGCAGGTCCAGCGCGCTGTCGACCACCGCATCGGCGCCGACGAGCTTGGCGATGGAGCACAGCATCACCGAGTCCGGCGTGCCGGCGAGCAACCGGCTGAGCGCGCCATAGGCGACCCATTTGCCACTCTCCATGCCAATGCAGATATCCGTCAGGCGGCGCTGCACATGCTGGTGCTCGAGGATCGGAACACCGAAGGTTTCGCGCCGCTGGGCATAGGCCAGCGCCTCCGCCAGCATCGGCTCAAGCATGGCGGCCGCGACCAGCCCGTAATAAAGCCGGCCGAGGGAGACGATGTCGACCAGATTGCGCAGCCCCTCGCCCGGAACGCCGAGCATATGGCCGTAGTCGAGCCGGACGTCGTCAAACCGCAGGGAGCCGGTGGGCAGATCCCGGTTGCCGAGCTTGTCATCGCGCGGGCCGGCATGGACGCCGGGCATGGACGCATCGACCAGCGCCAGCGAGATGCCGCTGCGTTGATGGTCATCGAGCTTGCAGATCACCAGGATGAAGCCCGCCACCGGTGCGTGGGCAATGTTGTATTTCGACCCGTTGAGCGCGAAGGTTTCGTTGGCCAACGGGGTCAGGATCGACGAGGTCGCCCGCACATCGGTGCCCGTGTCGGGATCGGCGATGGCCGTGGCAGTCAGTTCGCCGGCAAGAATGCGCGGAAGATAGTGTTTCTTCTGCGCCTCGGTGCCGAAACGGTCCAGCGCCCGCACCATGCCGGCCTGGGCGATGATGGACAGCAGGATCCCCGGCGCGCGCAGGGAGGAGGCAAGCCCCTCCAGCGCAGCCGTGAAACCCCACCAGTCACGTCCCTCACCGCCCTGCTCGGGCGGAACGATCATGCGCCAGAGACCGGCCGCGCGAACCGCGTCCCAGGTGGACTGGTCAAAGGTATCGGCAGCACGCGCATGGGCAGACATCTCGCGTCCGATCTCCCGGTAGAGGCCACGCAGGCGCATCTGGTCCGGCGTCCATAGCAGTTGCATCGTCACCTCCCCTGAAGGTCGTTCGGGAAAACCGGTCAGAGCGAGCCCTGGAAGGTCAGGATCTTGTCCTTGAACTCGTCCGGAACCGGATAGGTGGCCTGCTTGGCATAGTCGAACATGACATGCACCGAGTTGCCCCGGGCAACGACCGGCCGGTCCTCGTCGTCAAGGTGCATGACATGTTCCATCTCGAAGCTCTTGGTGCCGAACTTGGTGATGTGACTGCAGATGACGATCTTCTCGCCGTATTTCGCCTGGGCAACATACTCGCAGGCCGTCTTCACCATGATGTGCGGAAGCTTTTCACGCTTCGGCGTCTGAAGGATCTCGTGCATGTATTCGAGATAGGCCGACTGCAGATAGTCATAATAGACCGGGCTGCTGACGTGACCCATGGAATCGGTGTCGCGATAACGGATCTCGACGGCGGTTTCAAAAGACTGACGGGTCATGTTCTTTCCTCATACACTGCGATTGCACGAAAGGGCCTGGCCCGGGGCACAGGTTGCTTGATCCGCCCCACCGGCGGCATGGGGACCGTGGATGGTGAAAGCCATCGGGACGGAGCCGAAGCTGCGCACGATCTTCAGGTCGAAACGGTCGATGGCGCGGCGGGTGGTGATGCACCCATCGGCAAGGCCTTTGATGCAATCCTCGGCCGCCGCGACATTGCTGGACGAAAAATGCCGGGTGATCTCGGACGGCAGCAGTCGCTCCGGTGCCGGATGGGTGGCGCAGACCTCGGGCATTGCTCCGGTCCGCGAGGCCAGCACCATTTCGTCGGTGTTGGCGATGAACACATCGAGGATCCTGAGCAGCTGGATATGGCCGTAGATGACGGAATGCAGATGCGGATAGGCGGCGACACCGACAAAGACCGCATCCTCCCGCAGCGCAACAGCCTCGGCTGCTTCCTCGATGGACCCATGCAGGCGGATCTGGGCGGAAGGGCACTTGCGGCTGCGCCAGTGCAGGCCCGCCCGTTCGCAATTGGTTCCGCTCGGCCCGAGGGTATGGACCTGATGAACCCAGGCAAAGGAAGCAACAACATCTTCAAGTTGTGGAATATATGGCGGACGCTCCGTGCCCGGATAAGGGGCCTCTAAAGGCTCGGACCAGCTGTTGCTCATCGCCGTTCTCCTTCAATCCACCCGAGATACGGGTCCAGACAAAGTAATTTGGCCGCAATAATCCGCCAGATCAGCTGATTGGCAGCGTTCAATTCAAACGCACCGTCATCAATGCCCCTAGACCATACGCAGCCTCCCGGCAGCACAGCAAATCGCATTTCCTGATTGCAGGCATCAGCACAGGTGAGGAAGCTGCACCAGAAGCACACGCAATAAGGGTGTCCGAAAAGGATCATGAGAGGCGCATCAAGGCAGCATGTCACATCCGGAGCCCCCGTCTTTTCTGCACAAAGATTCGCCACCTCGCAGCGCGTCCTGGCTGCAGTGCAGCATGAACCGGCTGAAACACGGCGCTTTTGGATTTGTGACGCACTCCGGCGCATCCCATGATTGCAAGACA
This sequence comes from Pannonibacter sp., assembly GCF_051860505.1. NCBI lineage: Bacteria > Pseudomonadati > Pseudomonadota > Alphaproteobacteria > Hyphomicrobiales > Stappiaceae > Pannonibacter > Pannonibacter sp. The sequence continues at coordinate 22,825 of NZ_JBHYDX010000023.1, read as the reverse complement.
AGGTGGTGGACAGCGCAGGAGTGATGCGGCAAGGGTTGACCGGGCGCGCCACGTGACGTAGCGGGAAGTCAATATGGATTTTCATCAGCTGAGGACATTTGTCGCCGTTGCCCGAGAGGGCAGCATCACACGCGCATCGGAACGGCTCTACCTGAGCCAGCCGGCCGTCAGCGCACATATCAAGGCAATCGAGGATACCCTGGGCCTGACGTTGTTCGACCGGACGTCGCGGGGCATGTCCCTGACGAGCGACGGACAAAAGCTGCTGCTCAAGGCAGAGCAGACACTTGTCGCGCACAGGGATCTGATTGACGAGGCCTCCCGGATCAAGGGGCAACTCACCGGCAGGCTGCACATCGGCGCAGGCAGCAGCATGAGCATGGATGCCGTCGGCTTGCTGATGATGAACCTGTCGCGGCGGTTTCCGGACGTCGAGGTGACACTGCAGCATGGCACGTCGCCGGAGATCCTCGCAGGATTGCGCAGCGGGGCGCTGGATGCCGGGTTCTACAACGAGGCCGGAGAACCCGAAGGGGACCTCGACTGCCACGACGTCGCCGAGTTCAGCATCTATCTGGCTGCGGCCCCGGGCCTGGTGCCGGACTGTGAAAAGACGGACTGGCAGGCTTTGGGAGAACTTCCCTGGATCTTTCCGACCGGGGGGACCTGCTGCGGGGTTGCGGCCGAGAACGTGTTCAGGCGCCACCAGTTCCGGCCACGCCGGATCATCAGCATCGACCGGGAGAGCATCACGCTCACACTGGTCACCGGGGGTATTGGCCTTGGCCTGCTGCACGCAACAACAGCGCTCGAGGCACAGGACCGCGGCGAGGTCGAGCTGATCACAGAGGTGCAGTCGGCCGTACGTGTGCTGTTTGCGTCCCTGAGCAGCCGCAAACAGGATCCGCTGATTTCAGCCCTCCGCATGATCTTGCAGGAACCCGCCAACACCCCCGTGAGCTGAAGTCGGTGCCGGGGCGTCGGGGCATTGCGCAGGAACTGTCGCCAAAGCTCGGAGGCTCGTTCGAAGATCATACCGGGCAACCGCATCGCCCTCGCCCCGGACGATGGCGCAGTCCCACCAGACCTGATCGAACGCGCCATCGATTGCCCTGGAAATCTGGCGCGCCGTCAGGACGACATGCAGGTCATCGCCTGGATAGACCGGACTGGAAAAGCGGAGCGACTGGATCTCGAACCGGTCCAGACGGGCTTCCTGACGCGTTGCCAGAAGGACGCCAGCGGACAAGCTGAGCACAAGAAACCCGTGCGCGACGCGCCCGTCAAAGAACGGATTGGAGCGGGCCGCACCGTGATCCATGTGCGCATAGAACCGGTCGCCGGTGCGCGCGGCGAAGTTCTCGATGTCAGCCACCGTGATCCGGCGCGCTGGTGTCACGATCGTGTCGCCAGGTTGAATTCCGGCCCCAGACCCGGCCAGCGCATGAGGCTGGGCGTCACGGCGCATCGCTCCGGGCACCCATTGCCCGAGCACCGAAGCCAGCATCTCCGGTGATCCTTGGAGAGCAGACCTTTGCATGTAGTCACGCAGCAGCGACACAAGGGTCTCGCCATGGGCATAGTCAGGCAATGGTGCAGCCCGATCTGGCGGATTCTGCCAAGGATGCGAGGTATCGCGCAGGCAGTCAGGGCCTTGTGAGGCCGACGCCGGCTGCGGTCGCCTGGCCGGTTGCAACAGATGGATGCCGACACCGGACCCGTCGTGGCAGAGCACACGGCGGTGCCTTGGGGCCAAACTCCGGCACAGACTATCAGCAAGCGTGACTTCGCGGGCAAAGACATGTGCCACCGCTGCGGGCGCAAGGCTCGCCAGACGATCCGCAAAGCTGACCTGGGATCCATGGGCCATCAGGGCAATCACGGGCCCATCGGCTTCAATTCGCGTCAGAACTGCAGCATCGACGAGTGTTTCGAGGCAGATCACCCGCGACCGGGGATGATCCGACGCGCTGGCGGGAAGTGGCTTCATCAGCTGCTCGCAAAGCGCAGCCGCAAGCTCTGCCGGCACCAGAACCTGACAGATCACCCCATGCCGGCTCGACGACACCTGGACCTGCCGCAATCGATCCACGCAGGCCGCGAACAACGGATCCGCCGGGCCGACATCCTGGCCGAGAACGAACGTGCTGGTGCCGCAATCCTCGACCAGAAGACGAGCCGAGGCAGCAGCCAGCAACGGATCGGCCCGCAGGGCGCGTCCCTCCGCCGCCGAACCTCGGAACGTCACGACATCCTGGCTGCCAAGATGGCAGAAGACGTTTTGACGCGGCCCGCTGAAGAGTTGCAGCGACGCATCCGGCAAGACGCCCGTCGCGAGGGCATCGCGGACAAAACGGGCAGCAAGCGCTGCACCTGGCAACCCGGGCAGGACCAGCACCGGAAGACCTGCAAGGAGCGTCGCGCCAATCCGCTCTGCTAAATCAAAAAGTGGCAGATCAGAGAGTGGCAGATCTGGCCCGGTGAGAAGAACGGCGACGCCGCGCCGTGAAACCAGAACATGCTGGCCAAGGAACGTGCCGTCCGCAGCAAGCTGTTCTGGCTCGCCGTCTGCCAGATGCGTCGTATTGGGCAAGATCGACAAGGTGGCCCGCGCCATCGACCGCAGTGCGGCGACGGCCGCCTCAAGATCCAGCCGGCGCGCGAACACCGTGCGAGCGGGATGCACGCCAACGGAGAGATATGCAGTCTGGCGTTCTTCCAGCCGGTCGGCCAGGGATTGCAGCAGCGCTGCTCGCGCATGGAACGGCTGCCGCCGCAGTGCCGCCCCACCGGCACTTCGCGCCAGCGTCAGGGCCGTCTGGATGTCTGCCGGCACCGGTCTGCTAAAAGCGTCTGGCAGGCTGGCATCAGTGAGCACTGAGGATTGCACTTCATGGCGGCCCCGAACGCCGCTGGCGCATGACCGGGCACCCTTGACGCTGTGCTGGCCAGCCTGAGGAACAGTCTGGAGATCTGATCCGGATCGAAAGCTCTCACCGGGACGCCAAGCGCCGGCAAGATAGCTTGGAGGCGAGCTGCTCAGAAACCTGTCCTGCATCGATCTGCTTCCCGGTTCTGGAGGGTCATGGGCGCGCCGGAGGACGTTGCCTGTCAGTAATCCGCAGGTGGACCGGAACACCGGCCCACCCTCAGATTTTCAATCGTGGTCAGTTCGGGCAACGATCTGCCAGCGACGTTCCAGCTTCAGCCTGGGCAATCCGCGGCATCATCGCCGTTCCCAGGGTGTGCGCAGCGACTTGCCGCCCGAGCGCCTGACCGGTGATGTTTGACCAGCGGAAATGCACTCCGGCATAGATACGCGAGAGCGCCTCTTCCTCTGCATATGCGCGGAAGCTGTTGTAATTGCGCGGCTTGCCGGGCTCGTTCTCCATCGTGAAGGCGAACTGGCCGGCGCCCAGCTCTGCTTCCAGAACGGCCTGGGCTGCCGCGCCATTGCTGCAATGCTGGCAGGGATACTCGGGATGCATCGGCGCCTGCAGGACCGAGGTCCAATCCGGATCTGCCGCAAGCTCCGGCTGGCCAAAGCCAGCACCACCGGCGCGGATCACCGTGTACGGACGCCAGAAAGCGTAGTCATACTTCGCCTTGAACCCGGCAATCACCGAATCCTGAAGGGCGACATTGAGCAGCGCAAGCACCCTTGCCTCCTCCAGCGTCGTGGCCTGGCAGTCCGCCAGCCGCTGGCGGGCAATCTTGTTCCACGGGAAGAGACCGTTGCCCGCATGCGATTTCGCGATGGCGAGCTTTTCCGGGTCGGTCTGGGTCAGCGCCCCACCCTGAAGCCTGGTTTCCTCGATATCGCGCAGGTGCTGCGCGCTGCCGACCGGCGGCGGTGGCGGAACCTGGAACTGGCCGGCGGAGGCCAGCGAAAATGGCTTCAGGTTCTTCATGCGCGGGCTGACCATCGGCGCATCCGACGTCGGCTGATAGATGCCCGGCGCGGCCGCTGCCTGTGTGAAATCCGGGGTGAAGTCTGCGCCGTCATTGTCTCGCAGCGCAAGGATGGCCTTGGCCGCACTGTCCCCGAGGGCGACCCCGGCATCTCGTGCAGCCGCATCGGAAATGCCAGCAAGAACGTTGGCGTTCGCCTTGCGCAGATCCGGCTCCTTCTCCGGAACGAATGTGGCCAGGACCTGATAGGCAGCCTGTGAGGCGGCGGCTCGTTCTGAAGCGCTGGATGGCTCGACATTGCCCAAGGCGTAAGGCCCGTAAGTCCCCGTGACGGCGTTTGCAGCGTCAAACATCGCAACATGCAGAATGGTCAACCCACGCTGCTGGCGCTGATTGGTCCACTTTGCTTCTTTCAAGGTCTTGATGGCGATGACCTGCCAGTCGGATGAAATTTCCGCTTTTGCTGGCAAAGGAAGAATAATTCCGGTCGCAACGAGCGCAACAAATGATGACATCGCACATTTCGCGACAAAATTAATCTTGAATGACATTATGAATACCCCTCCAATAGACAAATAAACCTTACGACAATTGAATTCCAGCTAGCAATTCGATTTTCCAAATGACCTCCCTCACGATCATGGAGGACACGACACTGCAATCAAAAACGAGTGCAAGCACCGCCGGGACAGCCGCCCTGTCAGCTGGAACAGATCAAGCAGAACCGGCGCGGCAGGCCCGCAGCGAAGGGGGTCAAGGACTCAGACGCTGGCTGCAAGCAGGGGCACCGCCAACCCGTTCATCTCGCGCCGGATCCGGTGAAGGCCATTGTCCGGCAATCCGAGCTGGTCAAGATGGTCGACCGTGTTGCGGAAATACTCAGCGCAGGTACCGAGCGGCCCTTTGGCTGTCGCAAGGCAGGCCGCGATCTCGGCGGTCGTCAGCCCCCGCACATAACGTTCATGCGACCGGTTGGCGACGAAAGTCACCGCGTCCGTTCGCCGGCCATCGGCAAGCCGCAAACTCGCCCAGCGCGCCTCATAGACGCCACTGGCCATCTCCCGCCGCCACAAGAGCAGCAGTTCGTGCTCAGCCTGATGCGCGGATATCCGAAAGGCCACGCCGCGACACGCGCCACCCCGGTCCAGCGCGAGCGTCAGACCCGGCCGGTCCGGCGTCCCACGGCCTGTCCGCGTCCAGATGCAGAACCGGCGATGCCAGCCCTTCGTGACGGCAGCCTGTTGCTCGTCGAAAAGGAATGTCGGGTTCCAGATCAGCGAGCCATATCCGAAGACCCAGACATCCGCTCCGCGGTTTCCAGGACGCCGGGACAGGGCATCTTCCAGCGAGGCCTCGATCTCGGCATCGCTGCGAAGAGGTGCTCCGGGCAGCGCAGCGGCCCTCCACTCGGCCAGCAAAGAGCCATCCAGCAACCGTTCCCGGGTGATCATGACAACCTCCGCGGTTTCAGGCTGCCAGACGCAAGGCCAGATGTTCGCGGATGGCCGAAACGACGTCTTCCGGCTCCGGCAGCGTGTAGTGGCCGTACATGCGGCCGTAGTCCGGCTCGTACTGTTCCTTCCATGCCGGCTCGATCACCGTATGACCATCGGTGCGCACCATCTCGACGTTGCGGCGAACGACCGGCTTGGTCCAGATGGTCGGCCCCATGACCGGGAAGAACAGGATCGGGAATGTGGCGACCAGAAACATCATGGTGAGACGGTTCTGCGCCGTGCCATGTGCCGCTGCCGCCAATGTATTGGCGGTGGCCGGAAGAACGATCATCAGATCATGATCGGCAGCGATCTTGCCCGGGCGGTCCGTGTTCCAGTCCTTCGGGTCCTCACCGCAGATCACCCGCTCGACGATCAGACCGATGCTGTCGGCATTGACGAAGGTGAGCGCTTCCGGGGTCAGGATCACGCTCATGCTGCAATCCATCAACTGGCGGATACGCCGGATGTAATGCGGCAAGAGCATTGCATCGACCGATCCGGTGACGCCGACAAGAATGCGCGGCTTTGCGGGTTCAGCAGGTTTCAGCTTGTCCATGACGACAGATCCTCGGATGGCTTTCGGCGGTGTCGGAGCTTGGGGGCCGGCAGGACAAGCCGCCGGCCCCGCGAATACACGATCAGGCCTTGTCGGTGGCGGAGGTCGGCCAGGTGGTGTTGGTGGCGCGGCGTTCCAGCGTTGCCTCGTAGGAATAGATCCAGCCGCCGAGCAGCTTGGCGATATCCGGGCGGCTGCCCTTCTGCGTCACCGCGATCCATTTCTGGTTGAATGGATGCGGCCAGTCGAAATGCTGGCATTCGACGCCCGCCTCGTCGGCAATCGCGCTGATCGTTTCCTTGCGGTAGCGAACGATATCCGGATAGAGCCAGTCGTTGCCGGTGTAGTCGGTTCCATCCAGGCTTTCGAAGAAGGTGGCGAGGAAGATCGACTGCGGCACCATCACCTTGGCCGCCTCCTGAAGGCAGAGCTTGATCTGCCAGGTGGGCGCGTGGGTGAAGATGGAATGGGCCATCAGGAAGTCGAACTTGCGCTCGAACCGGGTGAACTCGAAGTCGCTGTTCTTGATGAAGGTCGGGCGCTTGCGATTGGCAAACTCCTCGCCGAAATGGCTCTGCAGGCCATCCTGAACCGCCCAGTCCTCCGGATCGATGCCGAAGTACTTGCCGGGACGCAGGTACATGATCGCGAAACGGCCGCCGCGCAGCGAGCCGCAGCCGATGTCCAGCAGCGTGTTGGTCTCGCGCATGCCCATCAGCGTCAGAAGGTTGAACTGGGTGACGCCGATCAGGTCGTAGTAGTTCGGGGGGCCAACCCAGGCCCGGTAGTGATCACCGCCGATTTCTGCGTCTTCGCCGAACTGCTCATGCAGCCCCTGCTTTTCCGAAAGGACCAGTTTCGTCATGCGTGGCTCCCGCTTTGTGTGAGGCTGGACAAAACACCTTTACCCACCAGCCTTGGGTTGGATGGCCCCGCGCCTCGGCCGCCCCGCAAGGCCGCCAGCCACTGCGGCCACAATCGCCAGAAGCACCATCACGGCCGCCACGCAGAATGTAACGGTGAGGCCGAAACCGGCGGCATCGGGCGTGGCGGCGGCCACATCCGGCGTTCCGACGGCGAGGGCAAAAACCACTCCCATTAGCGAAGCGCCCGTGATGAGGCCAAGGTTGCGCGACAGGCTGAGCAGTCCGGAGATGACGCCGCGTCGGCCGGCCTCGACATTCATCATCACGGCCGTGTTGTTCGCCGCCTGGAACAGCTGATAGCCCGGGGTCAGCAGCGCGATGGCGACCACATAGCCGGGCAGCCCGAAGGCGACCGGCGCAAAGGCAAGCGCCAGCGCCCCCACCATCATCTGGACTAGACCGGCCACGACAATTGCATTGGCCCCGAACCGGTCGACGATCCGCCCGGCCGGAATGCCACTGAGGGTGGAGACCAGCGGGCCGACCGACAGAACCAGCCCCACAGCGGCAACCGACAGGCCAAGGCCAATGGCGAGAAAGAACGGGCCGACCACCAGCGTCGCCATCATCACCGTGGAGACGAGGATGTTCATGACCAGGCTGGCCGCAAGGCGCGGTTCACGCAGGGCCGGCAGCGACACCAGCGGCGAGCGCACCGCCGTCTCTGCAAAAAGAAACAGCCCGAAGCCAACGACGGCCACCAGGATCAGCGCCGGCGTGAGCCCGGTGAGCGCACCGCCGCCGCCCGTCACGGCAAGCGCATAGGCACCAAGGGCCAGGGCGAGGAGCAGCGTGCCGAGCGGATCGAAGCCCTCGCCGGCCTCGCGCGGACGATCGGCGGGAAGGAACCGCAAGGCCAGCAGCGCCGCCAGCCCCCCCAGAGGCACCATGACAAGGAAGATTGCCGGCCAGCCGGGCCCGGCGACCAGCAGGCCGCCCAGCGAAGGCCCGAGCGCCGTTCCGATCGCCGACATGGTGCCGAGCAGTCCCATGGCACTGCCCGTCTTGTCCTTCGGCACCGTGTCGCGCACCATCGCGACGGTGAGCGCCATCAGCACCGACGCCCCGGCTCCCTGCAGCGCCCGCGCACCAATCAGAACGGGAAGGTTCGGCGCAAGGCCGCAGACGAGCGAGGCCAGCGAGAACACCACCAGTCCGCCAACCAGCACCCGGCGGTGACCATAAAGATCACCCAGCCGTCCAGCGCTGACGATCAGCACCGTGACGGCAAGAAGATAGGCGATGATCACCCATTGCACCGCCTGAAGCTTCGCCGAGAAGGCAACCGCCAACTCCGGCAACGCGACATTCGGACTGCTGATGCCGAGCGAGGACAAGAGAACGGACAGGGCAAGCGCCACCAGCGGCAGGATGTAGTTCGGGGCCGCACCTTCGCCTGTGGTGACAGGGCCGTCAGCGGGCGTCTCACGGGCATCGGGCGCATTGGTATCAGGCGCATTCGCAGCTTGGGTCAAAACCAGGGTCCATCCATGGAACTCACTGGTTGCAACCCTAGCTCCCTGCGCGCCGCCTCAGAAGGCGCGTCGGACGCATCTCTGATTTCCGCCAGCCGCAATCGGCCGTGATCACTGGCGCTGCCCTTTCACTCCGCGCGTCAAACCGCGCGCCAGTGCGGAGGCGACATCCGGCCGTCATCAAACTTGCCGTTCGGCGCGATGTTTCGATCCGCGCCCCTGTGAGGGGGCGACCCAGCGCCTGGGGGTTGTCCCAGTCATTGTCGCGGTTTCGATCCGCGCCCCTGTGAGGGGGCGACCATTTGCGAGCAAGTGGATCACCGGTGGGGCACCGTTTCGATCCGCGCCCCTGTGAGGGGGCGACCACCGCGACAGCCTGGCAGGATGTAGCAGGCATGTTTCGATCCGCGCCCCTGTGAGGGGGCGACACGCCTAGGAGCTTGGCAAGCTGCCCCTGACTTCGTTTCGATCCGCGCCCCTGTGAGGGGGCGACGTGGCGCGTTGAAGCCGGTTGTCAGCACAGCAACGGTTTCGATCCGCGCCCCTGTGAGGGGGCGACCACCACGTTGCGCGTGTCTGATCGGCCACCGATGGTTTCGATCCGCGCCCCTGTGAGGGGGCGACGCCCAGGTGTCGGCAACAGTCCGCGGCATCATTGTTTCGATCCGCGCCCCTGTGAGGGGGCGACCGACTGTCTGCAACCATCATCAATGGCCGCTGCCGTTTCGATCCGCGCCCCTGTGAGGGGGCGACCGATGCGGACAAGGCCGGTGGTCGTGGTGTTGGTGTTTCGATCCGCGCCCCTGTGAGGGGGCGACAACATGCCATGCCCCTTGTTGTTTCTTCCAATGCGTTTCGATCCGCGCCCCTGTGAGGGGGCGACGACCAGCACGGGGAGGAATTTTACACGGACAGCGGTTTCGATCCGCGCCCCTGTGAGGGGGCGACGATCTCATCGGAACCACCAATGGGGCGGTTGTTACTGTTTCGATCCGCGCCCCTGTGAGGGGGCGACGCAACGATGATCGCCCTTGCCCAGCCCATTTTGGTTTCGATCCGCGCCCCTGTGAGGGGGCGACGACCTCGGCATAGATTTTGCCGCCGCTCTCGACCTGTTTCGATCCGCGCCCCTGTGAGGGGGCGACTCGGCGGCGGACACGTCGTCTGTCGGGATGTGATGTTTCGATCCGCGCCCCTGTGAGGGGGCGACGGGCCGGTGGGGTGCCCAAGCCTACTGGCGTGCCAGGTTTCGATCCGCGCCCCTGTGAGGGGGCGACAGACCTTGACGTCCGCGCCCGCGCCGACACGGCTCGTTTCGATCCGCGCCCCTGTGAGGGGGCGACCGGGCCTATGTCGGCGAGCCCGCATCCGGGGCACTGGTTTCGATCCGCGCCCCTGTGAGGGGGCGACGCGCACGGCTGGTGATGTCCTGGTGCTCGAGCAGTTTCGATCCGCGCCCCTGTGAGGGGGCGACGGTCCAGTTGGTCCCGGTCATTCCGGGCTTGAGAGAGTTTCGATCCGCGCCCCTGTGAGGGGGCGACCAGCGTCAAAAGGCTCCGCGCCCCGAACGGGGTGTTTCGATCCGCGCCCCTGTGAGGGGGCGACACCTATTGATTGATGAAGTTCAATTTTTAGACAGTTTCGATCCGCGCCCCTGTGAGGGGGCGACTGCTTCATCTCCGTGATGACAGTGCGGGAGACACGTTTCGATCCGCGCCCCTGTGAGGGGGCGACTCACGTCAATTGTGTGCGGCCCCGTGAGCAGCGATGTTTCGATCCGCGCCCCTGTGAGGGGGCGACGGTGAGGTGATGACCACTGTCGCCCGAGGCACGGTTTCGATCCGCGCCCCTGTGAGGGGGCGACTACCTATCAGCGGGTGATGTCTCGGGGCAATAGGGTTTCGATCCGCGCCCCTGTGAGGGGGCGACAGGAGGGAACTGTCGGCGGCTGGATCGAGAGCGAGTTTCGATCCGCGCCCCTGTGAGGGGGCGACTCCCGGATCAGCCTCTACCAGAGCGTTGACCATGTTTCGATCCGCGCCCCTGTGAGGGGGCGACTGTTGGCTCGGATGCAGCCGGAACGGCTTGCCCTCGTTTCGATCCGCGCCCCTGTGAGGGGGCGACCGTGACATGCTTGCGCAGCTCGTCCATTTCCCGGCGTTTCGATCCGCGCCCCTGTGAGGGGGCGACCCACTTCGTCCGGGTCATAGATGCCCGAGAAGCCGTTTCGATCCGCGCCCCTGTGAGGGGGCGACAGCGCGCATTTCAGTCACGGCAGGTCTTGTAAGCGTTTCGATCCGCGCCCCTGTGAGGGGGCGACAACGTCGAGCGGGACCAGAGCCGCGCCGCGATGACGGTTTCGATCCGCGCCCCTGTGAGGGGGCGACCTTCAGCCGGATCAAGTAATGTTGTGTCTTCAGAAGTTTCGATCCGCGCCCCTGTGAGGGGGCGACCTGGTGGGATGAGTCAACGGCTATCCTAAGATAAAGGTTTCGATCCGCGCCCCTGTGAGGGGGCGACTCTTCGTAGCCGTTACGGCTCTCAGACTGGTGCAGTTTCGATCCGCGCCCCTGTGAGGGGGCGACGGTGTGGTCGTAACAGGTTGCACGGCAAATGCAAATCGGGACGCATGCGCGAACGGTCGCGCTGGCGCTGCCTGCGGCGTGATCATACGCAGGGCGGGTTTGAAATCCTTCTGAGTTTTCAAAGGGCTGATGCAAGCGCGAACCGGCCGGGGTTTGCGGGCACGCTTGAGGTTCGCGCGGTCTGACCGCGATGGCCCCGCATGTGCAGGCAAAGGCGGGTTCCGGCGTCGCCGTCTGCCGAAACCGGACAGGGAAAAGCTGCCAGCCTGCTTCAATGCGGCCCGCCGCCGAAACGGCATGACACGGCTTGATCCCGCATTCATGCGTTTTGGAACCCGAGGCTCAACCTGCAATCCGAGAGCTGACAAGACTGCACCCGAACAGCCTTGCGGCTGGCAATCCGGCGCGCCGTGAGCCTCGGATTGAAGACCGAGCGCAGGAGCACTGCGAACCCGCCGCCCTCCCCAGCGCGCAGGACGGCAAAACCTTCAGGGTCGGCGACAGACTGGCAGCCTCCGGGGTCAGGCGAGTTGGAGGCGCCCGCCCTTCATGGCGCATTGCAGGATATGCGCCAGGGTAACCTGTTTCAGCCGCGTCTCGACGACAAGATCAAGATCGGTGTAAAGGTCATAAACAACACGGTCGATGGCCCGGCCCTCGTCACAGTTGGATTCCGGCATTCCGTGGCGCTTGCGGAACGGCCCGGACCCCTGCACCGCGAAATAGATGTCCCAGAGCGTCACCTGATCAGCCGGGCGGGCAAGTCGATAGCCACCGCGCGCGCCCAGAACGGCTTCGGCAAGACCGGCCTTCACCATCGATCCGATGATCCGCTTCACGATGAGCGGATTGACCGAAATATTATCACCGACAAAAACTGCATTGGACAGGTCAGGCGAGCGGAAAGTCAGGACGCACATGGCATGTACTGCGACCGAAAAGCGCTGATCAACCCCGCCTGTCGACGCGTCCTTTGCAACCATTGAGTTTTGCCCTTCCTGAATACGAAAACACCTGGGTCGGGACATTACCAGCTGAGACCGATATCCAACAGCTGTGGCAATTTTAACAGGGATTGATGGTTAAACAGGCAATTACAACCTGAAATTTCATTTCAACCGAGCCTAAACAGGGAAAGCGATGTCAGAATTTTTTCACGCGCTTCCACACTGTTTAAAAGTCAATTGCCCTCAGCTACCTCCATTAAATTACCAAATATTCAAAAGTAAAATAAGCACGCTAAATATATCAAAAAAATTATATTGCTTTAAAATGAACTTCATACAGACTGCTTCTATTAATTTTTTTTTGATCTTGAATATATACTTCGGACACATGATCCAATTTTATCATCACCGATCCAGAGTCTGAACTTTCAACCGCGACAGCAGTGCCGCCTGCAACGCCGTCGCTCGCTTGACGGATTAACGGATCGGTAATAGGAACGGATAGTGTAGCCATTATTTTTAAGGTCAGTGACGCCAATGACCACCTATTATCGCACCGGAAATTTCAACTACAAGTCGAATTCTCTGGTCTGGGGATTCGGCGGAACCTATGAAACCGCCACGACCCTCATCTTTCGCGGCAGCATGTCGATTGATGCCCCCGCCGCCCTCGCCGTTGCCGCCGTTTCCTTCGAAAGCGCAACCGTGAACGTCACTGGCACGATCAGCAGCACGGCCCGCGCCGGAGCTGTTGTCACCCTGCCCGTGCCGGTACCGCCCGGCAAGCCACAACCGAGCGGACCGGTGGATGAGCTCATTGCCGCTGGCTCCGTCATCGGCGATGCCCGCGTCACCTTCTCAGGCTCGGTCCATGCTCAGATCGAAGGAGGAGGGACGATTGGCGCCTTTTCCGCCCTTGCTGATGCCTATGTCACCGCATCGGGCCGAATGGTTTCAGAAAGAGGATTTGCCCTGCGCACCCAGGCAGCCTCCAGCGATGCCCATTCCGTCACCAGCGGGCGGATCGAGGCTGGCGGCGGCGAGTGCGCCATCATGGTCGAGGGGCGCGAGAACAGCTTCGTCACCAACACGGCGAGCGTGATGACGGGCGGCGATCATGTTGACGGCATTCTGGCGACAGCCCGCGTCGACCTCACCTTTTCCGGCGACCGTGTTGCGGCCTTGGCAGGCTCGAATGTCACGATCACCAACAGCGGCTCCCTTTGCACCAGCGGCGACGGCATCCGCGCGGAAGCGCAAGGAACCATCGCGATCCGCAACACCGGCCGCATCGACGCGGGCGGCATCGGCCTCAATGTCCGCGACATCGACGGCAGTGACGGGATCGGCCAGGCGATCATTCACCAGCGGGGCGTTCTGGAGGGCGGGACCGGCGGGATCATCGTCACGGGCGATTTCGCGACCACTGCCATCGACGTCGCTGGCGTGGTCAAGGGCGGCAGCGGTGCAGCCATCTCGACGGGGGCAAGCAGCGACAGCATTCTGGTGAGAAGCGGAACCAAGATCTTCGGCGACATCCTGACGGGTGCGGGCAACGACGTGATCCGCATCGACAAGGGCGCTCAGGTTTTCGGCGTGATCGACACAGGCAGTGGCAATGACACCGTCTTCCTCGGCAACGCCGGCTACGTGGTCAACGGCGGTGCCGGTGATGATGTTTATTATGCCGGGAGCGGCCGTGACGTGTTCCGCTTCGGTGCGGGCAGCGGCGGCCATGACCAGCTGATGGGGTTTGACCTGCGCCGGGACACCCTCGCCTTCGATGTGGGCCCGGTGGACATCCGCATCGATGGCCGCGACACGTTGATTGCCTGGTCGGACGGCAGCCTGCGCCTTGTCGGCGTCGCCAGCACGGACCTTGATCTCAGCAGCAGCTGGGTTGGCTGACATGGCTGCGGCTATCGACGAAGACCGCAAGGCGGCCCTGTCGCGCGGCGACATTGCCTCGTCCAATCTTGCCGAAATCCTGGCGATCGACTTCCGCATGCTGATGGAAACGCTCGCCCCTGGCGCCGGGCTGGCAGCTTTTGAAAAGGAAGGCATTTCCCGGCGCATGGCATTGTGTGGCGGCGCGTTGCTCGATCACTGCGGCGCCGAGGTTCTCTCCGCCTGGATCGACCATCGGAGCGATACCGTCCGTGGGCTCGCCCTGTTTGGCCTGGCAAGGCTGCATGAGGAAGCCCCTGTCGCCGACGTGCTGGCAATGGTCCGTCCCTTTGCAGCGGACGGGCATTTCGGTGTCCGGGAATGGGCCTGGCTGGCGGTTCGGCCGCGGCTGGTGCGCGATCTCGACCAGTCGATTGCCGCGCTCACACCATGGACCGGCGATCCGGATGTCAACATCCGGCGCTTTGCCGTAGAGGCGCTGCGGCCACGCGGCGTCTGGTGCAAGCATATTTCCGCCCTGCGCGAGGACCCGGCCAAAGGGTTGCCGCTTCTGGAGCCGATGCGGCGCGAGAGCGAGAAATACGCCCAGGATTCCGTCGCCAACTGGCTGAACGACGCCGCCAAGGACCAACCCGACTGGGTCAGGGCCCTGTGCCGGCGCTGGCTCACAGACACCAACGATTGCCCGCCGACGCGGCGGATCACCACTCGGGCCTTGCGCTCATTGAAATAGTGGTTGGAGACAAGCCATGAAAGACCGGCTCGGCCGCTTCAAGAATGCTCATTTCGCATTGCTGCCTCCACAACTTATGCGTTTATTTGCAGTGCGACGCATCCGTACGAGCGACATTTCCTTTCCGGATGTGACCTTCAAGATCGTCTCGACCGAAGAAGAGATGGCCGGGGCCTTTGCCCTGCTCGAGGACAGTTATGTGCGGCGCGGCATCGTTGCCAAAGGTCAGATGCGCTTGCAGGTCATCAGCCTGCTTCCATCGACCACGACCTTTATCGCCAAAAAGGGCGACCAGGTTGTCGCCACGCTCTCGCTGATCGAGGATTCCGATCTCGGCCTTCCCATGGAGAAGGTTCACGCAAGGGAAGTCGCCGGCGTGCGCCAGCTCTTCCGCAAGGTGGCGGAAGTGGGGGCGCTCGCGGTGCGCGCGGATCAGCGCCGGACCGGCCTGTCCATCATGCTTTACAACATGATGTACCGCTGGGCCCGATACTGGCGGCATGTCGATGACCTCATGATCGCGGTGCATCCCTCGGCCCGGTTCTTCTACAGGAACCTCCTGCTGTTCCGTGCGCTCGGGCCCGTGCAGACTTACGAGGGCCTGCGCGGGGCTGCGTCCCTTCCCATGCGCCTCGACATTCCCGGCGTCCAGATGCGCTTTCACCGCATCTACCGCGGGCAGGTCGTCGACGCGCGATCCGGGCTCGATTTCTACGACTTCTTCTGCGCGCCGTCGGACCGCTTCGACTTCTCCGCACATCCCGATTTTCGCCGGCCGGTCGCCATCTCTGGCCCCCTGGAAGACCGCGCGGTCAGTGGCCTGATGCGGCGGTTTTCGTTGTGTCCGACGGCCATGGAGGACCGCGAGGCGGCAGCCCTGCGCCGCCATTTCCCTGACCTTTCCCTGACCCTGGACGGTGCCGCATGACACTCGACCTTCCCCTTGCCGTCTTTCACGAGATGACCACGCGCCAACAGTTGCCACGCACGCCGGAGACCGAGCTGGTCATGAACGGCGTGCAGACGGTGGAGGACTATTCCAGCTGCGGCGAGGAAGGCGGCGCCCTGTTCGGGCCGTATCTTTACAACGCCTTGCAGGTCTCCGCCCGCGTTTCGCCGGGAAACAGGGTGATCGACCTTGGCTGCGGATCAGGCCGCCTTTTGAACCTGATTGCCAGCTGGAATCCGGATGTTTCTTTCATCGGGATCGATCTGGCTCCCGTGATGCTCGCCACAGCGCGTGAGCAGGCGGAGCTGCTCGGCTTGCGCAATGTCACCTATCTTGAAGCGGATTTCTCGCGCCTTGACGACTTTGGCCTGCATGAAGCCGACGCCGTCATGTCCTCGATGGCGCTGCACCACCTGCCCGATCGTGACAGCCTGACCCGGTGTTTCCAGGCGATCAGCCGCGTTCTGAAGCCGGCCGGACATCTCTATCTGATGGACTTCGGACGGCTGCGCTCCCGTCAGGCAGTCGAGATCTTCGTCGGCAAGGTCGCCCGCACGGAGACGCCCGCGCTCAGCCAGGACTATCGCGCCAGCCTCTATGCCGCCTTCACCCCGGAAGACTTCGACCAGGAAATCCTGCGCCTTGGCCGCATGGACGTCACCCTGCATCGCAGCGTGATCGCGCCGCTCCTGATGGTTGCCTGCACCCCGGCGACCCGTCCGGCGGGCCAGCGCGCGGTCAATGCCTTTTCGCGCGCCCAGCGCCAGCTGTCGGCGCACCGCCGTGCCGAGCTGTCGCAGATGCGGCTGTTCCTGCGGCTGGGCGGTCTGGGCTTCCCGCTGTGATGCGGCCCTTGCCATCGCCAGATACGGCCCTGGAGCGGTTTTGCCTGGCGGTGCACGCCAGCGGAACAGCTGGCCGTCTGGGCGATGCCGCCAGTGCCGACGCGCGCGGTCACGACACGCTGGAGTGGGCGCGCCCTGCCGCAGCCCCTCTCGTCCTGCAGCTTGAGACCGAGGGCGAGATCCGGGCGGCGCTGGATCTGGCCCGGCGCGAAGGCTTGAGCATTCATCCGATCTCAAGCGGGCACAACTGGGGTTATGGCACCGCGCGTGCCGCCAGCCCTGAAACACGGGTGCTGTTCGACCTGAGCGGCATGGCACGCATTCTCGACTTTGATCCCGACCTCGGCATGATCACCGTTGAGCCTGGCGTCACCCAGGGCCAGCTCGAGGCCTTTCTGGCCGAGCAGCAGGCGGATTTCATGGTGCCGACCACCGGTGCAGGCCCCGCCTGCAGCCTCGTCGGCAACGCGCTGGAACGTGGCTATGGCATGACGCCGGTTGCCGACCACTTTCAGGCCGTGCTCGGGCTGACCGCCGTTCTTGCCGACGGGTCGCTGTATCGCTCGCCGTTTCTCAGAGCCTCCCCGGAGCAGTCCTCGCCTGCCGTCTACCGCTGGGGGAGCGGGCCCTATCTCGACGGGCTGTTCAGCCAAAATGGCGGCGCCGTCGTCACCAGCCTGACATTGCAGCTCATGCCGCGGCCAGCGGCGGTCGAGATGTTCGTGTTCTGGCTCAAGGCCGACGCCGATCTGGAGCGCACCATCGACACCATGCGCAGGATCCTGACCCGAAGCGGGCTTACCATCGGCGGCATCAACCTGATGAATGCGGCCAGGGTCGGTGCGCTCGCCGGAGATGCCGCCCTGAAAGGCGCGCCCTGGATCGGAACCGGCGTCGTCTATGGTGACCCTTCTGTCGTGCGCGCCGGCCGCAAGGTGTTGCGCCGGGCGCTGAGGCCCGTTGCCGCGCGGATGGCCTTCGTCAACGGCGCGCGCCTGCGTCTTGCCGAGACGCTTGCCCGTCTGCCGCTTGTCGGCCGATCTCTGGCCCCGCTCGTTGCTCCCGTCAGCGCTGCCTATCGCATGCTGGCAGGCCACCCGGGCGAGTTTGCCCTGGCGCTCGCCTATGGCGGTGCGCCGGCGGCGATGCCGCACAGCGGACGGGACCCGGCCCGCGATGGTTGCGGCCTCTTGTGGTACGCCCCGATCGTTCCGATCGAGGGAAATGCCGCCCGGCGCTACATCGAAATGGTCAGCAAGATCTGCAACGCCCATGGTTTTGCCGCCCCGATCACCTTTTCCACCCTGTCCGCTTCCGCCTTCGACAGCACGGTGCCGCTGCTGTTTCCGCGCGACCGGGAGAACAGCGACAGGGCTCTGGCGTGCCTGCGCGCGCTCATTGCCGAAGGCCGCCGGCTCGGGTTTCCCCCCTACCGCTTCCACAGCGGCCTCATGGATGAGGCCACCGCCGGGAACGATGCCTACTGGCAGATGGCCGAAAAGGTCCAAAACGCAATCGACCCGGACGGCCTCATCTCGCCCGGACGCTACCGCCGCCGCGCCGAACCCGATGCCCTTGCCCCCCTTCTGCAGGAGACCCTCGCATGACCCGTATCGCGATCATCGGCCGTGGCCTCGCCGGCAAGATGGCAGCCCTGTACCTTGCCCGCGACATGGCCGACGCGGACATTACCGTGATCGACCCGGAGGCCGAAGGGCTGCCGGTTGTGGGCGAGTCCACCGTCGAGGTGACGGCCCAGTTCATGAAGGCACTCGGCCTCGGGGAACATCTCGAGGAAGATCACCTGCACAAATATGGCCTGACCTACTACTTCCGCCTGCCACCCGGCGAGGGGCCCGATACACCGGACTACATCCAGCACGAGGCCCCCGGGATCATCCGCCTGCCCTCCTACAATCTCAACCGGCACAGCTTTGATGCCGAACTGGACGCCAGGATCGACCCGCTGGTCACCCGTGTCACCGGCCGCGTCCACGGGGTTGATCTGTCCGAGCAGCCCGGAGCGCCGCAACAGGTCAACGTCCAGCTTGCCGATGGCTCGACCCGGCAGATCGAAGCCGATCATGTCATCGACTGCTCGGGACGCATGCGTGTCCTGACCAAGCAGTTCGGCCTGCACCAGGACCCGCCTTACCAGCGCTGCAGCTACTGGTTCCGATTGCAGGGCTTCGACCGGCGCATTCTCGACGGCTTGCGACTGGCCAAGCTGAAGCAGCACTGCTTCGACTCCTACTACGTCACGCATCACTTCTACGGTCAGGGCTACTGGATCTGGATCATCCCGATGCGCAGCGACACCGGCGAGGACATGGTGAGCTTCGGCATCACCTACCGGCCGGAAGTGATGGGCGAGAAGCGCATGGGCTTTGAACGGCTCTGCGAGGTGCTGGAACGCGACCACCCACAGCTGAAAGCGCTGATCCAGACCGGTCGCAAGCTCGATGACAGCCGCTACTTCAACTACATGTATGAAGCCAGCAGCTACTACGACCGCAAGGGCCGCTGGTTCCTGCTGGGCGATTCCGGCTTTACCTTCGACCCCGCCAACAGCGCCGGCATTGCCTATCTGGCGCATCAGATCCCGCAGATCACCGGCATGATCCGCAAGGCCCGCAAGGGCATGCTGACCCCTTGCTATGTCGAGGCACTGGAGGGCCACCTGCGGGCCCAGCTCGCCCTGCAGGACCAGTGGAGCAACTGGTACGAGGTCATGAATGACCCGGTGAAGATGGCCTGGACGCTGATCGTCGCCAACATGGGCTATTTCCACCTCGTGGTGCCGAACTACATGAGCGGCGCATTCCTCAATGCCGGCGTCGCCAAGCAGGTCTCGATGCTGCTGCCCCGCTACGAGCGTGGGATGCAGCCGCCGGTCTATCCGTTCCCCAAGCTGCTCGACGCCCTTGCCATGACGACGGACCCGCAGGACCTGATCCGCAGGGCACCGGCGCTCTACGAGACAACGGTGCCTTTCAGCTACTACCGGCCGGATGACATTCCGCGTGGCCGCCTGATCAGTCGCTATTTCCGCAAGCGCGCGTATTTGCGGATGAAGGCGCTGGCCCTGCTGGCGCCGCTCGGCAAGCCGAAGCACTGGCTGCTCGCCATCGGGCAGACGCTGCTGGCCGGCGGGGACCTGGCTCGCTCCGCGATGATCGGTCTCCTGCCCTGGACCTATGAGCGGGCTGCATCAGTGAAGCCGGCCCATCAGAGCCCCTTTTCGCCGCCTTATGCCTTTCTCTTTGCGCCGAACAAGCACATCGGCATGGCCCAGTCGCGGCTTGTCCAGCGCCGGCAGGCGGCTGAGCGGGCCCGGCAGTTGATGCCGCGGCTGCCAGCCGACGACGTCGTCACTGCACAGCCCCATGCTCATGCTTCGCAACTGATGCGCAAACCTGCTGCGGACGCTGCGGCATGAGCTCATCCAGTCGGCCGGGTCCCTTGCTGCCTCCTGCGGCTCAGACGGGGGCGGCCGCACCGCTTGCGGTTGCGGTCGCCCTGCAGGAAACATTCGCCAGCGACCTTACCGAACAGGCGTTGCAGCGTCTTGGCCACGTCGGACCCCGGCTCGGCGCGCTGGCTGGCCTTCTTCCGGATCAGGCGCGCCGCGCCGCGCGGGCCGCCGACGCCGCAGCCCGAACGCTTGGCACGGAGGCATTGGTCCGCCAGCCGCTGCTCGGGGTGCCGATCACGGTCAAGGAAGGCCTGAAGGTTGCCGGCGCGCCGTGGATGATGGGCGCGCTCCGTCACCGCGCCCGGATCGCTGACGAGGACGGCACCGTCGTCCAGCGGCTGCGGAGGGCCGGCGCCGTGATTGCCGGTGTCGGCAGCATGGCCGAGATGGCGCTGTGGCCGGAAACGGTGAACCGCATCACAGGACGCGCGGTTCATCCGCTGGACGCAAGACGCACACCCGGTGGCAGCTCGGGCGGCGATGCGGCCCTGGTGGCAGCAGGCGCAGTGAGTGTTGCCGTCGGCACGGATGGCGGCGGCTCGGTGCGCATCCCCGCCGCCTATTGCGGCCTCTATGCGCATAAACCGACGGCTGGACTGGTGCCCCTGACCGGGCATGTGCCGCTGGACCGGGGCCCCGCAGCGGCTGCGGCGCCGCTGGCACGCTTCTTTGCCCCCGGACCGATGTGCCGCGAGGCAGCCGACCTTTGGCCGATGCTGTCGGTGATGGCTGGTCCCGACGGAATACATCCGGACATGGAGGCTCCGCTTCCCTCCAGCCTGCCTTGGCCCACTCCGGCACAGCTGGAGGGGCGCATCGTCCATGTGCTGCCCGCCCCGTCCATCAGCGGCTGCGAACGGACGGACCCAGCCCAGATCGCAGCCGTGGAACAGGCCGCCGGCTTGCTGCACGCGGCAGGCGCGCGTTTGCAGTCCGTGCGGACCGACCTGCTGCAGGATGCGTTCTGGATCTGGATGGGCACCCTGCGCTGCGCCGCTGACGTGACGATGGAACAGCTCGTTGGCGACGGCTGCCGCCTGCCGCTGCTGCGCCAGTCCTTCCGCCATATGACCGGCCGCGGCGAACATACCACCGCCGCGCTGCTGCTGGCCTGGAGTGCAAGGCTCGATCCGACGGGCCCCCGGCTCTGGCGGCGCTGGCGTGACCGGGGCCTCGACCTGTCAGCGGAGCTTGCCGACGTGCTGGCGGGCGACGCATTGCTGCTGTGCCCGCCGGTGCCCGGACCAGCACCGCACCATGGCCATGCCTTCCGCCATCCCTTCAACATCGGCGCAACCGCCGTGTTCAACGTACTCGGCAATCCCGCCACCATCGCCCCGGTTCTCCTCGGGCCGGAGGGCTTGCCGCGTGCCGTCCAGATTATTGCATGCCCGGGTGCCGACCACCTTGCTGTGTCTGCCGCCCTGGCCCTCGCGCGGACGGAAATCTTCCCTTAAGACAGGACACTTCCATGAAGAAGACTTTGCTATCCCTGAGCTTTTCGCCCCGCGTCGCATCGACCAGCGCGGCCCTTGCCGACGGGTTCATCGCCGACTGGCACAAAGCAAATCCGGACGCAGAGCTGCGCCGGCGCGCCCTCGGCCGGGAGGTGATCGCAGGGCCGGACGACGCCTGGATCGCCGCCAACATGACGCCGGAGGCCGAGCGCACCCCGGAGCAGGTCCAGCGCCTTGCCGCTTCGGATCAGGCCATCGCCGACCTGCATGCGGCCAGCCATATCGTCATCGCCACCCCGATGTTCAATTTCGGTCTGCCCTGGACGCTGAAGTCCTATGTCGATCTGATCATCCGTGTCGGCAAGACCTTTTCCTTTGATCCGGCCACCGGCTTCGGTCCGCTCCTGTCTGCCGACAAGAAGCTGATGATCGTCTGGTCCAGCGCGGGCGAGTACCAGCCCGGCACGCCGACAGCACCGTTCGACCATCTGACGCCCTATCTGCGCCAGGTTTTCGGCTTCATGGGCGTCACCCAGTCAGACGCGGTCTCGGCCGGCAACATGTGGGGCGGCCCGGATGCAGCGGCCGCTTCGCTTGCCTCCGCCCGTGCCCAATTGGCCGCACTCAGCCCGAACTGGTAGGCCCGCAAATCCACAAAGGCCTGTTCTGCCACTTTATGCCGGGCGGTATGCCCGGCATCTTTTCACATCGCCGGAGCCGCATATGCAGATCCCGATCACCGAACTGTTTCTCATGGCCCTTCTGGTGATCTTCACCGTGCCATATCTGGTCTGGCGTCTGCTTGGCCAGCGCAGCTGGGCGCCGCTGGTCGTGGTGCAGATCGTCGGCGGCATCCTGCTCGGCCCCGGGGTGTTGGGCGCAGCTCTCCCGGATGTCTACACGCTGGTCTTCACGGAGAAAGTCATCACGGCCCTCAATGGCATCGCCTGGTGGGCCGTGATGATGTTCGTCTGGGTTGCCGGCATCGAGCTCGACCTGCATGAAGCCTGGGCCAAGCGGCGGGAAACCGGCACGGTTGCCTTGCTCGCGCTCATCGTTCCGCTCGGGCTCGGCGCCGGTGCGGCAGCTGTGCTGCTCACCACCGACGGCTGGATTGGTCCGGGCGGGGCATATTGGCAAGTGCTGCTCGGCATTGGCATGGCCTGCGCCGTGACAGCGCTGCCGATCCTGGTCCTGTTCATGGAAAATATGAACATCCTGCGCGCAAACCTTGGCCAGCGCATCCTGCGCTATGCAAGCCTTGACGACGTGGCCATCTGGGCCGTTCTGGCCTTGATCCTGCTCGACTGGGAAAGGGTAACGCGGCAGGCCGGCTTTCTGATCATGTTCATTCCAGCCGCCTTGCTCGCCCGCCGGATCATAGCCGCTTCCGGAGAGCGGGACCGCTGGATCCTCGGGCTGATCTGGTTGATTGCCTGCAGTCTTGCTGCCGACTGGGCCGGGCTGCACTACATGGTCGGCGCCTTTCTGTCCGGCTCTGTTTTGGACAGCCGCTGGTACAATCTTGAGCGGATGGATGCGTTTCGCGGCACGGTGC
>NZ_JBHYDX010000022.1:0-80322 GCF_051860505.1 Pannonibacter sp. | reverse complement strand
CAGGCCTGCAAAGTGCAAACAATCCTCTTCAATCCAACAAGACAATCAGCTCCGCGGACAAAAACCGCCAAACACCTCAACGCGGGGTGGAGCAGCCCGGTAGCTCGTCAGGCTCATAACCTGAAGGTCGCAGGTTCAAATCCTGCCCCCGCAACCAAAATCAAAGTCATAAAAAATTATCAAAAGCCCCGCTTGGCTCTTGCCAGCGGGGCTTTTTGCGTTCGCAATAGCGGGTCAGCAATAAGGCAGCAATCGGACGAAATCTACGCGCGAAAACAGGGCGATAGTGGTCCGGCAAGACGCATGCCGCGCGAAATCCGCAGAAGGTGCGAACCGATAGGATACAATCCTTCCCATGACGACGGATGCCGTCTGCACAACAGCGAGCGATGAGAGGCCTAGCCTTGACTGCCGAACGATTTGCATGGTTTCTTCGGTCTATACCTGACAATGAGTTCGTCCGCTCTTAAAGCACCTGAAGCAGCGGCCTGATGTCGGCACCGGGTTCATCAATTTTCAAGGTAGGCAATTTGGTTTTTGCAGGCATCCATTGGCAGCCCACTGAAATCCAGCGCGTTGTAAAAGTGCTCGAGACCAGTACCAAACCCCTTCAGGTTTCAACTGACGCTGGATTGGCTATTGTAAAGTATCTCGGTAATCCTGCAGGCGCTGACGCGTTAATTTGCGAGATCGTTGGTTGCAGTGCAGCATGCTTGCTAGGTCTTAAGACTCCAGACTTTGCCGTTATGGCCTTACCTCCCATGAACTTACCGAACCACCCTATGCTACAGGTTCAACCTGGCCCCGCCTTTTGTTCTAGGTGGGAAGAGATGGCCACGTCGCTGTCGCCTAACTCCGGGCTGCTCAAGAAACTGAGAAAACCTGACGACATAGCCAAACTCGTGGTCCTTGATACATGGCTGCGCAACAAGGATCGCTTCGCTGATGGTGATTGCTATCCGTTCGACGTGGTGAACTACGACAATGTTTTGCTCAAGCCCGACAAGCGCATGGTTCAACTGCTGGCGATCGATCACTCGCATGCACTGGTGGAAACGACCCTGGACGATGAACTGGGTCAAGCCTGGGTCGAAGAACAAATTGTTTACGGTCGATTTAGACAGTTCGATCACTTCTTGACCAGAAAGACGCTCGGATCGGCCCTGGCGGCCGTCGAGCGGATTGACCGGACGATGCTTCGCCGGGTATGTGAGGAAGTTCCGCGCGCCTGGGGAATGACTGTTGGGCTCAGCGAGCGCCTTTCCACCTGCTTGGACGAGCGCGCCCAGCGGTTGGGAAGTTGGCTTCCTGCTGCCATATTTGATCAGTATGAGCTACAACTTGACCAAGGGGAGGCTGCAGATGAGTGAGTGCGAACTAGCTTACAGCATCGTTCAGTTTAGTCCTCGCCCTGAGCGTTTTGAGTTCGTGAACGTCGGCGTGCTTGTGTTTGACAAGCGGCAAGGCTTGCTTGTGCGAAAGTTCAGCTCTGACTTTGGCCGAGTGAAGAGAATTTTTGGGGACGCCAGTCCTGCGTTTCTGAAGTTGGCACTCGAAGATTTTGCAGAGCGTGTCGATTTCGAGTTTCGAAAGCGTGACTATTCGGTCTCTGCGTCGGACTTCAATTCGAGGCGTGCCGGGATTTTTCAGATTACGCCGGTGCTTCCGATTTCAGGGAAGAGCGCGGTACAAGCCGCCAACGAACTTTTCTCTAATCTGGTAGCCGCAGAAGCACGAAGTCAGCGTCAGGAACGTGTAAGCACGCGCCTGAAACGAGCATTCGCAGATGCCGGGGTTCTTTCTCTACTCCAAGTGCGCCCCCATGCTGTCGAAATTCCAAAATGGGGTGTGAGCGTCAAGGCTGACTTCGGCTATCAAAACGGGGTTTACAATTTGATAGACTCAGCACGTTTTGACCAATCGGAGCGCAGCCTTGCGGAAGCCGGGAAACGAGTGCTTGAAGGGAGAGCTCTTGCCGAAACACTCGATCATCGCCTGATCGTCGTAGGCGAGTTTGGCGATCACTCTCAGGACTACGTAGATAGCCTGAAGGATGAGTTTTTGAAAGCAGACTGTAGACTGTTCGCATTGGAAGAGGTTGATGCTTTGGCCCAAGAGATCCGGCGTACTGCACACTGAAGTAGCCAAGCGTCATCCCCTCCCGGAGTGTTCCCTTAGAGCCTTTCCCTGACCACATACCTCGCCACGAAGTTCACCGCCCCTTGCGCGAGCGCGGGCCCACCGGCCACAAGGGATGCCCCGACTTCGCTATCGGAGGCATCGGACAGCCCCGGAAGTCAATACGCGATGATCGGGTCGAGCAGGCTCATCCATCCGACAGTGGCCATCTTGCGGGTAGGGCGAAGGCTGGATTGACTAATCAAGCCCTCCGGATGTCACGGAAAGGTTAGCCGGATCCAGCTCAGACCCGCTTGCCTGTTTCAGATCATGCCATACATTGAAAACAAGAACTGGGTTTGCCGTCAGGCACTTCCCCGGCAGAACTGATCATCATGTCCGAAGGGTTGGAATGAGCTTCTTTTCCCGGTCCATCGCCACGACTGATCTCGTCCTGCGGGTCGAGCGATACCCGGCGACATCTCGGCTCCTGCACTGGCTCGTGGCCTTGC
Source organism: Pannonibacter sp. (assembly GCF_051860505.1). NCBI lineage: Bacteria > Pseudomonadati > Pseudomonadota > Alphaproteobacteria > Hyphomicrobiales > Stappiaceae > Pannonibacter > Pannonibacter sp. The sequence goes on along the minus strand of NZ_JBHYDX010000022.1, from coordinate 77,692 downwards.
TTGTTCTGGCAACCTGGCCGCTTGGTATGGTCATCCAGTTCACGGCGAAGGAGGTGCAGCTGGATTTCTACATGCTGCACGAGAGTTTGGGGTTTCTGGTGCTGTGGCTGATGTTGTTGCGCATCGGCAACCGGCTTGTCGCAAGGCCGCCGCAACCTGAGGGGCGCGCCGCCGAACGGGCCGCTGCCGGCCTCGTGCACGGATTGCTCTATGTCCTGCTCGTGGTGATGCCTGTCAGCGGGTTCCTGGCCACGAATGCGCATGGATTTCCGCTGGTCTGGTTCAATCTGGTTCCTGTCTGGAGCCCGATCGGCAAGACGCCTGAGATTGCAGGGATCTTCTCGGCAATCCATGGGTTCAGTGCCTGGGGACTTTTGGCTCTGCTTGCGCTGCACCTGGGTGCGGTGCTGGTTCATCATGCGGTCAGGCGGGACACAACGCTTTACAAGATGCTCTAGGGGCGGGAATGCGCAGCATGCAGATCAGTGAGGCGACCTGGGAGCGCCTTCTTGCCCTTCGGCTGGGACACGAGGGGTTGGCGGGGGTCGACGCGGCTTTCGGTCTTTATGGTCCCATTGCCGGCGCGCGCGGGCAGTTCGTCCTGGCGCAGGTCGGCCAGTCGCTCGACGGGCGCATTGCAACGCCTGCCGGCGATGCCCGGGATGTATCTGGGCGCGATGGCCTTGCCCATCTGCACCGCTGCCGGGCCCTGGTCGATGCGGTGATCGTCGGGGTCGGGACGGTCAAGGCCGATGATCCAAAACTGTCTGTCCGCATGGTCAAGGGGCCGGCGCCGGTCCGCGTGGTGGTGGATTGCCATGGCGACCTGGATGGCCGCGAAAGCCTGTTTCGGGATGGCGGTGCGCCAGTGGTTGTGATCCGCAGCAGCACGGCGCGAGGTCGCCTGTTTCCGGGCGCAGATGTTGTCTCTTTGCCGCCCAAGGCAAACGGATTAGACCCGCAGGATATCCTTGACGCTCTGGCGCAGCGCAATCTCCTGCGCGTTCTTGTTGAAGGCGGTGCACGCACCATTGCCCGCTTCATTGAGGCCGGGCTCGTCGACAGGTTGCATGTCGCGATTTCACCGATCATCATCGGCTCCGGGCCGAGCGGCATCATCCTTCCGCCGGTTGAGCGCCTGACCGGCGCGCATCGCCCGGTAACCGATGTCTACAACCTTGGCAGCGACATCCTGTTCGATTGCCGGCTGGAACGTGACCGCGGATCAGCTCGGCAGGGCAAGGACGTCTGTGTGGCCCAGCAGGCATGAACTTTCCGGTTCATGGATTGCCGCCAACCGGAAGGCCAGCCACGCATCGATTGTGGCTTGCGGAACATCAGAGACCTCAAGCAGCGGCTGGCGAAACCCCTTCAGCAGTTCCATCTGCAAGGCCGATGAAGCCTGGTCCAGATGCCAGGGGCTGGGCTCGATCCTGACATGGTAACCTTGGGCGTCGAAGAGACGGGCAAGGCAGCCGGAGGCATCTGGACCAAGCGCCGGGCCAAATCCCTTGTCCGTGCGCTGGTGCCGGTTGAACAGATCCACCATCAGGGCATCGAGTGGATGGGGGATCGACCAGCTGACCGCGCCATCGACATTCAGCGCGGCGTATAGACCACAGCCGGCCTCGACGAGCCTGTCCGTCAGAGCCTTGCAGAAAGCCTCCGAACACAGGTCAAACAGGGCGGAGGCGGTGACCATTGTGGTCCCGGTCAAAGGAAGTGTACCGATTTCGTTCAGGTCATGCCGGTGGAAGGTGACGGCGGGGTTCGGGCCAATTTGACGCTCGGCTTCCGCCAGCAGGAGTGGGTCATAGTCCAGCAGTTGCCATGTGGTGGTGCCGGGCATCAGGCGGGCAAGGCTGCGCCAAGTCGACCCTGTCCCGCAGCCGATGTCCAGAACACGAGGATCGGGCAGCGCGGACAGGGTTCGGGCAAGGACTTGCACCAGTCCCGGGTGCCGTGCTGCCTGATCTGCCGGTTCCCGCAGGGCCAGCCATGTCTTGTCAAAGCCACTCATTGCAAGGCTGCCAGCGTGTTCGAGATGGTCTCGGCCGTTCTTGTCCAGTCCGGCAGGTCAGCACCGGCCTGCCGGGCGGCAGCCGCCATCCGGGCATGCAACGGCTTGTCGACGATCAGGGCCCGCAGGGCCCCGGCAAAGGCGTCGATGTCGTCGACCGGGACCAGGAGGCCGGCGCTCGCGGGGACAACATCGGGAATGGCGCCAGCCTGGCAGGCGACAATCGGCAGGCCTTGCGACAGGGCTTCGGCAAAGACCATGCCATAGCCCTCGAACCGGCTGGCGAGCGCAAAAATGTCGGCCGTAGCCATCAGGGCCCGTGCGTCCCTGCAGTCGCCAGTCAGATCGATCCGGCCTGACAGTTCCAATCCGTCGATCTGCTGGCGAAGCGCTGCTGCAGTCTGCGGGCTGAGGTCCGGGCTGCCGGCGATGGTCGCGCGCCAGGGCAGATCGCTGATCCGGGCGAGGGCTGAAACCAGGATTTCGTGTCCCTTGCGGGGGATCAGGGACGCGACGCAGACAATATGCGCGGGATTGCCATTGCAAGCCGAAACCTGGGCGGGGTCCGTGCCTGGAAGCGCCACGGTCAAACGGCTGCGCGGCACGCCAAACGCAGCTTCAAGGTCACGCCTGGTCATTGGTGATGTGACCACGACATGGCGGGCGAAGGAGAGGGCGCGGCTTTCGCACTTCCGCAGCCGATCCTGCTCGGTGAGAGGCAGATCCGTCTCGAATGCCAGCGGATGATGAACCAGCGCGACGATCCGCAGCCGGTCCCTCTCCTGTGCCGCCCAGTCATCCAGCACCCCGAAGGCAAGGCCGTCGATGACAACGAGGGCACCGTCCGGCAAGGCTGACAGACGGCGCTCCGCTTCGCGTTTGACACTATCTGACGGACGCGGAAAGCCGGAGCCGAGCCCAAGGCTGGAGACGACCCAGCCAGCCTCGCTGAGACCCGTGATCACCCGGCGGTCATAACCGTAACCCCCGGTGTTGAGGTTCAGGTCGCCCGGATAGGCGAAGGTGACGCTTTTGCTCAAAGGTCGGCCTCATACCAGCCTCGGGCAGCATGGGACTCGTGCAGCGTCACCTTGAGACGGCAGATGCGGTGGCTGCCCTCGCCGAGTTTCTTGTCGATAACGGCCTGGGCAAGTTGGTCAAAGATGTATTTTGCCACGACCTCGGTGGTTGTGATCTTGCCGGTAAAAACGGCCACTTCATCGAGGTTCTGGTAATTGAGCGGCTTCAGCACCTCGCCCAGCACGGTGGTCGCTGCGCCGATATCGACCGCCAGGCCATCCTCGTCCACGTCCTTGGTGAAGAAGGCGGCGTCGACGACAAAAGTGGCACCATGCATGCCCTGTGCCGGCCCGAAAACCGGACGCGGGAGGCTATGGGCGATCATGATGTGATCTCGGACTTCAACTGCGAACATGAGGTCTCACTCTCGATAACGGATGCGATGGCAGAGGGTGTCGGGATTGGCAAGGATGCCGGGATAGTCGGTTTCAAGATCGGCAAAGCGGGTTTCAGCGCTGATCATTGCGTCGAGATCGTCGTCGCGCAGAAGTTCGAGCGCCTTGGCGAGACGGCGGGCGAAAGTCCAGCGTGCGCGCCGCGAGGCAGGCACCGAACCAACCTGCGAACTGGCGATTGTCAGCCGCCGGGCATGGAAGGCGCCGCCGAGCGGCAGGGTGACGGGCTTGTCGCCATACCAGCTTGCTTCAATGATACGCGCTTCCTGCCCGGCCAGTTCAATCGCCTGGGCAAGAGCTTCGCCAGAGCCCGAGGCATTGACGAGCACGTCGAGGTCGCCGCCTGTCGCAGGGGGCAGCGCGAAGGCGATGCCGAGGTGATCTGCCAGGGCCTGCCGCTTCGGATTGCGATCGATCAAGAGTATCTGCGTCCCGACAATCCGCGAGGCGAGATAGGCGACGAGCGTGCCGACCACGCCGGCCCCGAAGACGGCTACCCGGTCCCCCGGCAGGATGCCGGCATCCCAGACGATGTTCAGGGCTGTTTCCATGTTTGCGGCCAGGATGGCACGGGCGGGTGGCAGGTCATCGGGCAGCGGCACGACTGCCTCGCCGCCAACGACGAAGAGATCCTGATGTGGATGCAGGCAAAATACCATCTTGCCGATCAGGTCTGCCCTGCCAGCTTCCACCTGGCCGACTGCCGCGTACCCGTACTTGACCGGAAAGGGCAAGCCGCCGCCCATATGCGGGCAGCGCATGCGCTCGAATTCTGCCGGCGGGACACGCCCGTTGAAAACGAGATCTTCGGTGCCCCGGCTGATGCCGCTGTACTGCATGCGGACAAGCACCTGATCGTCTGTCGGTGGCGGAAGCGTCTCCGCCCCCATGCGGCATCGGCCAGCCGACGGAAGCCACAGGGCGTGGGCAAGACTGGCATTGGGCGCTTGCGGCTTGCCGGTGTCCGGGGTCATTCCAGTCTCCTTGGAGAGGTTGCGTGGTCGCGCGGGAGAAGGTTGAGACCGCGAGACAGGTGGACGCCGAGATCGAGACGGAAGGCAGAATGAAGCGCTTGAGGTCACCCTTGAAAGCGTGTCCTCGATAGCATGATTGGCAAAACGACGCTGACGCCTCAACCGCCTGGGACGGATCAACTTCTTGTCAGTTTGTCCTCTCACGCCGGTTGAGGCATTGTTGAAACACGTCTTTCTGGCGACCATACCCTTGGCTCTCGATTTAGTCGCCTTACCTTTTTACAGGTGCCAAACTTGTATCAGTATGCCGCGTCCGCGAGCGGGGGCCAGGGTGAAGAGTGGTTGGAAATGCATCCAGGGATGTCTGATGCCGCGCCGGCGGCCATATCTGCCTACACGCCGTCACCGGAGCTGAAAGCCCGCGCGATGATCGCGCTTGGCTCGGTCTTTTGTGCGGCGGTCATCTGCTATGTGCCGGTCGGACTGCACCTGTCCCTAGGGCTGACGACGATTGGCGCGGCAAGCGCCTTGCTCCTGTTCATCTTCTCACTTGTGATCTTTGGCCTGCGGCACCACGGTTTCAAGCGGTTCGGGGCTGCCAACACCGTAACTGCGATCCGTGCCGCGATTGTCAGCCTGATTGCAGCGGCCGTGCTTTTCCCGGCAACGGCGGCCGAAGGCTCTCTTGCTTCCTGGGCTTTTGTCGGCCTGGTGCTGGTGGCACTCGCCCTTGACGGCGTGGACGGCTATTTGGCGCGCCGCTCCGGCTGTTCATCTGCGCTTGGAGCCAGGTTCGACATGGAGATCGACGCTCTTCTCATTCTTTGCCTGTCCGTGGCGGCGTATTTTCTTGGCAAGGCCGGGATCTGGGTCCTGCTGATTGGTCTGATGCGCTATGGCTTTGTGCTGGCGCAGGTACCTCTCCCCCGGTTGCGCGGAGATTTGCCGCCGTCTTTCCGGCGCAAGCTGGTCTGCGTTGTCCAGGTCGCCGCAATGTGCCTGATGTTGGTGCCCGGGCTGGAGCCGCCCCTCTCAACGGGGATCGCCGCCATCGCACTGGGCCTGCTCGCCTGGTCCTTTGCCGTGGACAGCCACTATCTCCTCTCGGCCGCCAGGTCAGGCAAATGAGCGTATTGGGCAGCATCAACACTGCAATCGGCATGACCCGTTCGCTGGTGATCTACTACGGCCAACCCTGGCGCCGGCAGCAATTGAAACGCTTCTATGCGGGTTTGATCGGGGAAGGTGACCTTGTGTTCGATATCGGGGCCCACGTGGGCAGCCGCAGCCGGACATTGCTGTCGCTTGGGGCCAGGGTGGTGGCTGTCGAGCCGCAACCGGCCTTTGCCGATTTCATAGCCCGGCATCTCGCCGCCGAACTGACCGGGTTTGAGCGGGTAGCGGTCGGAGCGAGCGAGGGTGACGTCACGCTCCATGTTTCCAGTCGCCATCCAACAGTGACAACCGTTTCACCCCGCTTCATCGAGGGCGTCAGCGACGCCGAAGGGTTCCGGACAGTGGTCTGGGATCGTGAGGTCCGCATCCCGATGACAAAACTGGACAAGTTGATCGCGAAATACGGCTTGCCCGCCTTCTGCAAGATTGATGTGGAGGGGGCCGAAAGCGACATCCTGCAAGGCCTGTCGCAACCCATCGGCCTCATCGCCTTTGAGTATATTCCCGCGATGCCGGGGGTCGCCCGGGACGCCATCGAGCGGTTGATGCATCTTGGGAACTATCGCTTCAATCGCGTGATCGGCGAGCGCCATTGCTTCGTTGACGCGGAGTGGCAGGAGGCAGGGCCCCTCCTGAACGAACTTGCGAGGCTGACCCCCGAAAGCCCGTCTGGCGACATCTACGCACGTTTGATGCCGGAATGAGGCGGGCGGACCTAGATGCGGCGGCTCAGCCGGCGAAGCAGCAATCCGAAGGCGACGCAAAGGCCGGGAAGGGCCGTTCCGGCCAGAGTGAGGCTGCCATACACCAGGCTTGCGGCAATCCCCTCGGCATCCGTGAATCCAACGAGCGGCCACAAGGCGGCTGCGGTGGCCTCGCGCGGTCCCCAGCCACCGACGCCAAGGGGAACAAGCATCGCCAGAAGGCAAAGTGGAATGATCGTGATGGCGGCAACAGGGGGCAGCGGCGCACCGACAGCATCGGATGCCAGCAGGAAGCTCACCACATAGCAGCCGACAATCAGCGCGCTGAGGCTGACCTGGACCGCAAGAGCGCCCTGGTTCCAGAAGGCGGCGGCGAGATTTGGCCTGAGCCTTTGGAACCAGGCTGCCAGGACCTGACGAAACCGGAGCGATGCTGCGATGAGGGCAATGCTGGACAGCAGCGCACCCCAGAGAACAGGGCCAGAGATCCCGTCGAAGGGGACGGGCAGCACGAACGGCCAGGCGAGCAGGCCGATGCCTGTCAGCACGAAAAAGGCGAATTGCCCCGACAAGCGTTCCAGGACGACGGCCATCGCCGCCCGCTTCCAGCCGCCCGAGGTGCCATCCTGCACCCGGTAGACCCGGGTGGCGTCTCCGGCGATGCCGCTGGGCAGGGTCTGGTTGAGGACACTGCTGAGATAGTACTCGCGGATTGCGATCCACACCGGAAAGTCCTGGCCGAGCCGCCCGGCAGTAAACCGCCAGCGCAGGGCAGACAATACGATCTGGATCTGGACCAGCAGCGTCACTGCGAGCATGTGGCCGGTTGGCACCTTGCCAAGGGCGGCCGCGATCGCCGCCGGATCGGCGGCCCAGACAAGAAAGACCAGACCGGCGAGGCCGATACTGATCCCGATAATCCTCAGTTTACGCATTCTGTTCTCGGCGTGGGATGGTCGCGGCGTTCGGATCGTCGGCCTGTTGCAGGGTATGCACGATGAATGTTCCCAGTCTGCACAGCAGCTATCCGCATGTCAGTGGGGCGAAGGCCTGGGGTGCGATCCTGGTCTTCACCTGTATTGCTCTTGCCGCTTGTACGATGCCGGACAGCCCCGGGGATTTTTATCTATCCAGATTTTTGCGTCTGCCGCTGGAAGTTCCCCTGGTTGCGCTTGGCTTGCTGGTATTGCCGCCGCGTCTGGCGATTGCTCTTGCCGCTGGAGCCACGATCAGCGCCTTTGCCCTGCTGGTTCTGAAACTTGCCGATGTCGGTGTGATTTCCATCTTCCAACGCCGCTTCAATCCGTACCTCGACGTCAAACTGATTGGCGACGGCTGGAACCTTTTGTCGGGAACCATAGGCGTCCCCGGCGCGGCGCTCGCTGTGGTCATGGTGGTCGCGGCAATGGCTGCCGTTGTCGCCGGCTTCTGGTGGGCCTGTGTGTCGATGACCCGGTTCGCCCAAGGCGCTCGCCGGCTGGCAACACGCGGGTTTCTGCTTGCTCTCATCGCCGGCGGCGTGCTCTGGACCCTCCATGCGCAGGTCGGGATGCGGCCTCTCGCCGATGCGAGGGTGGCGTCCTACCTTGGCGACCGGCTGGCGTTGGTCGCCCACTCGGTTGCCGACATCAGGGCCTTCGAGGGCGAGCTTTTGGCTGATACCCGGCCAGCGGAACAGACAGAGCTCTTCGCCGGTGTGCGGGACCGGGATGTAATCCTGATCTTCATCGAATCTTACGGACGGAGCGCGATTGACGACCCACGCTATGGCGGATTGATCCAGCCTCGTCTTGACGGGATCGAGCAGCGGCTGCAGGACGCCGGGTTTGCCTCGGCAAGTGGCTGGACGCGCTCGCCCACCGTGGGGGGGCTGAGCTGGCTTGCCCATGGAACGCTCCTGTCCGGGCTCTGGGTCGACAGTCAGGCCCGCTACGACATGCTGATGGCGAGCGGGCAGGTGAGCCTCAACTGGATGTTTCTCCAGGCCGGATGGCTGACAGCGGCCGTCATGCCGGCCATCACCATGGATTGGCCGGAGGCCGCCTATTATGGCTATGAGAAGATTGTCGCCTTCAAGGATCTCGGCTACAGGGGCAAGCCCTTCAACTGGGTGACCATGCCGGATCAGTACACGCTTTCAGCCTTTGACCGTCTCGTGCGCCGACCGGCGCATGCGGAAGGGCGTGCCGTCATGGCGGAGATTGCCCTGATCTCAAGCCATGCGCCCTGGACACCGGTTGCGACGCTGATCAACTGGGAAGATGTCGGCGATGGCACCGTGTTCAACGCGCAGGCCGAAAGCGGCGATCCGCCGGCCGTGGTCTGGGCAGATCATGAGCGGGTCCGCCACCAGTATGTCCGGACGGTCGACTATGCGCTCGAAACGGTCGGCGACTACATTGCCCGCTTCGGCGGCGATGCCGTGTTCATCTTCCTCGGCGATCATCAACCCGCAGCCCTGGTGACCGGCGAAGGGGCGTCCCGCTCCGTCCCGATCCACGTTGTCAGCCGCGACCGGGCCCTGGTCGATCGATTCCTCGCAGAAGGCTTCGACGCCGGGATGACGCCCACCGCCGAAGGCCCCGAGCCGTCCATGGCCGAGATGCGGTCTGTCCTGATCAGGGCTTTTGGTCACCGGTGAAGCGAATGTTGCGAAGCCAGGCCGCCTTCGACAGCGGTACGACGGCGCTCGGCTGACGCCAAGCGGGCCAGGCTCGCTACGTCCTATGATCGGACCCGGATGCCTCCTGCCAATCTCTGGCGCGTGGCGTCAAAAGAAGCACCCAGTTATTGCCATTCCCCCCTCCTTGCGAATGCGGCGGCGGCGTGAGATTCCTCATATGTGCCCTTGTGGAGACCACATATGTCGACTTTTATTACCGTCGGTCAGATCCCGACCAATCCTTATGTTGCAGGCCTGCTGACAGAGCCCGAGCTGCCCAATCCGGTTCGCTGGGACAATTCCGCGCCGCTCAAGGTCTATTTTGATGATGCCGGCATCCGCGCCTGGACCCAGACTGAAATCCAGCGGAACATGGCCGGCTTCAATGAATGGTCGCGCGTTGCCAACATCGATTTCGTCCTGACCACCAACAAGGCCGAAGCGCAGATCATCTCGATCCTGCGCACGACCATTGACGGCAAGGATACAATTCTCGGCCAGACGACTGCTCCCTCCGGTGGTGAGAATCCGATAACGATTGAGTACTCGGTCCGCGGTGCCAACTTCGAAAATTTCGCCGAAGGTGGGGACAGCTATCACACGGTCGTGCATGAGATCGGTCACACGCTCGGCGTCTACCATCCACATGACGGCACTCTGTTCCCGGGCGTTCCGGATGGCGCGGATGACAACACCGGCACCAACGGCCAGAACCAGGTCATCTACACCGTGATGTCCTACGTCTCAGGCTGGACGGGCGAGCCGGTGACCAGCCCGACCTTCGGCACCGCCTCTTCGGCCATGGCCTTCGATATCGCGGCGGCCCAGTTTCTCTATGGCGTGCGCGCCGCTGAAACCGGAAACTCCACCTACCTGCTGCCGACGGCAAATGGTCTCGGAGTGAGCTGGCGCTCGATCTGGGATACGGCCGGCATGGACACCATCTCGGCCAATGGCGCCACGGGCGATGCCACCATCGACCTGCGCGCCGCACCGCTGACCGGCGAGAATGCCGGCGGCTATGTGTCCTGGGTCAAGGGCGTCAAGGGCGGCTTCACCATTGCCAACGGCGTCACCGTCGAAAAGGCCATTGGCGGCAGCGGCAATGACCGCCTGATCGGCAACGAGGCCCATAACGTCTTCATCGGCAACGCCGGCGATGACTTCATCGATGGCATGGGTGGTCTCGACATCGCCCAGTATCAAACCACTCGCGAAAGCGTCCAGATCGAACGCGGCCCAAGCGCCATCGTCGTGAATGCGAACAATGCTGGCCTCGGCACAGACACGCTGACCAATGTCGAGCGCTTGCATTTCACCAACGGTGTTCTGGCCTTTGACACCGATGGCGGGTCCGCCGGTCAGGTCTATCGCCTCTATCAGGCAGCCTTTGCCCGCACCCCGGACAAGCCTGGCCTGACGCACAACCTGAATCTCGTCGACAACGGCCTTGGCATCAAGACCATGTCGTCTGCCTTCATCGGCTCGGCCGAGTTCGTCCAGCGCTACGGCCAGAATACAACCGACACTACTTTCATCAACGCGCTCTACCAGAACGTTCTGGCGCGTGACGCCGATGCTGGTGGTCTTGCCGGCTGGCAGCAGCGCTTGGCGGATGGCTCCTGGAACCGTGCCGACGTGCTGTTCGGCTTCTCGGAGAGTGGTGAGAACAAGGCGCTGGTTGCGAATGCGATTCAGGGTGGGATCTGGCTCGATCTGGTCGCCTGAGCGGCGGATCACTTAACGGAAAGAGAGAAGGCCCGGGCGATTCATTCGCCCGGGCTTTTTGCGTCAGGAAACCTCTTTCTCGACAGGCTCACTCCGTGTCACCCCGGCCGAGCAACGCGAGAGCCGGGGCCTACTCGCTTGCAGAGCTTTTCAGACACGCTGTGCACAAGCGCGCTATTCAGCTTCGTTTTGTGCCACTGCGGAAAAAATTCGTCGCTTTGCGAATGAGTAGGCCCCGGGTTTTCACTTCGCTACACCCGGGGTGACATCGGCAGGTTCAACAGCACGCCTTCGCTTCAGCATTTCCCTGTCCGCCCTCTCCTTCAGAGCGGCGACAAGCTGGCCCAGCCACCATCGCGCTCGGAGCGGAACAGCGCGTCGAGGATTTCCATGTTTCGCACCGCGTCCTCGGCGGCATAGGGCGGGGGCACCTCGCCCAGCACCGCCCGGCCAAAGGCATCCACCAGCTCTGCATATTGATCGCATGGCGCGATCTCCAGTATCTGCGCTGCCGCATCGCCAAGCTTCGACCCGTCGTCGAGGCGCAGGCTGACCGCTTCGCCCTGTGCCGCGTTGTAGGGAATGGTGATTTCCAGCCGCTTTTTCGTTCCGACCAGTTGCAGCCGCTGGAAGGGGGCCAACTGGGTCGCCACCGTGAAGTCCAGACTGCGGCCATTGCCGAAATCCATCAGGCCGCTCGCCAGACGATCGGTCCCGAAGGCCGGATCCCGGTCGATCAGCGAAACCACCCGCAACGGCTCGGCCTCGAAGAAGAAGCGTCCGGCGACCATCGGATAGCAGCCGATGTCCATCAAGGCGCCGCCGCCGATGTCGGCCTGGTTGCGGATGTTTCCGGGGTCGGCATTGAAGTAGCTGAAGAAGGACTGGATCGCTCTGAGGTCACCCAGTTCGCCCGAGCGCACGATCTCGCGTGCCTTCAGCCACTGCGGATGCCAGCGCACCATGAAGCCCTCGGCGACCAGCTTGTCCTTCGGCAGATCGAGCAATTGGCGCGCTTCTTCCGCCGACAAGGCGATTGGCTTCTCGCACAAGACATGCTTTCCCGCCTTCACGGCGGCGATGGTCATCGGAACATGCAGGTGGTTGGGCAGCGGATTGTAGACCGCATCAATCGAGGGATCCGCCAGCAGCGCCTCGTAGCTGCCATGGGCCACCGGAATGCCAAGCGCACGGGCGGCCGCATCGGCGCTGTCCTGACTGCGCGAGGCAATCGCCGCAACCGTGCCGGTCTTCGAGCGCTGGATCCCCGGAATGACTTTCTCGCGCGCAATTCGTGCCGTGGACAGGATGCCCCAGCGAACAGGCTTCGCAGTTTCAGTCATGATGTGCGCTCCTCAGAAATGGCTGAAGTGTAGCAAGGGTCAGAACGGCCTCAGCTGGCTCGAACGGCTTGCCGGAGTGGGAGCGACAGGTTGGCAGTGTTTTCAGGCAGATACCAGCCCCTGTAACAGAGGCTGGCACCAAACGTGTTGCAGCTGATGCCCTCAATAGCGCTTCGGCACGTACAGCTCTTCCGGCAGCGTCATGCGCTCGTAGTCCGGGTTGAACACGCGATCCGGCAACTTGATCGGATCATGCGGGATTTCCTCATATGGGACCTGCGACAAGAGATGCGAGATGCAGTTGAGGCGAGCTGCCTTCTTGTCGTTGCCCTCAACAATGAACCACGGCGCTTCCGGAATGTTGGTGCGCGCGAAGGTCTCTTCCTTGGCCTTGGTATAGGCCTCCCAGCGGATGCGCGACTGCAGGTCCATCGGCGACAGTTTCCACTGCTTCAGCGGATCGTGGATGCGCATCAGGAAGCGCAGCTGCTGCTCCTGGTCGGTGATCGAGAACCAGTATTTCACCAGCTTGATGCCGGAGCGGGCCAGCATGCGCTCGAACTCCGGAACGTCGTGATAGAATTCTTCCACCTGCTCGTGCGAGGCAAAACCCATGACGCGCTCGACGCCGGAACGGTTGTACCAGGAGCGGTCGAACATCACCATTTCGCCGGCTGCCGGCAGATGCGGGACGTAGCGCTGGAAATACCACTGGCTCTTCTCGCGCTCGGTCGGGGCGGGCAGGGCGACAACGCGGGCGGCGCGCGGGTTGAGGCGCTGGGTGATGCGCTTGATCACCCCGCCCTTGCCGGCGGCATCACGGCCCTCGAACAGCACCACCAATTTGAAGCCGGTGTGCTGGATCCAGTCCTGCATCTTCACCAGCTCGGCCTGAAGCCGCAGCAACTCATGGAAGTAAACCTGACGGTCAACGGTCGACTTGTGCTTCATGTCGGAAATGAAGGCCAGTTCGCGCGCCAGTTCCGGCGGCATCAGCTGGTCGTCGAGTTCCATTTCGAGCTCTTCGTCCAGGCTGTCCAGCCACTCCGCGTTTGCCCAGCTCTGCGACTGTCCGCCCTTTTGCTCGTTTCCGTCCATGTTCCGATCCCTTGTCGTCAGCTGGCAAAGCACCAGCCGGCATTTTCTGAAGGCAAGCTACACCGCTATTGCGACAACTTGCAGAAACCGCGTCAAGATGTGGCTATGGTTCAGGCGCCGCTCAAGGCCGACCGGATATCTGGACTTGAAAATGAATGATCGTTCATTTAATTTGAGCGCCGGGAGGAAGGAACATGGCGCGACCGAGCGGAGCGAAGGGCGGGGAGACAGCGGAGCGCGTGCGTGCGGCCGCGCTCAGCCTGTTTGCCCGTCAGGGCTATGCGGCCGTGTCCATGCGCCAGATTGCGACCGAGGTCGGTGTCCAGCCCGGCGCGCTCTACAATCACTTCCCCACCAAGCAGGATCTCCTAAGGGACCTAATGTCCGGCCATATGGCCGCGCTTCTGGCCGCCTGGGAGGCAGAGGCGGCCACGGCCCCGGCGGACGAGGCGCCGAAATCCGCGCTGGAGCGGTTCACCCGCTTCCACATCCGCTATCACCTGGCCCGGACCGACGCGGTGTTCATCTCCTACATGGAGTTGCGCAACCTGGAGCCGGAGAATTTTGCCGGCGTCGAGGCGCAGCGCCGCGCCTATGAGGACGTGCTGACCCGCATCCTGGAACGCGGGGCGGCGGCGGGCGAATTCAAGGTCAGCGAGCCGCGCGTGGTGACCCGCGCCCTCATTGCCATGCTGACGGGGCTGGGCACCTGGTACCGGCCAGGTGGCCGCCTCAGCGATACCGACATCGAGACCATCTATCTGAATATGGTGACCGGCAGCGTCACCTGAGACCGCAAGGGAGCGAACCGCCCATGGGCATTCTGAAATCGAACGTCGCCACGCGCGGCGAGACCTTCGAGAAGAACCGCGCCGCCCATGAGGCCGCGCTGGCCGAGGTGCGCCGCGCGGCCGAGGCCGCCTTTGACGGCGGCGGGGCCCTCGCCCGCGAACGCCACACCGCGCGGGGTAAGATCCTGCCGCGCGAGCGGGTGTCGCGCCTGCTCGATCCGGGCTCACCCTTCCTCGAGGTCGGATTGTTCGCAGCCCATGAGATGTATGACAATGCCTCTCCCTCGGCTGGCGTCATCGCCGGCATCGGCCGGGTCGAGGGCCGCGAGGTGATGATCGTCGCCAATGACGCGACGGTGAAGGGCGGCACCTACTATCCGATGACGGTGAAGAAGCACCTGCGTGCGCAGGAGATCGCCGCCGAGAACAACCTGCCTTGCGTCTATCTCGTGGACTCCGGCGGCGCCAACCTGCCGAACCAGGACGAGGTGTTTCCCGACCGCGACCACTTCGGGCGCATCTTCTTCAACCAGGCCAACATGTCGGCGCGCGGCATTGCCCAGATCGCCGTGGTGATGGGCTCGTGCACCGCCGGTGGCGCCTATGTGCCGGCGATGAGCGACGAGACCATCATCGTCAAGAACCAGGGCACGATCTTTCTCGCCGGCCCCCCGCTGGTGAAGGCGGCGACGGGCGAGGAAGTGACGGCCGAGGATCTGGGTGGCGGCGACGTGCACACGCGCCTCTCCGGCGTGGCCGATCACCTGGCCCGCGACGATGCCCATGCGCTGGCGCTGGCCCGCCGCGCGGTCGCCAATCTCAACCGGCTGAAGCCGGCGCAGCTCGATCTCACAAGCCCGGAAGATCCGCTCTACGACCCGGAGGAAATCCTCGGCGTGGTGCCGGCGGACCTGAAGACGCCCTATGACATCCGCGAGGTCATTGCCCGCGTGGTCGACGGCTCGCGCTTCGACGAGTTCAAGGCGCGCTACGGCACGACGCTGGTCTGCGGCTTTGCCCATATCTACGGCATGCCGGTCGGCATCATCGCCAACAACGGCGTGCTGTTCTCCGAGAGCGCGGTTAAGGGCGCGCATTTCGTGGAGCTCTGCTCGCAGCGCAAGATCCCGCTGGTGTTCCTGCAGAACATCACCGGCTTCATGGTCGGGCGCAAATACGAGAGCGGCGGCATCGCCAAGGACGGCGCCAAGCTGGTGACGGCGGTGGCCACCACCTCCGTGCCGAAGATCACCATGCTCGTCGGCGGTTCGTTCGGCGCGGGCAACTACGGCATGTGCGGCCGCGCCTATTCCCCGCGCTTCCTGTGGACCTGGCCGAACTCGCGCATTTCGGTGATGGGCGGAGAACAGGCTGCCGGCGTGCTGGCCACCGTCCGGCGCGAGGGCATCGAGCGCAAGGGCGGCAGCTGGTCGGCGGAGGAGGAAAAGGCCTTCAAGCAGCCGGTCATCGACCAGTTCGAGGCGCAGGGCCATCCGCTCTATGCCTCGGCACGACTGTGGGACGACGGCATCATCGACCCGCGCAAGACGCGCGACTGCCTCGCCCTGTCCCTGTCGGCCGCGCTCAACGCGCCGATCGACGACACCCGCTTCGGCCTGTTCCGGATGTGATGCCATGACCAAGACACTGGATGAACTGAAAGCCAAGTATCCCGGCGCCGCAACCTTCAAGTTCGGCGACAGCGAGCGCTTGTCGGCGGAATTGATTGCGCTGGTGCGCAGCGGCCGCAAGACCGGCACTTGCGGTGCGCTGCGCGATTTTACCGAAGGCGGTGAGGCAATGCCTGTGGCCGGGCGCAAGGACATTGCCCTCAACTGGGACGGCACGCCGGCTCTCGTCATCGAGACCACTTCCGTCGTGATCCGCCGCTTCTGCGATGTCGATGCCGAGTTTGCCCTGAGTGAGGGGGAAAACGAGGATCTCGCCGGCTGGCAGCGGGACCACGGGGCCTATTACGAACGCAATGGTGGCTTTTGGCCAGAGATGGAAGTGGTCTGCGAGCGGTTCCGTCTCGTGGAAGATCTCGCCGGGGAGGCACAGTGATGTTCAAGAAGATCCTCATCGCCAACCGGGGCGAGATTGCGTGCCGGGTCATTGAAACCGCGCGGCGGCTGGGCATCCGGACGGTTGCGGTCTATTCCGACGCGGATGCCAATTCCAAACACGTTGCGCTGGCCGACGAGGCCTGGCGGCTAGGCCCCGCGCCCGTGGCCGAGAGCTATCTGAAGGTCGAGCGGATCATCGAGATCTGCCGCCTCAGCAAGGCGGAAGCGGTGCATCCGGGCTACGGGTTCCTGTCCGAGAACCCCGGCTTCGTCGATGCGCTGACGGCTGCCGGCATCACCTTCATCGGCCCCAGCGCCGACGCGATCCGGGCCATGGGCCTGAAGGATGCCGCCAAGGCGCTGATGCAGAAGGCCGGCGTGCCGGTGGTGCCGGGCTATCACGGCGAAACCCAAGACCCCGCTTTCCTTAAGGCGCGGGCCGACGAGATCGGCTATCCGGTGCTGATCAAGGCCCGTGCCGGCGGTGGCGGCAAGGGCATGCGGCGGGTGGATGATCCGATCGATTTCCTCGCCGCGCTGGAAGGCGCGCAGCGCGAGGGACAGGCGAGCTTCGGCGACCCTTGCGTCTTGATCGAGAAGTACCTGACCAAGCCGCGCCACATCGAGATCCAGGTCTTCGGCGACAGCCACGGCAATGCCGTGCATCTGTTCGAGCGCGACTGCTCGCTGCAGCGCCGCCACCAGAAGGTGATCGAGGAGGCCCCGGCGCCCGGCATGCCGGAGGCAATGCGCGCCGCGATGGGCGCTGCCGCCGTGCGGGCGGCCAAGGCGATCAACTATTCGGGCGCCGGCACCATCGAGTTCATTGCCGACGTGTCGGACGGGCTGTCGGAAGACCGCTTCTATTTCATGGAAATGAACACCCGCCTGCAGGTGGAGCATCCGGTCACAGAAGCGATCACCGGGCAGGATCTCGTCGAATGGCAGCTGAAGGTGGCGAGCGGCGAGAAGCTGCCGCTGACCCAGGACCAGCTTTCGATCAACGGCTGGGCCTTCGAGGCGCGGCTCTATGCCGAGGACGCCGCCAAGGGCTTCCTGCCGGCGACGGGCACGCTCGACCATCTGCGTCTGCCTGCTCACATCGCCCGGGTGGATTCCGGCGTGCGCCAGGGTGACAGCATCACCCCCTATTATGACCCGATGATCGCCAAGATCATCGTGCATGGTCCGGACCGCAAGACCGCGCTCGCCCGGCTGCTGGCCGCGCTGGAGGCAACGGAAGTGGCGGGGTCCGTCACCAACGCCACCTTCCTGGCGGCGCTGTGCCGACACAAGGGCTTTGCCGCCGGCGACGTGGACACGGGCCTGATCGGCCGCGACCAGGACGCGCTGATCGCTCAAGGCGAGACGCCGCCGACCGTGATGGCGCTGGCGGCGCTGGCGAGCCTCGGGCTCCTGCGTCCGGCGGAAGGGACGGACCCTTGGGACCGTCTCATCGGCTGGCGCGGCTGGAGCGCCTCGCGCCAGTTCGCCGTGCTGGACCACAAGGGCACGCGGCACGAGATCGAGGCGCGCAGCCTTGGCCGCAGCCGCTTTGCCGTGCATCTTGTCGGCGACGTGCTGAACATCGAGCTGACCCATGTGGGCGACGGCGAGATCCGCTTCGACACGGGCGGCCACCGCGACAAGGCACGGCTGGCCGAGACGGGCCAGGGCATTTCTGTCTTCTATGCTGGCGAGGCCTTCGAGTTTATCCGGGCGGATGTCCTGTCCGGCGACGACGAGGGCGATGCGGCCGGCGACAAGCTGGTTGCGCCGATGCCGGGACTGGTCAAGGTGCTGACGGCGGAAATGGGCATGACAGTTGCCAAGGGCCAGCCGCTTGTCATCCTTGAGGCGATGAAGATGGAACACACGCTGACCGCCCCGCGCGACGGCGTGATTGCCGATGTCTTCGTTGCCGCCGGCGAGCAGGTCACTGACGGCACGCTGCTGCTGGCCCTTGCCGAGGAGACGGCCGATGCAGCCTGACCCGGCGCTGCCCTCCGCCGACAGTTACGAGGCGCTGCGGGACGGGTTCCGCTGGCGCGTGCCGGATCGCTTCAACATCGGCGTCGCCATCTGCGACCGCTGGGCTGATGTGGAGCCGGACCGCGAGGCGATCACCTATGTGGCCGAGGATGGCGTGGCGACGCGCGTCAGCTTCGGCGAGCTGAAGGCCCTGTCGAACCGCCTCGCCAACCTGTTCCGGGCGCGTGGTCTGGAGCGGGGCGACCGGGTCGGCGTGTTGCTGCCGCAAAGCATCGAGACGGCAGCTGCCCATATCGCCGCGCTGAAATGCGGGGCGATCACGATCCCGTTGTTCACGCTGTTCGGCGAGGAAGCGCTGGAGTACCGGCTCGGCAATGCCGGGGTGAAGATTGTCGTCACGGATGCGTCGGGGGCGGCAAAACTCTCCCGCCTGCGCGAGGCACTGCCGGCGCTCACCACCGTGCTCTGCATCGACGGGGCCATGGACGGTGCCATCGACGGGGCCGAAGATCTGGCGCGGGCCATGACCGGTCATGAGACCCAGTTCACGCCCGTCGACACGGCGGCAGACGATCCGGCGATCATCATCTACACCTCGGGCACCACCGGCCAGCCGAAGGGCGCGCTGCACGGCCACCGGGTGCTGATCGGCCATCTGCCCGGCGTGGAGATGAGCCATGATTTTCTGCCGTGTCCCGGCGACCGCTTCTGGACCCCGGCCGACTGGGCCTGGATCGGCGGGCTGCTCGACGTGCTGATGCCGGCGCTCTATCATGGCATTCCGGTCGTGGCCTGCCGCTTCCGCAAGTTCACCGGCGAGGCGGCCTTCGAGTTGATGCAGGCCCAGGGCATCCGCAACGCCTTCCTGCCGCCCACCGCGCTGAAAATGATGCGCCAGGTGGAGAGCCCCGAGAGCCGCTACAGCCTGTCGCTGCGCTCCGTCGCCTCGGGCGGCGAAACGCTCGGGGCCGAGCTGATCGCCTGGGGCCGCAAAGTGTTCGGGCTCACCATCAACGAGTTCTACGGCCAGACCGAATGCAACATGATCGTCTCCAGCTGCGCCGCCGTGATGGACGCAAGGCCCGGCATCATGGGCCGCGCGGTGCCCGGCCATGACGTCAATGTGGTCACAGAAGCGGGCGAGATTGCCGCTGACGGCGAGCAGGGGCTCATCGCCGTGCGGCGCCCTGATCCGGTGATGTTCCTCGGCTACTGGAACAACGAGGCGGCGACGAAGGCGAAGTTCCTCGGCAACTGGCTGCTGACCGGCGACACCGGCGTGCGGGATGCCGACGGCTGGCTGCGCTTTGTCGGCCGCGACGATGACGTCATCACCTCGTCGGGCTACCGCATCGGCCCGGGCGAGATCGAGGATTGCCTGTTGCGCCACCCTTCCGTCGCCATGGCCGGCGTGGTCGGCAAGCCGGACCCGCAGCGCACCGAGATCGTGAAGGCCTATGTGGTGCTGAAAGCCGGGGTCGAGCCCAGCGACGCGCTGGCCGATGACATCGCCCTGTTCGTCAAGACCCGCCTCGCGGCGCATGAATATCCGCGCGAGGTCGATTTCGTCGACGCCCTGCCGATGACGACCACCGGCAAGGTCATCCGCCGCGAGCTGCGCCAGCGCGCCAGCGAGGAAAGCAAGGAACTGCGCCCATGACCGGCTTCGTCACCCTGTTCGAGATGGGCCCGCGCGACGGGCTGCAGAACGAGAAGCGCATGATCGCGACCGGGGACAAGATCCGCCTCGTCGACATGCTCACCGACTGCGGCTTCGCCAAGATCGAGGTGACCAGCTTCGTCAGCCCGCAGTGGGTGCCGCAGATGGCCGATGCGGCGGAGGTGCTGGCCGGCATCCGCCGCAAGGCCTCGGTGCATTACACGGCGCTGACGCCGAACGTGAAGGGCTACACGGCCGCGCGCAACGCCCACGCCGACGAGGTGGCGGTGTTCGGTTCGGCCTCCGAGGGCTTTTCCAAGAAGAACATCAACTGCTCCATCGCCGAGAGCCTGGAACGCTTCCGTCCGCTGCTGGACAAGGCGCAGGACGACGGCATTCCGGTGCGCGGCTATGTCTCCTGCGTCACCGATTGCCCCTATGACGGCCCGACACCGCCCGAAAGCGTCGCCCATGTGGCCGCTGAGCTGATTGCCATGGGCTGCTACGAGGTCTCGCTCGGTGACACCATCGGCGCTGGCACGCCGGAGAGCATCGGCCGGATGCTGGATGCGGTTCTGGCAAAGGTGCCCGCCCATCGCCTCGCCGGCCATTATCACGACACGCGCGGCAACGCGCTCGCCAATATCGAAGTCAGCCTCGACAAGGGGCTGCGGACGTTCGATGCAGCTGTCGGCGGTCTCGGCGGCTGCCCCTATGCGCCCGGCGCCAAGGGCAACGTGGCGACCGAGGCCGTCGCCCGGTTGCTGGCCGATCACGGCTACGAGACGGGGCTGGACCTTGAAAAGCTGGCGGAAGCCGCCGCCTTTGCCCGTTCCCTGCGTGAGGAGGCCTGAGATGTTCGAGACCATTCGCATCGAAACCGACCCGCGCGGGGTCGCCACGCTGACGCTGGCCCGGGCCGAGAAGCACAATTCGATGTCTGCGACCATGATTGCCGAGCTGACGGCGGCAGCGGCCGAGCTGGGGGCTGATCCCGCCGTGCGCGTCGTCATCCTGACCGGCGAGGGGGCAAGCTTCTGTGCCGGCGGGGATCTCGACTGGATGCGGGCGCAGTTCACCGCCGACCGGGCGACGCGCATCGCCGAGGCGCGCAAGCTGGCCTTGATGCTCAAGGCGCTGAACGAGCTGCCCAAGCCGCTGATCGGCCGCGTGCAGGGCCAGGCCTTCGGCGGCGGCATCGGCATGATGAGCGTCTGCGATGTCTGCATCGCCGTGGACGGCGCGAAGTTCGGCCTGACCGAAACGCGCCTCGGCCTGATCCCGGCGACCATCAGCCCCTATGTTGTCGCCCGCATGGGCGAGGGCAAGGCGCGGCGGGTGTTCATGTCGGCGCGCCTGTTCGATGCGGCGGAAGCCCGCGACCTCGATCTCGTGGCCCGGGTAGTGGCGGCGGACGAACTGGACGCGGCCATCGAGCGCGAGGTGAAGCCCTATCTGGCGGCGGCCCCCGGCGCAGTCGCCCGCGCCAAGGCGCTCGCCCGCTCGCTTGGCACGCCGATCACCGAGGCGGTGATTGCCGCCACCATCGAGCGGCTGGCCGATTGCTGGGAAGACCCGGAAGCGCACGAGGGCATTTCCGCCTTCTTCGACAAGCGCAAGCCGGCGTGGCTGTGATCAGGCTGTTTGCCGTCAGAACGGGAAGAACAGCGGGATAACAAGCACCGCGATAACGGCACAGAGAATGTTGAGCGGCACGCCGGCGATGAGAAAGTCGCGGAACTTGTAGCCGCCGGCGCTGTAGACGAATGTGTTGGTCTGATAGCCGATCGGCGTTGCGAAGCTGGCGCTGGCGGCGAACATCACCGCCATGATGAAGGGGCGCGGATCCAGCCCAAGTTGCTGGGCCAATGCAATGGCAATCGGGCCCACCAATACGGCGACGGCATTGTTGCTGACCAGTTCGGTCAGCGCCGAGGTCAGCACATAGACAACGGCCAGCACCAGCATCGGATGGGCATGGCCGATCAGGGCCATGGCATTGTCGACGATCAGTTCCACAGCCCCCGTCTTCTCGAGGCCGATGCCGAAGCCAAGCATGCCGTAGATCAGGAATAGGATGCGCCAGTCGACAGCCTCGAAGGCATCGACCGGATCGATGCAGCGCGTCAGCATCACGACGACCGCGCCAATCACGGCCAGCCCTTCGATGGGCATGATCCCGAGGGCGGCAAGTCCCATGACAGCTATGATGGTGGCAATGGCGATTGGAGCCTTTTGCCTGCGGATGGCGCGTTCCTGCGGCGCGGACAGGTTGATCAGGCCCTCGTCCTCGGCCAGCCGCTGCAGCCCTTCCGCCGGTCCTTCGAGCAGCAGCGTGTCGGCAAATTGCAGGCGCAAGTGGTCGATCTCGTCCGAGATGTTGCGGTCCTGGCGATGCACGGCCATCACATAGACGCCGTAGGTCCGGCGCAGGTTCAGCGCGCTCAGCGACCGGCCGATGAGATGCGAGTTCGGCCCGACGCTGGCCTCCAGCATCAAGGTCTGCGCGGCAGCAACCGGCTCGAACCCCTGGTCAGAGACATCCCGGAACTCGATCTGTCCATCTTCCTTCAGCGCCAGGATTTCGCCTGTCCCGGTCTTCATCACGATCCGGTCGCCGGCAATCAGCGTCAGGTCGTCAAGCCGGTGGCGCATCGAGTGCTCGCCGCGCAGCACGTCGAGGATCCGGGTGCCGGCCCCCGTGAACGGCAGGTCTTCCAGGCTCTTGCCAACGTAGCGGGAGCCTGCCGGGATCAGCAGCCTGGCCATGAAACGGCGCGTGCCGCCCTGGCTCAGCAAACCCGCCATCGACTGACGCTCCGGCAGCAGGTAACGCACGGCGAAGATCATGTAGACAAGGCCTGCCGACGCAAGGATGAGCCCGGGCAGGGTCATCTCGAACATGCCGATCGGTTCTAGGCCGGCCTTCAGCGTGATGCCGCTCATCAGGATGTTGGTCGAGGTGCCAACCAGCGTCAGCGTGCCACCGAAGATCGCAGCATAGGACAGTGGGATCAGGAATTTCGAGGGGGTCGTGCCAAGCCCGGTGGCCACGGCAATCATCACTGGCGTCAGCAGGATTACCACGGGAGTGTTGTTCATGAAGGCAGAGGCCGTCACTGCGAACAGCATCATGATGAAGACAGCCCGCAGATACGATCCTTTCGAGTGCTTCTCCAGGACGTTGCCAGCCAGTTGCAGCACGCCGGTCCGCTCCAGCGCTGCACTGATGATGAACATCATGGCAATCGTGATTGGCGCACTGTTGGAGAAGACACCAAGGAACTCTTTCGTGTCGACAATTCCGACGGCTATCAGCACGGCAGAGGCGGCCAGCGCGGTCAGTTCCGGTGGATATATTTCCTTGATGAAACCAAATAACACGAGAGCCAGCAACAGCAAGACGAAAATCTGGTCAAAAGTCATGTGCTGTGCGCCGCCCCGTTTGCTCGCCCCCGGTCCAACAGGACATTAGCATTGCCCGAAAGGCAATATGAAGCAATCGGCGCGCTCCATTTGTCGCAAAAGCAGAACCGAATACCCTCATCCGGGCCAGACCGGGAACGTTCAGCCCTGACTTGGCGGAAAATGCCTGACTTCAACGCGGCTTGCGCAGGCGGTCCAAACCTGGTGCCGGAGCTGGAACAGTGTCTTCGACCTTGCCCCAGCGCTTTTCCCGTACCCTGCGGATCCGGCGCCGTCCCAGATCGGACAATCCCTTCGGCAACTCGATGCCGGCGCGGTCCATGTCGACGAAGATGCGTTCAAGATCAGGGATTGTCTCCGTCGAAATAACGAAAACGGCCCCTGTTTTTGAGGTCAGCCGCAGCGTCTTCGAGGGAGCGGATCCGGCCACCAGCGTCACCCCGTGTCGCCGGTCCAGGAACGGCGACAGCAGCGAAAGACCGCGCTTCATTTGCCAGATCCGTATTTCGGCCCGTGCCAGATCGGTATAACGCAGGCGCATGGTCAGGCCGAACTCCGTCACCTCGAAGCCGTTGCCGAAGAACCGGGCATAGGATGTTGCCTGGCGTGCCGACAGGTAGAAAATCGGAAAGCACAGCGAGGCCGGGAGGAAGAACAGCATTGAAACAAATGCTGCCGGGGTCGGCATATCGGCTGCAGCCAGAAGCGGCAGGCTGAAGAACGGCACGCCGACCGCAAATCCGATCATATCCGACATGAGGATCGATGGCTGCCAGTCCGGCTGGACTGAACCGGTTGGCGGTGTCTGATAGGGCAAGCCGACATACACCCCGACGGCAGCAGCAAGGCAGACAAGTCCGGTGATCGGCGAAAACACGCTGAGCCCGCCGGCCAGGCCCAGCACCGCCAGACCCAGCGCCGCTACCCGGCGCAAGAGTTCAATCCAACCGGTCTCTGCCACCACCGTCCCCGTTCATCTGCCCGACTGCAGGAAACCAAGCCGAATCACGCCCGTTTCTGCCTCACGTCAATGTGACATGGCACGGTCATGGGTCAAGCCGGCGACAGGCGGACAGGTTCGGAACATATCCCTGCGTCACAAAATTGACGTTACGCAGGATCAATCTAAAGTAGTTTGTATTTGGCGGCGCAGCCGGGTTTGGCTGGTGCCCTTCGGGTGGAGATTGGCATGGCCTTGAAGAACTACGGGCTCCTCAAGGGCATTGCCTCAGCCATGACCCTTGATGATGATGACAGTCCCCACATCGAGATCCGAATTGAGGCCCTCGGGACAAGTTATCGCATTGCCGTCAATGTGCGGTCCAAGCAGGCGCCGCATGACCTCCTGTTCGATATCCAGCACAGTTTCGCCCATCCGATTTTATCTGAGTTGAAACAACTGCCTGCCGGTATCACGGACATCCGTCGGGATCGACCGCACCTGGCGCTCGACTATGTGCGTGGTGGTATCGTGCGACGGGAGGACATGGAAATCGCTCCGTTCCAGCGAAGCGGCCCAGCCAATGACCTGCGCGATCTCATCGAACCCCTGGTCGAGACTGCGATTGCCGAGGATCATCACATCAGTTTCTACGCGTTTGGAGAGGTCTGGGGGCCGGAACCGGGCAAGCCGGATGCCTATTTCGGCTTTCTGCCTGGCAATGGCATTCATGACATCCACATGAATCAGGGCTCACGTGGCAGCTTTGCCAGTTCGAATGGGGTCAATCAGGACGGTGCCTTGCTCATTCATTTCGGTGAAACCGATACATGGACGGCGATCTTTCTTGCCTTCCAGAGCCAGGACTGGTCGACGAATGCCCAGACCGGCCATCCTTTGAAGGCCAAGCCCGAGCCGGATCAAGCGATCAATCCGATGACGGCCGCCCTGTCGATCCTTGCGGCGCTGATCGATCCGAGTGCTTCGCCTGAAGACGGCGAGGAGACCGTAACAGTTCTCAACCGGACCGATATTGCCATCGACCTGACCGGCTGGACGCTGGCTGACATGAGCGGCCGCACGGAACAACTGAAGGGATTGCTGGGGGCAGGGGAGACCTTGCGGGTTCGTCTGACCGCCACGCCGCTCGGCCCGCGTTTGTCCAACAAGAAGGGGGGCATCCAGCTCGTTGCCCCTGACGGTACGATCACGGACAGGGTTATCTACCAGAAGCAGGACGTTGCCCGGGAAGGGTGGACCACAGTGTTTTGATGTGCCCCACGCGCAGGAGACAAGACCATGGCCATGTACAAGGATCTGCGCGGGTACCGCGAAACCGATGCGGCACATGCGGATTTCATCGCCCGCAAGCTTCTTGCCCTGCGCCAGGAACTCGCAAGCCAGATCACCCAGGGGCGTCGCAGCAACTCGCTGATCATAGGCTCCTGGAACATCCGCGAATTCGACAGCGGCAAGGGTGGGGCGCGGCTGCGTGAGACTTATCACTATCTCGCCGAGATCATCGACCGGTTCGACATTTGCGCGGTCCAGGAAATCCGCAATGACCTCCGGCCTTTGCAGCGACTGGTTACCCTGCTTGGTCCGAATTGGGACTATTTTGTCACAGACATTACGGTTGGCCGACAGGGGAATGATGAGCGGATCGCCTTTCTCTACAACAAGGCCAAGGTGTTCTTCCGCAATCTCGTTGGTGAAATCGTGCAGCCGGAGGGCAAGCCGCAGTTTGCCCGAACGCCGTTCTTTGCGGCATTTCAGGCGCATTGGTTCCGTTTCATCCTGTGCAGCGCGCACATCTACTTCGGCGATGAACGCGGCGAAAAGAAAGCCAAAAGGGTCGCCGAGATCGCGGCGATCGCTGAAATCCTCGAGGAACGCGCAAAGCGCGAGAACGAGGTCTATATCCTTCTCGGCGATCTGAACATCGTCGGGCCACGGGACCCGACCATGACCGCATTGACCAGCCGGGCTTTCACGGTGCCGGAATTCGGGCCAACCAATCTCGGCGGCACGAAACACTATGATCAGATTGCGTTTACAGGCGAAGGGCAGAAAGTAAAGCTGCTGCGGTCCGGCAAGATCGACTATCGCAGCATCCTGTTTCTTGACAGCGAGAAGGATCATTATGCAGCGCTCGCGAACCGCGACCCTGCAGATCCGTCCCGTGACCGCTGGACCTGGGACAGTTACTGGAAAACGTGGGTCACGCATCAGATGTCCGATCACCTGCCGGTCTGGGTTGAGCTTGAGGTCGACTATTCCGATGAGTATCTGTCCCAGTTCGTGAAGCCTTGACGCGGGCAGTCGTCCGGGGCGTGTTGTGCCTCAGCAAGGGAGCTTGCCGCTTGTCCCGGCTGAACGCGCCTTTGGCCTCGATGGGGCAATGCGGGCATCTGCCTTGAGAAAGTGCGTCAAACGCCGCATCAATAGGCTCTGCCTCGGCGCCTTTGCAGTTACGCTGTAAAGGATCCAGGTGCTCCGCTCGCGAATGCCTAAAAAATGCGCATGCCTGATTGTTGCGCTGCATTTGCTGCGCCGCATAATGGGGTATGGACGCCCTTACTGTACTCGTGATCGATGAGAACAAGATCCGCGCCGCGATCATCGAGCGCGGATTGCGGGAGGCTGGGCACGAACGGGTCATTCTCGTCACGACCATGGACGGCTTGCTGCGCCGCATTCTGGATATCGATCCGGATGTCATCGTGATCGATCTGGAAAACCCCAACCGCGACCAACTCGAGCATTTGTTTCAGGTCTCCCGCGCAGCACAGCGGCCAATCGCGATGTTTGTTGATCGATCCGACAGCGGCATGCTGGAAGCGGCCGTCGATGCCGGGGTGTCGGCCTATGTGGTTGACGGCCTCAGACAGGAGCGGGTGAAGCCGATCCTCGACATGGCGATTGCCAGGTTCAATGCCTTCGCGCGGCTGCAGCGGGAACTGGCCGATGCGCGCAATGCGCTGGAAGAACGCAAGATCATCGAACGGGCCAAGGGTATCTTGATGCAGTCGCGCGGCTTGTCGGAGGCCGATGCCTTCGCCCTGCTGCGACAAACCGCAATGAACGAAAAGAAGAAGATGGCGGACATCGCCCAAAGCGTTGTCACTGCGGCCAGCTTGCTGCTGTGACCCGCCGCCGACAGGGAGCCTGAGGATATGAACGCAAGCCCCAAGACATCGAGCGGTGAACCCTTTGCAGCAGCGATCGGCCGGCGCGAGACGCGGCTGGTGCGGGCCGGTTTCATCCCGCTCGTCGATGCCTCGATCCTGATTGCGGCGTCCGAACTGGGGTTTGCCGCGCGTGAAGGGCTGCAACTCGATCTGGTGCGCGACGTGTCCTGGGCCAATGTTCGCGACCGGCTCGCCTTCCGTCAGTTCGACGCTGCGCATATGCTGGCGCCAATGCCGGTCGCAGCCCAGTTGGGCCTTGGCTCCAATCCCGCACCCGTGGTCACGCCGTTTACGCTCGGGCGTGGCGGCAACGCGATCACCCTGTCAGTCCGGATCTATGACGGGATGCGCCAGCAGACAGGCCTGTCCGATACGGCTGATGCGCTTGCCTGTGCGAAGGCCTTTGCGGCACTGGTTGCCAGCCGCAAGGAAGCCGGATTGCCTCCACTCACCCTCGGTGTGACCTATCCGTTTTCCTCGCATAATTACGAGTTTCGCTACTGGCTTGCGGCCGGCGGTGTCGATCCGGATCGGGATGTCCGGCTGGTTGTCGTCCCGCCGCCGATGACCACGGATGCGCTGGAGGCCGGGGCCATCGACGGTTTCTGTGTCGGTGCCCCCTGGAACATGATCGCCTGCGAGCGCGGCGTCGGGCGTATCGTTGCGGCGAAGCAGGACATCTGGCCGCTCGCGCCGGAAAAGGTCATTGGCCTGCGTCCGGACTACATCGAAGCCAACGAGGATACGGTCCTGCGACTGCTGCAAGCGCTGGACCGGTCCGCCCGCTGGTGCGCCGATCCAGGTCACCACGACGACCTTGCCCGGATCCTGGCGCTGCCGCAGCATCTTGCGGCGCCCGTTGCGATCCTGCGCCGGGTTCTGGCCGGCGAGTTCAGCCTGGATGACAAGGGCACCCTGCGCCGGATTGACGGATATTTCCTGTTTCATGGGCCGGGTGCCAACCGCCCGAGCCCCGGCCAGGTGCTGTGGATCTACAGTCAGATGATCCGCTGGGGCCAGGTGGCCCATTCCGCCGCCGGTGAAGCGCTGGCCATCTCGGCCTGCCGCAGTGATCTCTACGACAAGGCGTTGGGGCCAGGCGCTGAACAGCAGCTGGATCCGTCCCTGTTTGCCGCGACACGGTTCATGGACGACCTGGTGTTCGATCCGGCGAATGTCATGGCGCATGTCGAGGCCGCCGCCATTCGCAATCAGGGCCATTCCGCGACGGGGGAGGCGCCGGAGTAGCCCGCCTTACATTTGTGCAGCTGATTTGTTGCGATGCAATAGATGCACAATATTCCATCGGGTGAACCGGGGGTGGTGCAGCTCAAGTTCGCATATATCTTGAAAAATCATTTAAAATCAAAAATTTACTTCGTTTCACTCAGATTGGCATGGACGTTGCATCTATCAACATAGCTCCGGTCAACGAGGATCGGAGAAAACGGGCGCGGGGAACGCTCCCACCAATGACACCGACGTCGCTTGGTTTGCTGCCGGACACCGCAAGGAGGTTCGGCGCAGTCACCGGGCGGCGTTTTTTGTTTTCCAGACACCAGTTGCATCCAGAGGGAACAGATCATGACGACAACAGGTTCAGGAAACGGGTTCACCCGCCGCAGCTTGCTCAAGACCTCCGCCGCCGCAGCCCTGATCACCGCCATCCGCGCCAGTTTTCCATCGGGTGCCTTCGCCGCCGGGGCGGCACCCGAAGTGACAGGTCTCAAGCTGGGCTTCATTGCCCTGACCGATGCCGCTCCGCTTATTATCGCTAAGGAAAAGGGCATATTCGCCAAGTACGGCTTGCCCGACGTCGAGGTGCTGAAGCAGGCGTCCTGGGGCGCAACACGGGACAACATCGTTCTTGGCGGTGCTGCCAATGGCATTGACGGGGCACATATCCTGACGCCGATGCCCTATCTCATGCACACCGGCAAGGTGACGCAGAACAACGTGCCCGTGCCAATGGCGATCCTTGCGCGGCTCAATCTCGACAGTCAGGGCCTTTCCGTCGCGAAGGAATATGCAGGCTCCGGCGTTGGCCTCGATGCGGGGCCGCTGCGGGAGATTTTCGCGGCCAAGAAGGCCGCTGGCGGTGAGGTCAAGGTTGCGATGACCTTCCCGGGCGGGACGCATGACCTCTGGCTGCGTTACTGGCTGGCTGCCGGTGGCATCGATCCGGACAAGGACGTTTCGACCATCGTCGTGCCGCCGCCGCAGATGGTTGCCAACATGAAGGTCGGCACCATGGACGCCTTCTGCGTTGGCGAGCCTTGGAACGAACAACTGGTCAACCAGGGCATCGGCTTCACCGCTTGCACCACGGGTGAACTGTGGAAGGGCCACCCGGAAAAGGCACTCGGCGTCAGGGCTGACTGGGTCGAGGCGAACCCGAACGCTGCCAAGGCCTTGCTGATGGCCGTGATGGAAGCCCAGATCTGGGCTGACAGCATGGACAACAAGGAAGAGATGGCTGCGATCCTTGGCAAGCGCCAGTGGTTCAACGTGCCGGCCAAGGATGTGCTGGGCCGTCTCAAGGGCACGATCAATTACGGCAACGGCAAGGTGGTCGAGAACTCCGGCCTTGAAATGAAATTCTGGCAGGGCGCTGCCTCCTATCCCTTCAAGAGCCATGACACCTGGTTCCTCACCGAGAACATCCGTTGGGGCAAATTTGAACCCGATACGGACCTGAAAGCGCTCGTCAACGCCGTCAACCGCGAGGACATCTGGCGTGCGGCGGCAGCCGAGCTTGGCATATCTGACATTCCGGCCAGCGTCTCGCGCGGCAAGGAAGTCTTCTTCGATGGCAAGATCTTCGACCCGGAGGATCCCTCCGCTTATCTCGCCAGCCTCGCGATCAGCCGCCTGGCCTGAGCCGATCCTCATGCCGGGCGGCAGGTCCGCCCGGCACCCAGAAACCCGAAGGAGATCGGCATGTCCGTCGCAAAACTCAATCAAGTCTCTGCACCTTCGCCGGTCCGGTCCACCACCCCGGCGCGCATCCTTGCCTTCATGCCACGCCGCCCCTCGCAAGGGATGATTGCTGACGCACATCGCATTTTACGGGGTGTGATCGCGGATCTGTTGCCGCCGCTGCTCACGACGCTGGTGCTTCTGGCGATCTGGGAAGTGCTGTGTTCCAGCCCGACCGCCCCGCTGCCGCCGCCGTCGCGTGTGCTGACGGAGAGCTGGCAGATCATCGTTGATCCGTTCTACCGCGGGCAGGGCACCGACCAGGGCATGTTCTGGCAGATCCTCGCCTCGCTCCAGCGTGTGGCGGTTGGCTATACGCTCGCGGCTATCGCCGGTATCGCCCTTGGCGTGTTGCTCGGGCAGAGCCAGTGGGCCATGCGCGGGCTGGATCCGATCTTCCAGATCCTGCGCACGGTGCCGCCATTGGCCTGGCTGCCCCTGTCGCTGGCCGCCTTCCAGGATGGCGCGCCCTCGGCGATCTTCGTTATCTTCATCACCGCCATCTGGCCGGTGATCATCAACACCGCCGCCGGCGTGCGCAACATCCCGCAGGACTATCGCAATGTCGCGCGGGTGCTGCGCCTGGGGGGCATCGAGTATTTCGTCCGCATCATGTTGCCGGCTGCGGCGCCTTACATCTTCACCGGCCTCAGGATCGGCGTTGGCCTGTCATGGCTGGCGATTGTCGCGGCCGAAATGCTGATCGGCGGCGTCGGCATCGGCTTCTTCATCTGGGATGCGTGGAACTCGTCGCTGATCAGCGACATCATCGTCGCGCTGATCTACGTCGGCGTCGTCGGCTTTTTCCTCGACCGTCTCATTGCCCTTGCCGGACGGCTCGTCACGCGCGGCACGGCAACGGCCTGACCGGAGGATTGACCATGGCTCAGCAATATCTCGCCCTCGAATTCATTGACAAGTCCTTCGAACGTGGTGGCAGTCGCACGGAGGTCCTCTCGCAGGTGTCTCTTGGCGTTGCGAAAGGGGATTTCGTCTCCGTCATCGGCCATTCGGGCTGCGGCAAGTCGACCTTGCTCAACATCATCGCCGGGCTGACGCCAGCGACGTCCGGCGTCGTCTTTCTCGAAGGTCAGACGGTGGAGGCCCCTGGACCGGAACGTGCGGTCGTGTTCCAGAACCACAGCCTGCTGCCCTGGCTCACCGTTTACGAGAACGTGGCACTGGCCGTCAGCAAGGTGTTCCGGGGTGTCAAGTCCCGCGCCGAGCAGCAGGACTGGATCCTGCACAATCTTGACCTCGTGCAGATGGTCCATGCCCGCGACAAGCGCCCGGGGGAAATCTCCGGCGGCATGAAGCAGCGTGTCGGCATTGCCCGGGCGCTTGCCATGGAACCGAAGGTGCTGCTGCTGGACGAACCTTTCGGCGCGCTGGATGCTCTGACCCGGGCGCATCTGCAGGATGCGGTCATGGAGATCCATGCCCGGCTTGGCAACACGATGATCATGATCACCCATGATGTCGACGAGGCGGTGCTTCTGTCCGACCGCATCGTGATGATGACCAACGGTCCTGCCGCCCGCATCGGCGAAGTGCTGGACGTGCCGATTGCCCGCCCGCGCAACCGCATCGAGCTGGCCGGGGACCGCACCTACCTCAAGTGCCGCGAGGCCGTTCTGAAATTCCTCTACGAGCGGCATCGCTTCGTGGAAGCGGCGGAGTGATCCCCATGCGCCAGAAACTCGTCATCATCGGCAATGGCATGGCCCCGGGGCGGATGCTGGAGCATCTCCTCGAGCTTGCGCCCGATCTCTACGACATCACCATTTTCAACGCGGAGCCGCGCGTCAACTACGACCGGATCATGCTGTCGCCGGTCCTCTCGGGCGAAAAGTCCTTCGAGGACATCGTAATCCACGGGGATGGCTGGTACATCCGCAACGGCATTACCCTCTACAAGGGGCACCGGATCACCGCCATTGACCGTGCATCCCGGACTGTGATCTCCGATCAGGGCGCAACCGCCACCTATGACCGGCTGATCATCGCCACCGGTTCGGTTCCGTTCATCCTGCCCGTGCCGGGCGCGGACCTAAAAGGTGTCATCACCTACCGCGATCTCGATGATGTCGATGCCATGCTCCTGGCGGCGCAGTCGCGGGAGACCGCTGTCGTCATCGGCGGCGGGCTGCTGGGACTGGAAGCCGCAGCGGGTCTGAAAGCGCGCGGCATGGATGTGACCGTCCTGCATGTGATGCCGAGCCTGATGGAACGCCAGCTGGATCCGGCGGCCGGATATCTCCTGCAGCGCTCGCTCGAAGCGCGCGGCATCAAGGTGATGACCCGGGCCAACACTCAGGCGCTACTGCCCGATACACATGGCAAGGTCCGGGCCGTTGCCTTGCAGGACGGCACGGAAGTGCCCGCAACGCTTGTCGTCATGGCCGCCGGCATCCGCCCCAATGCGGCCCTCGGCCGCCTGGCCGGACTGGAGGTCAATCGCGGCATTGTCGTCGACGCCCGCATGCGCAGCAGCGATCCGGCGATCTATTCGCTGGGGGAATGCGCGGAAGTGGGCGGCCAGGTCTATGGTCTGGTTGCCCCGCTCTATGAGATGGCGCGCATTCTCGCCGCCGAACTTGCGCAGCCTGTAACCGGCTTGGAGCCGGCGCCCTTCGTGCACCAGGACACGCCGACGAAGCTGAAGGTCACCGGGATTGATCTCTTCTCGGTCGGTGACTTTGCCGATGGCGATGACCGGGAGGAAATCGTCCTGCGCGATGCCAGCGCAGGGGTCTACAAGCGCCTGATCCTGAAGGACAACCGGATCATCGGCTCGGTCCTGTTCGGTGACACCGGTGATGCGGCCTGGTTCACGGACCTGAAGAAAAAGGCGACGGATGTTGCGGATCTGCGCGAGACCCTGATCTTCGGCCAGGCCTATCAGGGAGGGGCCGTGCTGGACCCTACGGCGGCCGTTGCAGCGTTGGCGGATGATGCGGAAATCTGCGGCTGCAACGGCGTATGCAAGGGAACCATCGTCTCGGCCATCACCGCCAAGGGGCTGACCACGCTGGAGGAGGTCAGGGCGCATACCAAGGCCTCGGCCTCCTGCGGCAGTTGCACGGGCCTTGTCGAGAAGGTGATGCAGCTGACCCTTGGCG
The DNA here is from genome assembly GCF_051860505.1 of Pannonibacter sp. NCBI lineage: Bacteria > Pseudomonadati > Pseudomonadota > Alphaproteobacteria > Hyphomicrobiales > Stappiaceae > Pannonibacter > Pannonibacter sp. The sequence goes on along the minus strand of NZ_JBHYDX010000022.1, from coordinate 44,345 downwards.
ACCGGTTCCAGGCGCAGGCTGTGAAGCCGATGTGCGGCTGCACCACGCACAGCCATGATGACGTCCGGCGGCTGATCAAGGCCAGGCACCTGAAGTCGATCCCTGCCGTCATCCAGGAGCTTGGATGGTCCTCGTCCGGCGGCTGCGCCAAGTGCCGGCCGGCGCTCAACTACTATCTCGTGGCCGACTGGCCGGGCGAGTACGAGGACGACTATCAGTCGCGGTTCATCAATGAGCGCGTGCACGCCAACATCCAGAAGGATGGCACCTATTCCGTCGTGCCGCGCATGTGGGGCGGCATGACCTCGGCTGCCGAACTGCGCGCCATCGCCGATGTGGTCGACAAGTTCGAGATCCCGGCGGTCAAGGTCACCGGCGGCCAGCGCATCGACATGCTGGGTGTGAAGAAGGAGGACCTGCCTGCCGTCTGGGAGGATCTGGGCAAGGCCGGTTTCGTCTCGGGCCATGCCTATGCCAAGGGCCTGCGCACGGTGAAGACCTGTGTCGGGTCCGACTGGTGCCGCTTCGGTACGCAGGATTCCACCGGGCTCGGCATCCGGCTGGAAAAATTCCTCTGGGGCTCGTGGACCCCGGCCAAGGTGAAGCTCGCCGTATCCGGGTGTCCGCGCAACTGCGCCGAGGCCACCTGCAAGGACGTCGGCGTCATCTGCGTCGACAGCGGCTTCGAAATCCACTTCGCCGGTGCCGCCGGGTTGGACATCAAGGGCACCGATGTCCTGGGCCTTGTCCAGACCGAGGATGAGGCGCTGGAGACCATCACGGCGCTGATCCAGATGTACCGCGAGCAGGGCCACTACCTGGAACGCATCTACAAGTGGGCCAAGCGCATCGGCCATGACGAGGTGCGCCGCCAGATCATGGACGATGGCGACCGCCGCCGCGCCTATTTCGAGCGCTTCGTCCAGTCGCAGGCCTTCGCCCAGACCGACCCCTGGTCCGAGCGCGTCTCGGGCAAGGACAAGCATGAATTCCGGCCGATGGCCGTGCTCGGATTGGAGGCGGCCGAATGAACGCGATGACACGGGACTGGATCGAGATCGGCCTCCTCACCGATATCCCGAAGGAGGGCGCGCGCGTCGTGAAGACGCCGGCGGGATGCGTCGCCCTGTTCCGCACCGGCGACGACGAGGTCTTCGCGCTCGACGACCGGTGCCCGCACAAGGGCGGGCCGCTGAGCCAGGGCATTGTCCATGGCCGCTTCGTCACCTGTCCGCTGCACAACTGGGTGTTCGACCTTGCGACAGGTCTCGCCCAGGGCGCCGACGAGGGGGCTGTGGCCACCACGCCAGCGCGGGTTGAGGGCGGCCGTGTCTACCTGGCCCGGACGGTGCTCGCCCGGAGAGCAGCGGATGGCTGAAACGGTGACGCGCACCACCTGTCCCTATTGCGGCGTTGGCTGCGGTGTGTTGGCCAGCCGCCAGGCGGATGGCACGGTGCGCGTGGCCGGGGATCCGTCGCATCCGGCCAATTTTGGCCGGCTCTGCTCCAAGGGCTCGGCGCTTGCCGAAACCCTGTCGCTGGATGGACGTCTGCTTCATCCGGAAATCGGTGGCCGCCGGGCCAGCTGGGACATGGCGCTGGGTGTGGTGGCGCGGCGCTTCGCCGAAACCGTGGCAGAGTACGGGCCGGACAGCATCGCGCTCTACGGGTCCGGCCAGCTGCTGACCGAGGATTACTACGTCGCCAACAAGCTGATGAAAGGTTTCATCGGCACAGCCAACATCGACACCAATTCGCGCCTCTGCATGGCGTCATCGGTTGCCGGCCACCGGCGTGGCTTTGGCTCCGACACGGTGCCGGGATGCTACGAGGATCTGGAACTGGCCGAATTGGTCGTGCTGGTGGGCTCCAATCTGGCCTGGTGCCATCCGGTGCTGTTCCAGCGGCTGGAGGCGGTCCGTGCGGAGCGACCGGGCTTGCGCATTGTCACCATCGACCCGCGCCGCACCGCCACCAGCGAGATCGCCGACCTGCATCTCGGTTTGCGGCCCGATGGGGATGTGGCGCTGTTCGCCGGGCTGCTGCGCTATCTTGCCGAAGCCGGGCGGCTGGATGAGGCGTATCTGGCCCGGCACACTGGCGGGGCCGAGGCAGCCCTTGCGGCGGCGTCGGCCTGCGACATTGCCACCGTCGCCGCTGCTTCCGGTCTTGCCGCCGCCGATGTCGGTCGCTTCTACGAGCTGTTTACCCGCACAGACAAGGTCGTGACCGTCTACAGCCAGGGCGTCAACCAGTCCGTCTGCGGCACGGATAAGGTCAATGCCATCCTCAATGTCCATCTCGCCACAGGCCGGATTGGCAAGCCGGGCATGGGGCCGTTTTCCGTCACCGGCCAGCCCAATGCCATGGGCGGGCGCGAGGTGGGCGGTATGGCCAACATGCTGGCCGCCCATATGGATCTCGACAACCCGGTGCATCGGGTCATCGTGCAGTCCATCTGGGGCGCCCCACGCCTTGCGGCACGGCCAGGCTTGAAGGCTGTCGACCTGTTCGAGGCCATTCATGCGGGCCGCATCAAGGCTGTCTGGATCATGGGCACCAACCCGGTCGACAGCCTGCCGGATGCCGATAGGGTGGCCGAGGCACTCAGCCGTTGTCCCTTCGTCGTCGTGTCCGACGTCATCCGCGCCACCGACACCGCCCCATATGCCCACGTTCTGCTCCCGGCGGCTGCCTGGGGCGAGAAGGATGGCACGGTGACCAATTCCGAACGGCGCATCTCGCGCCAGCGTGCCTTTCTGCCGCTGCCGGGCGAGGCGCGGCCAGACTGGGCGATCCTGTCAGCGGTTGCCCGGCGCATGGGGCACAGTGCCGGCTTTGCCTATGACGGCCCGGCGGCGATCTTTTCGGAGCACGCCCGGCTCTCCGGCACCGGCAACCAGGGCAGCCGGGATTTCGACATCAGCGCCCATGCTGGCATTTCGGCCGAGGCCTATGATGCCCTTGATCCCTTCCTCTGGCCACAGCCGGCCGGGACAACTGGTGTGGCAGGGCAGGGCGGGCGCCAGTTCGCAAACGGCGGCTTCTTCACGCCTGATGGCCGGGCGCGGCTTGTGGCCGTGACGCCGCCAGTCCCGGCGGCGGCAACCTCGGACTGTCTTATTCTCAACACCGGCCGCATCCGCGACCAGTGGCACACCATGACCCGGACTGGCCGCACCGGACGGCTGTTCGCGCATATCGCGGAGCCCTTTGCCGAGATCCATCCCGGCGATGCCCGAGCGCTGGGCATTGAGGCGGCGGACCTCGTGGTGCTGGACAACGCGCAGGGCGAGGCGGTCCTTCGCGCAGTCGTGACCGACCGGGTGCGCCCCGGCGAGGTCTTTGCGCCCATGCACTGGACCTCACTGTTTTCCGCAAGGTCGCGCATTGACGTGCTCGTGTCCGCCGCAACGGATCCCTATTCCGGTCAGCCGGGCCTGAAGCGCAGCACGGTCGGTCTGCGCCGTCTGGAGGCAAGCTGGTATGGCTTTGCGGTTCTCGCCGGCGTACCCGCTCACCTGCCATTTGCCTACTGGGCCATTGCTCCCCTCGGAACTGGCCGCCGCGACGATGGTCAACGGCTGGAGTTTGCTGCGATCGACGACGCTGAGCCCGAGGCGCTGGCCGCCGAGGTGTTGCAGCGCTGCGGCCATGGGACGGAGAGCCTCTCGTTCCAGTCGCGCGGCGATGGCCTTTACCGGGCGATGGCCTTCCTGGACGGGCGGCTCGTCGGCGCGGTGTTCCTGGCACGCCAGCCTGTTGCCGTCTCGCGCAGTTGGGCGTGCGGCCTGCTGGGCCTGTCAGCGCCGACGCCGGGCACCCGCTGGAAACTACTGGCCGGGCGCCCGGCGGCTGACCAGCCGGACAAGGGCGCCATCGTCTGTTCGTGTTTTCAGGTTGGGGCCAACGAGATCCGCGGGGCTGTTGCCGCCGGGATCACGACCGTCTCCGGGATCGGCGCCAGCCTCAGTGCGGGCAGCAACTGCGGCTCGTGCCGGTCCGAAATCGCCCGGCTGATTGCCGATATTGTGGAACAGCAAGAGGAGGCATCGCATGTTGCCCGTTCAGCCTGAAATGCGCGGTCCGTCGCCTCGTCCTCGTCCCGCTCGGATGGATCCTCTGGCCGTCCTGCCCGTCTTTCTGCCGCTCGCAGGTCGCAAGGTGGTTCTCGCCGGCGGCGGCGAGCCGGCGGCCTGGAAGGCCGAACTGCTGCTGGCCACCGGTGCGGAGCTGCATCTGCTTGCCTCTGATCCTTGCCCGGATCTGGCCGACCTCATTGCAGATCCCGCGCTGGCTCCGCGCATCCGTCATTCTGCAAGGGACTGGACGCCCGCCGATCTGGACGGCGCGGCCCTGGCGGTCGCCGAGGTTGCAGAGGATGCGGAGGCCGCAGCCTTTGTGGCTGCGGCGCGGGCAGCCGGCGTTCCGGTCAATGTCATCGACCGGCCAGAGTTCTGCCAGTTCCAGTTCGGTGGCATCGTCAACCGCTCACCGCTGGTGGTGGGCATTTCCACCGACGGGGCCGCGCCCGTGCTGGGGCAGGCGGTGCGTCAGCGCATCGAGACGCTGTTGCCGCGCAGCCTGTCGGCCTGGACAGGCTTTGCCGGGCGCATCCGGGGCCATGTCGCCGCCACGCTGGGCCAGATACGCCAGCGCCGCCAGTTCTGGCAGCGCTTTTCTGATCTCGCCTTTGCCGCAACCGCTGCGCCGTCAGGGGAGGTCGAGGCAGATGCACCTGCCTTTGTTTCCCATCTGGCAGCCGGGACGTCGACCGTCGGCGAGGTGACACTGGTGGGGGCGGGGCCGGGCGATGCCGGGCTTCTGACGCTCGCCGCGATGCGGGCGCTGCAGGCGGCAGATGTGATCCTCTTCGATGACCTCGTCAGTGCCGAGGTGCTGGAACTCGCCCGCCGGGAAGCAAAGCGTCTCCTGGTCGGCAAGCGCGGCGGACGCGAGAGCTGCGCGCAAGGTGACATCAACGACCTGATGGTCTCGCTTGCCCGCCAGGGCCGCAAGGTGGTGCGGTTGAAGTCGGGCGATCCAATGGTCTTCGGCCGGGCGGGCGAGGAAATCGGCCGGCTGGAGGCGGAAGGCATTCCCGTCCATGTGGTGCCGGGCATCACGGCCGCCTCGGCCATGGCGGCGCGGCTCAAGGTTTCGCTGACCCACCGCGATCACGCCCAGACCCTGCGTCTGATGACGGCGCATTCCCGGTCCGGCGGCCTGCCCGGGACGCTGGATCTCAATGCGCTGTCCAGCGAGGCGGCGACGACAGTCTTCTACATGGGCCGGCGCATGGCCGACAGCCTGCGGACGCGCCTACTTGCCGAAGGCGTCCGCCCGGATCTGCCTGTCGTCGCCCATGCCAATGTCAGCCGGCCAGATGAACAGGTCTGGACGGGAGAGCTTCGTAACCTCACCAGCGAAGCGATGGCCGCCTTTGGTGACGCGCCGGTGCTGATCGGTCTTGGGTCGGTCTTCGGCAGGGTGGCGGCGGGGCTTGGCCAGTTTTCCACGCCTCTTCCCGGCGCCCCTTCTGGGAGTAGCACGGAGCTCCAGCTCAAGGCTGGCTAAGCCGTGGGCGTCAGGTCGGTGCACTCCTGGAATTGCTTCTCAGCTGCCGTTCGATCTCGATCAGGCGCTGCTTGCGCCAGAGACCGCCGCCATATCCGGTCAAGGCGCCATCGGCGCCGATGACACGGTGACAGGGGACCATCAAGGCGATCTGGTTGGCACCATTGGCACGGGCCACGGCGCGTGTTGCCGAGGGGCGTCCGATCTTCCGCGCGATGTCGGAATAGCTGCGCGTCTCGCCCACCGGGATCTCGCGCAGGGCGTCCCAGACCTGCCGGGTGAAGTCGCTTGCGGTGAGTGCCAGCGGCGTCGCGAACCGGCCGGAGCGGGCTGCAAAATAGTCGGCGAGTTCGCTCGCTGCCTGTTCCGACGGCGGCAGGGCGCCTATGCCTATTCCTTCCTTTGAACCGGCCTGCAACCGTTTCAGCTCTGCAGGCAGCCCCTTGCGATCAACAAACTCCAGAAGGTGCAGATGGGTGCGGCTGCTGACTGCAATCATGTCGCCGAGCGGTGTCGCAATCCAGGTCGCGCGCAGAAGCCGGTCGGCGCGCAGGTCCGCAGGCGCGCAACCCAGCAGGCGCGCGAATGCCGCGCGAAAGGCGCTGGCCGACGAGAAGCTCGCCTCGTGCTGCGCCGCGATCACCTTGCCGCCCTCCGCAAGCGTTTCGAACCCTTCCCGCAGGCGGCGTTGACGGGCCATTTCCAGGAACGTCATGCCGAACTGCCGCTTGAAACTGCGCCGGACGGTGGAGAGGTCAAAGCCGAGTTGTTCCACATGGCTTTCCGACCAGCGCAAGTCCGGCCGTTCGTCCAGCGCGGTCAGCAGGGCGGCAATGGCCGGGTCGGCAAGGGCTGCTGCCTGAAGCGGATGGCAGCGCTTGCAGGGCCGGAAACCGGCCTCGATGCAGGCGCCAATCGTCGGATGGAAGCTGCAGTTTTCCCGTTTCGGCTTGCGCGCCGGACAAGTCAGGCGGCAGAAGACACCGGTCGATGACACGCACACGAAGGCCTGGCCGTCATAACGGACATCCCGGGCGAGCAGGGCAGCGTAAAGGGTGTCGTGGTCAGGCAGGTCGAACAACATGCCTCAGCTTCTACATCGCCCTCGCGTGCTGCAACGCCGATTTTCGGGCGTCTATTTCTTTTTGTCGGCAAGGGTGCCGGCGAGGCTCCGAAGGTGAACTTGAGCCGGTATCATCGTCAGTCCAAGAATGATCGACCTAGCTGCCTGCCGAAGCACCGTTTGGGTCTGCGGACAGTTTAAGGTTGCGCAGCAACTCGTCTGCGAACATCTGCACGGCCAGGCCCCGGCTGCGCCGGTCGCGGATCGGCAGACAGGTCAGCACGCCCGCGGACCCTTCACGCTCCACCAGATCAATCTGGCAAGAGGCGCTTCGCTTGGCCAGGGATGACGGAGGGGCGGTCTATGGGCAATCTTGGTGAGTGCACCGCCGGTGTCCTCCCTTCATCGTTCTGCCGTGTCAGCCGCCGGCGGTCGCGACCGTCTCCGACAGCGACTGGTAGCTGTCACAGGTGGTGCCGCAACGGGCTGCGATTTCGGAGAGTTGTGCCCTTGCGCCGGCCAGGTCTCGCATCTCCACCAGCGCTTCGCCCATGTACTCGCGCACAAGCACGTCGTCCGGATCGATGCGTAGCGCTTCGCGGTAGTAGCCAAGACCGACGAGAACCCGGCCGAGCTTGCGGTTGGCGTAGCCGAGATAGTTCAGGACGCGCGTGTCATCCTTGTCATCGGCCAGCGACAGGATGATGATCGCTTCCTCGTAGCGTCCGGCCAGCGCCAGATCGCGGCCAGCTTCATAGACGGAATCCTGATCCAGACCCGACTGTGCCCTGATGCATTTGCCGGTCTTCTTGTCCCAGATCTCGCCCTTCTTGCAGGTCTGCACGGTCGGGCTCGGCTCACTGCCACCACCGCCGCCGTCTCCAGCCGCCATCGCCAGACCGGACCCTGCCAGGACCAGCCCGAGGCCGCCTACCACTGCCATCGCTATCGCTCGCATCTTCCGCTCCCCTCGCTCTGTCCATCCGGCTTGCGCCACATCGGAAGCACTCTAGCGCGAGGTCTTGCAACGCCTTGTGACGCGCGGCACAGGGGGCGATCACAGCTGCGGGAGCAACAAAGTGGAGCAGGAAAGCCGGCTCGGCGGTCGTCTATCGGATCCCGCATGACGCTGCTTTTGCCACGCGGGATCGACATGAGCGTGGGACCTTACCGCAGCGCTGCTTCGATGTTGCCGCCGTCGACGGTCATCACATGCGCGGTGGTGCGTTCGGAGCGGGCAAGCGCCAGGAAGGCCTCGCCGACATGCACGGCCTCGACTTCCTTGCGCAGCAGGTTGCCGCCCATGTAGCTCGCCTCGTCCACGTTGCGGGCGGAGGAGCGGGCCGCGATCATCTCCGGGGTCAGCAGGCCTGAGCGGATGCGGTCGGCGTTGATGCCGTTGACGCGGATGCCTTCGCCGCCCAGTTCCAGCGCCAGCTGGCGCAGGAGGAAGAAGGTCGCCGCCTTGGGCAGGCCGTAGGCGGCAAAGCCCTTGCCCGGATTGACCGCCTGTTTGGAGACGTTGAACAGGATCTGGCCGCCGCGTCCCTGGCGCCGGAACACGGCCACGGCTGCCTGCGCAAAGGCCTGATGGGCAAAGAAGTTCAGCTCGAAGCTCGCCCGCAGGGTTTCATCGGCCAGCGTTGCCACGTCCCCCGTCATGGCCGCACCGGCGTTGGAGATGAGGATGTCGAGGCCGCCGAAGCGGGCGAGGCAAGCCTCTACCGCGCTGGCTGCCGCGCCCTTAGCCGTGATGTCGCAGGCGTGGCCGGCATGGTCGCGGCTGAGGCTGGCGAGGGCTGTGTCGAGCGCCGCCTGATCCCGGTCAACCAGGAACAGCGTTGCCCCGGCTGCTGCAAAGACCTTGGCGGTGGCCAGGCCGATGGCGCCGGCGCCGCCCGTCACCAGCACGACCTGCCCCTGCAGCGCGGGCTTGGCGCCCTTGCCGAGCTTGGCCTGTTCCAGCGACCAGTATTCCATGTCGAACAGGTCTGCCTCGCGGATCGGATGGAACCCGCCGCGGGCCTCGCCATCCGCCATGACGCGCAGGGTCTGCTCGCCGATGTCGGCAGCAATGCGCGCCGCCGTTGCGTTCGCGCCCATGCCGACAAGGCCGACGCCTTCAATCCAGGCAAGGTTCGGCACCGGCGACAGCATGGTCTTGGCCCCGCCGAAGCGCGGCGCATTGCGCTCGAAATAGGCGATGTAGTCGGCCACGAACCGGTCCACCACCGCGCTGATCGCCTCCGGCCCCCGCGCGACGTCGGCGCGGGTGAGATGCACTGGGTGGCCCTTGGTGCGGATCACGTGATCCGGGGTGGCAACGCCGCGCGTGGCCAGTGACGCCAGGTCCTTGCGCTGCAGGAAGTCCAGCACCGCGTCGCCGTCGCGCAGGTCGAAGACCGACATCGCCGCGCCCTCGGGCAGGTGGCGGGCGATGGCGCCGCGCAGCGTGGCAAGCGTCTCGGCGACGCTGGCCGTCTGCGGCCGGGCCACGGCCACCAGCTTGCCCGGGCGGCGGCTGGCCAGCCACTCTTCCACCCGGTTGGTGTGCTCGATGATCTTGTCATAGGAGGCCTTGGCTGATGGCCCCCAGGCGAAATGGCCGTGGTTGACGAGCAGCAGTCCCTCGATCCCCGGATGGGCCTCATAGGTCTCGGCCGCCAGCTTGGCGAGGGCGAAGCCCGGCATGACATAGGGCACCAGCGCCAGCTTGCTGCCGAAGATCTCGCGGGTCGCTTCCGCCACTTCCGGCAGGTTGGCGAGCGTCAGGAAGGCGGTGGCGTGGGTGTGGTCGACATAGGTGTGCGGGATGTAGGCGTGCAGCAGCGTTTCCACCGACGGATTGGGTGCAGTCGAATCCATCAGGTTGGAGCGCTGGATGTTGACCATGTCCTCATCGGACAGGGCCGCCAGTTCGCGCAGCCGCATCAGCGGGGCCATGCGCACGGCCGGCAGGCCTGCAGCCTTGATTGTCTCCAGATCCCAGCCCGAACCCTTGATATGGATGACGTCCAGCTCCTCGCCGAAAATGTCGCGCGCCTTCAGCTTGACCGAGGTGTTGCCACCGCCATGCATGACCAGATCCGGGTCCATGCCGATGAGACGGGAGGTGTAAACGCGCAGCGCCAGTTCACGCGCAGCCGGGTCCCGACCGGCCGCATCCTGAAATGCCGCCGCTTCGCTGTCTTGCCACCGGTTTGCGATCATTCCTATCCTCCCGTACATGATCCCCGCGCAAGCGTCGGTCTCTTGGCACGCGGCGCAGGGATCAGCTTGATCTTCGGCAGCTTTTATACAAAAGTCAGAACATGCTGTCATAAATAAAATGGTGGGGCGAATGGCGGGTGTGAAGCGGCGGACGACGGGACAGATCAGCGGCGAGAACGTGGTGATCGAGGTGGCCTGGATGTATTACCACGAGGGCCTGAACCAGAAGGAGATCGCCGACCGGCTGGGCATCTCGCGCGCCACCGTCGTCAACTACCTGCAGGACGCGCGCGAGCGCGGCATCATCCGCATCTCGCTCAATTCCGATGCCTTCACGCGGCACCGGCTCGCCGTCGATCTCTGCAGCCGCTTCGGCCTGACCGCGGCCTATGTCATCCCTGACGAGGGCGCGGATGACGAGACCACCTTCCAGCGCGTCGTGCGCGGGGCGGCGGAATGGCTGCCAAAGCTGCTGGAAAAGGGCGACCGGCTCGGCGTTGCCTGGGGCCGCACCATCTATGAACTGGCGCAGGTGAGCGATGACACCCGCATCGAGGATCTGACGGTCCTGCAGCTCGTCGGCTCGATGGCGACGCCCTATGGCTTCACGGCGGAAGCCTGCTCGACGCGGCTGGCGCAGCGCCTCGGCGCGCTCTGCCTCAACCTGCATGCGCCGGCCGTTCTCACCAATGGCGACATCGCGGCGCAGCTGCGGGCCGAGCCGATCATCCGCGACCAGCTGGCGCGCCTGCTCACCTGCAACAAGTTTCTCTATTCCGTTGGCACCTGCGAGCCCTCCAGCCATATCGTCGGGTCCGGCGTGGCAACACTCACGGAACTGGACTGGTACATCGCGCAAGGGGCGACGGCGGTGCTGTGCGGCCGCTTCATCGATGCGGACGGCAAGCCCATTCCAGGTCCGCTCGACGCCCGCGTCATCGGCATTCCGGTCAACCGGCTCGCGGGACTGGACATGGGCATCCTGGTCACCCCCGGCCTCGACAAGGTCGCCGCCACCCGCGCCGCCATCCGCGGCGGCTACGCCACCCACATCGTTACCAGCGTCGGGGTCGCGGAGGCGTTGCTGGCGGAGTAGGGGAAGCCCGCCCGCGTTAGTCCGGTCATGCTGAGCGTCCGCGAAGTGCGTGCGCTCCACTCGCCTCGCCTTCGTCGGAAGGAGACACGCGGCACTGCATTTCCCACCGCGCTGTCCCGGCACAAGGCCGGGACAGAGTGGAGATCTACTTCAGCGCCGGCCCGCCCGGTCCGGGAACATGGCCGCCAGGCCTTCCGTGGTGGCCGGGCAGATGCCGCGTTCGGTGATAAGCCCGGTGACGAGTTCGGCCGGCGTCACGTCGAAGGCCGGGTTGCGGGCCGGGGTGCCGGTCGGCGAGATCTGCACCGACAGGATGCGTCCGTCCGCGCTGCGGCCCTGCACATGGGTCACTTCCGCGCCGCTGCGCTCCTCGATCGGGATCTCCTTCACGCCGTCGACGACGGTCCAGTCGATGGTCGGGGAGGGCAGGGCGACGTAGAAGGGCACGCCATTGGCCTTGGCCGCCAGCGCCTTCAGATAGGTGCCGATCTTGTTGCAGACGTCGCCGCGCGCCGTGGTGCGGTCGGTGCCGACGATGACGAGATCGACCTCGCCATGCTGCATCAAGTGGCCGCCGGCGTTGTCGACGATGAGGTCATGCGACACGCCGTGGCTGTTCAGTTCCCAGCTGGTCAGCTGGGCGCCCTGGTTGCGCGGCCGCGTCTCGTCGACGAAGACATGGATGTCGATGCCGTCCTCGACCGCGTGATAGATCGGCGAGGTGGCGGTGCCCCAGTCCACCGTCGCCGGCCAGCCGGCGTTGCAATGGGTGAGCACGTTGACGCGCCTGCCGCCTTTCCGGCGCGAGATGTCGCGGATGATCTCGAGCCCGTTGAGGCCGATCTGCCGGTTCATCTCCACGTCCTCGTCGCTGATCTCGGCCGCGCGGGCAAAGGCGGCCGCAGCACGGGCGGCCGGGCTCAGCGGCTTCAGCACCTTCATCATCTCGTCCAGCGCCCAGCGCAGGTTGATGGCGGTCGGACGGGTCTCGTTGAGAATGTCGTAGGTCTCGCCAAGCGAAGCGTCTGACGGATCCGCCGCCATGTGGACCGCGACGCCATAGGCCGCCGTGGCGCCGATCAGCGGCGCGCCGCGCACCCACATGTCGCGGATGGCAACGGCGAATTCGGCCCGGTTGGTCAGCGGCACGATCCTGAGGTCATGCGGCAGCCAGCGCTGGTCGATGATGCGGATCTCGCCCGACGGCTCGCGCCAGATCGAGCGGTAATGGATGCCGTCGATTTTCATAGGTAGTCCTCTCCGTTGATCTTGCGCGCCAGATCCAGAACCTCGGCCATGGAGGTGATCTCTGCCCGGCCGACGGCCAGCGCGCGGCCGAGCATCAGGCCCCGCGCCTCGCAGGCGGCGCGCAGCGCTTCGTCCTCGATGCGGTCATATTCGGCAATGTGGGCGAGCCCCAGCGTGCGGCGGTGTATCTCGATGCCGCAGAAGCCCAGCGTGTCGCGCCAGATGGCGGCCAGCCGCTCCAGACGCGCCTTCTCGGCGGCAAGTCCGTGGCCCTGATCTTCGAACAGGCTCGCCGGATACAGCATGCCGCTGCGCTCCGTCCGCCACAGCCGGGTGAACTCGGCGCTGAAATGGGCCCAGATCGCGTCGACGACGGACAGGATCCACTCCTTGTACTGTGCGCGGGCGCCGGGGGCCTCGGCGTGGCCTTCTTGGGCGAAATAGGCCATCAGGAAGTTGGCGATCAGCATGCCGATGTCGAAACCCATCGGGCCATAAGTGGCAAACTCCGGATCGATCACCCGGGTCTCGCTGTCCGAAACCATCACCGAGCCGGTGTGCAGGTCGCCATGCAGCAGCGTCTCGGCGTTGTTGGCAAAGGCCATCTTGAGATGCTGCGCGGTGATCTTCAGATCCGTGTCGGCCCTGAGCATGGCCACCACCGGATCCAGCGCCGGGGTGTGGCGGTTGAGCGGGGCGGCGAAATAGGGATCGGAGAAGACGAGGTTCTCGGTGATGTCGCAGAGCTCGACATTGCCGGCAAACAGCGCCAGATCCGCCTTGCGCCGGGCGGTCGGCATCGACAGGTCCGACCCACGGAACAGGGTGCGGGCGCAGAATTCGCCCAGCACCTTGCCGAGATCAGGATGCGTCCGCCCTTCCATCAGGCTCTTGCGCAGGATGACGTGCGGGGTCAGGAACTCCATCACGATCAGCGCCTGCGCCTCGTCGAAATGATAGATCTCCGGCACGCTGCCGGGATCGCGTTCCGCCTGACGGATCAGGGCGTTATACTCGAAAAAGGCGCGCTTCAGCGGCAGCGGCCAGCTTTCCCCGACGAGGCGCACGTAAGGCAGCGCCTGCTTGACGATCAGGCTGCCGTCCGGTCCGTCGATGATGAAGACGAGGTTCAGGTTGCCGTCACCGACTTCCCGCACGGACCACCGTGCCGGATCGCCCGTGCGCTCGCGGATGGCGGGAATGCTGCCCAGCCGGTCGGCGAGGGTCGCTGGCTCCAGGGCCTTGTAGGTGCTGTCCGTCACAGGTCTCCTCCCTTGTGCGACTTGCGCTATGTACCATTGCGGCGTGCCGCTTGAGTGTTTGATGCGATGCAGGAAATCGGCTTCTAATGCAATTGTCAAATCATATTGACATATGAAAGCTTCCGGACGTAGCCTGTTCCCAGTGGAGGAGAATACACTGTGAGTGATCAGGCAATCCGCCTGGCTGGCCTGTGCAAAGCATTTGGCCGGAACCAGGTGCTGCGCGGGGTCGATCTGGACCTGTCCGGTGGACAGGTAACCGTTCTGATGGGAGCGAACGGGGCCGGAAAATCGACGCTCGTGAAGATCTTGTGCGGGGTGCATGCGGCCGACAGCGGCAGCGTGACCCTGGCTGGCCAGCCTTTCAAGCCCGAGACGCCGTCCGAGGCGCTCAGGGCCGGTATCGTCACGGTCCACCAGAACATCAATGACGGCGTCGTGCCGGATCTCGATGTGGCCTCCAACCTGTTGCTGGATGGTCTGGCAAGCGGTGGCGGCGTCTTCCTGAATGGCCGCAAGATGCGGGCCCGGGCGCGCGAGATCGCTGCCGCCGTCGGTCTCACCATTGACGTCAGCCGTCCGGTCGCCGGCCTGTCACTGGCGGACCGGCAGCTGGTTTCCATCGCCCGCGCCATGGCGCATCAGCCGCGCCTTCTGATCCTGGACGAGCCGACATCGTCGCTGTCCGCCGCCGAGGCCTCGCGGCTGTTCGATCTCATCGACAGCCTGCGCGCCCGGGGCGTTGCCATTCTTTACATCTCGCATCGCATGTCGGACATCCGACGCCTCGCCGACCGGATCGTTTCGATGCGCGATGGCCGCATTTCCGGTGTCTTTGAAGGTCCGGAACTCGACTATTCCGGCGCCGTGCGGGCAATGCTCGGTCACGAGATCACCGAGGTCGATATCACCATCCCGCAACCCGGTCTGCCTGTGCTCGAGGTGCGCGATCTGGTGCTGCGGCCTGGAGCAAGACCGTTCTCCCTGACCTGCCATGCCAATGAGGTCGTGGCGATCACAGGTCTGGTCGGCGCTGGAAAATCGGAGTTTGCCTCCGTGCTGTTCGGCACCGGCGCGGCAGTCTCCGGCGAGGTCCGGCTGGATGGCAAGCCGCATCGCCCGGCAAGTCCGCGCGCGGCCATCGATGCCGGTGTGTTCCTGTCGCCCAAGGACCGGCCGGTCAACGCGGTCGTTGCCGACTTCGACATCCTGCGCAATCTGACGCTGCCGTTCCTGAAGCGCCACAGCACGGCCCAGTTCGTGCGCGGCGCGTCCGAGCTTGCCACGACGTGGCGGATGATTTCCGAGATGGGCGTCGTCTGCCAGTCGCCCACCGACGGCATCGGCACCCTGTCGGGCGGCAACCAGCAGAAGGTGATGGTTGCCCGCTGGATGGCCGAGGCCTCGCGGCTCCTGCTGCTCGATGAGCCGTTCCAGGGCGTCGACATCCAGGCACGGCGCGACATCGGTCACAAGATCCGCGAAACGGCGGCCACCCGCGCCACCGTTGTCTTCGTCGCCGAACTGGACGAGGCGCTGGAGATTGCCGACCGGGTGCTGGTGATGAGTGAACATTCCATCGTTGGCGAACACCGCAACGAAAACATCGACGTCTCCGCGATCATGGCCCAGGTGGTCGATGCATCGCCCCAGAGCGCAGCAGGACAGTAAGATGCAGAGTGGTTCCCCGAACGCGATTGATTTCGCCATCAAATATGGGTTCCTGGCCCTGATGGTCGGGCTGATCGCCTATTTTGGCGTGATGGCGGAAGGGTTTCTTTCGCCGCACAGCGCCGTCTTCATCCTGCAGTCGGTAGCAATCACGGGCATCCTGGCGCTCGGCGTCACCGCCACGCTGGTCGTCGGCGGCTTTGACCTGTCGATTGGTGCTGTGGCAACCTCGTCCCTGATGCTGTCCGCCTATGCCATGGTCGTCTGGCAGTTGGACGCTGCATCGGCCGTCGCGCTGTGTCTCGGCATGGGGCTGCTCGTCGGCCTCGTCAATGGCATTCTCATCGTCAAGATGAAGGTGCCGGACCTTCTGGCGACGCTCGGCATGATGTTCCTGCTCGTCGGCCTGCAGCGCATCCCGACCGAAGGCCGTTCCATCTCCACCGGCATGAGCCTGCCGGACGGCACGACGGCGAGCGGCGTCTTCTCGGAAGGCTTTTTGATGCTTGGCCGCCACCGGCTCGACTTCATTCTGCCCAACCTCGTGCCACTGTCGGTGGTATTCCTCGTGCTCATCGCTATCGGCGTCTGGGTGTTCCTGGAACTGACCCGGCATGGCCGGCTGATGTATGCCATCGGCTCCAATGCCAAGGCAGCCGGTCTCGCCGGGGCCAATGTCAACGGCTACAAGATCGCGGCCTACATGATCTCCGGCACGCTGGCCTCCTTCGGCGGCGTGCTGCTGGCCGCCCGTCTCGGGCGTGGTGACGTGGCTTCCGGCAACAACCTTCTGCTTGATTCTGTCGCTGCCGCGCTCATCGGCTTTGCCGTGCTCGGCGCCTCCAAGCCGAATGCCTTCGGCACGGCCATCGGCGCGCTCTTTGTCGGCATCCTTTTGCAGGGCCTGACGATGATGAACGCGCCTTACTACACCCAGGACTTCATCAAGGGCGGCGTGCTCGTCATCGCCCTTGTCTTCACTTTCGCGCTGTCCGGCCGAGGGGGACGGGCGCGCGGCTGACGTGGACTATATAAAACAGCAACGGGAGGAATCATGATTACCAGACGTCTCTTCACGGCCCTTGCCGCCACAGTGGCGATGGTCCCGGGTCTCGCCTTTGCCGCCGAGATGCCGAAGCCCTTCGACAAGCCGGCCGAGGTCAAGATCGCGCTGGTGCGCTATCTCTCCACTGGCGACTTCTTCCAGGCCTATCTGTCCGGCGTCGAGAAGCAGGCTGCCGCGCTTGGCGTTGACCTGCGCGTTCTGGACAGCCGCCAGGATGCCGCGCTGCAGGCGGACATGGTTGACCAGGCCATTGCCCTTGGTGTTGACGGCATCATCATCCAGCACGGCCTGACCGAGTCCATGCAGGCCGCCGCACAGCGCGCAGTCGATGCCGGCATCAAGGTCGTCGCCTTCGATGTGAATGTCGAGAACCCGAAGATCCCGCAGATCGAGCAGTCCGACCGCGACCTTTCCCGTCTCGCGCTGGAGCAGGCGATTGCCGACAACGGCACCACCTGGACCGCCGGCTATGTCTACGTTCCGGGCATTGCCCCGCTCGATCGCCGCGACGAGACCTGGAAGGCCGTCAAGGCAGCAAACCCGGGGATCAAGCAGGTCGCCGAATTCGGCACACTCGACAACCCGATTGCCAACTCGGTCGCCAACCAGGCCCGTTCGGTGCTGTCGGCCAACCCGGGCATCAACGTTGTCTTCGCCCCTTACGACGAATTCGCCAAGGGCGTGAAGATCGCCGTCGATGAAGCCGGCATGTCCGGTCAGGTGTCGATCTACTCGGCGGATGTTTCCACCTCCGACATCGCCGCCATGCGCGAGGCGGGCTCTGCCTGGAAGGCCACCGCCGCCACCAACCCGGCTGTCGTGGGCGAAGTCTCCGTCCGTGCGCTTGCACAGCTTCTCGCGGGTGAAGATCCGGGCCGCAGCGTCATCGTGCCGCCGACCCTGATCACCCAGAAGATGCTCAACGAGCTCGACATCAAGAACATGGAGGAACTGGGCGCCAAGCTGCCCGCCTTCGCCCATGCCGATGTCGCCGTCCCGGCCTGGATGCCCCTGCCGAAGCGCTGATCGCCGGTCAGGCAGATAGAAACAAAGCCGGAGCGGTCACACGCTCCGGCTTTTTGTGGTTCCAGTTTCGGATTTGAGATCAGGCAGCAGCGAGCCAGTTGTCGCGAGCATGTCTGAGTTCCAATGGTTCGTCAGCCTTGTTCTGTACACAGGAAAGCTGTTCTAGCAGTTGCCCGACATCGTCATTCTTGAAAAGGCGGGACAGCACAAGCACGCGTAGCAATCTGTCTGCCGGCTGGTTAGCAACATGGATCGCACGGCCCTTTACTTCCCAGTTGCGAATGTTCTGTTCACTGGAGCCAAGCCAGATCGCGAGGGCTTGCTGAGACATATCAAGGGCCGTCCGCAGAAAGCGGAACTCCGCCCCTGTCAGGGGACGAGGGAGCGAGGTCAGCTGCCTGGCAATGGCTCTGTGCAGACCGTGAATGTCTTCGATGTGGACAGTCTCACCAAAGTCAGGATCCTGTTCGATCCGGTAGCCATTCACCAGAATGACGTTATCGAGCCCGCTCGCCTTGTAATGATAACTCATTGCGTGCACTCCGATATTATGGTTCGCACTCAGTAGGCAGTAATAACGATCACATCCCGCTCGAAGTCCAAGGCAATGGCAAGGGTCAATTCCTCGCCATGCTGGCGTCGAACCATGTCAAACCTGAAATGTCCTCTATCGGACAGCCAGGGGTCGGTCACTACCTGTCCCTTGATCAGGCATGCCAGAATTTGTGAAGTCGAAATGTTCCGCTCGACGCCACGCTCTAAAACATGCCTGGTAAAGGTAACTTGCCCAGCCTCTGCAAGCCGTTTGGTCTCATTTTTCGCCTGCTGCCGGGACAGGTGCTCCGGTACAGTTGAGCCAGAGGAGGTCAAGTTCACCTTCGTATATCCTACCTATAAAAATTATAGGTTGGCTTGTGCCTGAGTTCAACCGTTTTCCCGCTCGACCGCGTCCAGCGCCTGGCGCATGGCGGTGATGCCGGTGCCGATGTCGTCGCCGAGGCGCAGGAGGCTGCCGCCGAGGAGATAGACCACATCGCTGCCGTACATGCGGGCCATCTCGCCGGCGCGCTCCACGCTCATACCGCCGCCGGGGCTCGGCAGCATGGGCAGGCCGGGGCCGGACGTGGAGCGGCAGGCGTCGGCGATCGACTGGCATTCGGCCACGGTGAAGCCGAAGCGGCCGCCGACATTGGGGAACACGGAAATGTCCGAGCCGGCGATGCGCTGCAGCGTGCCGAACATCATGGCATGGGTGAAGCCGGTGTCGGGCGACAGGACATAAGGCCCGAGGAAGCTCGGATGGGTCATGACCGGCATGGCGAGCCGCGCGTCGGCGGCGATCCGGGCGGCGATGCCGAAGCCGAGCAGGCCTGGCATGATCAGGATGCCATCGGCGCCTGCGTCCCGGGCAAAGCGGATGTTTGCGTCCAGTTCCTGCGGCACGCCGGCCAGCGAGGGGAAATAGAGCGCCTTGCGGCCGGTCTCCTCCTCCGCACGAGCCAGGGCTACGGCTGTCTTCTCGACACGTTCGCGGAAGGGAGCCATCGGCTGGTCCATGATGCCGTGGTCTTCCTTGACAATGTCGGCCCCGCCCTTGGCGCAGAGATAGGCGATGCGGGCCAGTGCATCGGACTTAAGGCCCTGCGGCTTCAGCACGGGGGCGATCAGACCGCCCTTCGGCCGTCCTGCCAGCCGGCGGATACCCTCGATGCCGAAGCGCGGCCCGGGATGGCGGGCCTGCATCGTCTCGCCGAGAGCGATGTCGATGACCTTCAGTCCGCGCTGGATCGACGAATTGCCGAAGATCACGTTGAAGAACTGGGCGATCTCGAAACCGGCGCTGTCCGGGCTGTAGCTGACGACGGCCCGGAACGTTGTATCGCTCTCGCGGCCGATCTCCTCGATCCGGCCGAGGATCTCGTCGGCGATATAGCCTTCCGGCACCACATCGCGGGGGACTTCCACGGTCTGCTCCAGCGCGATGGCTTCGGCGCGCTGGCGCGCCTCGGCCTCGCTTGCGGCGAAGATGCGGTAGGTAACGGCAAACCGCATCAGAGCGCCTCTGCCTTCACGGCGGAATGCACGGCGTCGACGCGCACGCTGTCGAGGGCGTCCTCGTCGATTCCGGTTTTCTGGCCTGTCAGGTCCTCGATGGCCTTGACCAGGGCCATGGCGTCGAGACCGTAGTAGCGCATCAGATAGGGCTTGGAGCCGCCATGGGCATAGGTGTCCTTGAGGCCCAGCCGGATCAGGCGGCGGCTCATGCCCGCGTCGGCCATCGCTTCCGCCGTCATCGATCCGATACCGCCGGCGATCAGGTGGTTTTCCAGCGTGATCACGCCGTAGCGGACGCTGGCGGCGTGGTCGAGGATTGCCTTGGCGTCGAACGGCTTCAGCGTGTTCAGATGCAGGTGGCGGACGGAGACGCCGACCTTGGCGAGGGCGCCACCGGCGCGCATGGCCTCTTCCGTGGTGATGCCGGCGGTGATCACCAGCACGTCGCTGCCCTCGGACAGGACGCGCAGCTCGCCGACCTTCATCGGATCCTTGAACAGGCGCGGGACGGAGCCGCGCAGCACGCGGGCATAGACCGGGCCGTCGATGCTGTCCGCGGCCTCGACGATGCCTTCAACCTCGGTCGCATCGCCGGTTTCAAGCACCGTCATGTTCGGGATGGTGCGCATCACCGAGATGTCCTCGATGGCCTGGTGCGTCATGCCGCCCGGCGTGGTGATACCCGGCAGGAAGCCCATCAGCCGCACCTTGCGGCGCGGATAGGCGATGGAGGCCATCAGCTGGTCATAGGGCCGGCGATACAGGAACACGCCGAACGTATGGATGAACGGCCGGAAGCCGGCGAGGCCAAGGCCGCCGGCGAAGGACAGCATGTTCTGCTCGGCCATGCCCATGGACAGGAACTGCTCGGGATGCCGGTCACGGAAGCCGTCGATCTCGCAGCTCGAGGTCAGGTCGGCGGAGAGGCACAGCACCTCCGGGTTCTTGACCGCGTAGCTCTCGAAGGCGGCCGCGTAGGGGCGGTTGACCATTTCCATCTCAGTGTTCCCCCAGCTTGATCGGCTCGATGCCCAGTTCGGCGGCGATGGCGATGTTCATCTCCGCGCGCTCGGTGTCCGACTTGAAGCGGACATAGTGCAGGCGCGGGAAGCGGCGCATCAGGAACTCCATGCCCTTGGTTGGCGAGGAGTTGGCCAGGATAATCAGTGGCTGGCCTTCATGCGGGGTCGCCTTGGCCTGGCGCATGGCGGTGAGGTCATGGGCGTCGATCTCGGCCACGACCGCGCCGAAGTTGCGCAGCTTGGTGGCGATGTCGCCGACGGTCATGACGCTGTCCATGGCGCCGTCGCACTGCTGGCGGTTGACGTCCATGATCGCCCAGACATTGTCGATGCCATGGTGCGCGGCGGCCTGCACGGCCTCCCAGGTCTGGCCTTCCTGCACTTCGCCGTCGGACATGAACACGCAGACCTCGCCGCTTTCGCCGCGGCGCTTGCGGCCCCAGGCAAGGCCGGCGCCCGTCGACAGGCCGATGCCCAGCGTGCCGTTGTGCACTTCCATGCCCGGGCTGTGCTCCGCGCCGATCATCTCGACCGAAGACCCATCCTGGTTGAACATCTCCAGGCCTTCGGGGGCCATGCGGCCGACCTCGATCAGCGTGGCATAGGCGACGAGGGCGTAATGCGCCGGGGCGATGAACAGCCGGTCATACTGCGGCTCGAACGGGCCATTGTAGCCAGCGCCGGTCACATAGGTCGTGTTCTCTGCGGAGGGAACACCGCCGAACGGGGGCGGGATCATCGGCAGGGTCGGATCGCCGAGCTTCAGCGCCTCGTTGTAGAGAAAGGCCAACTGCTCGGCCGCTGAGCAAGCCTGGCTCAGGTAGCCGCCATTGTTGCGCATGCAATGCTCGAACACCCGCCTGCGGATGCCGAGCGCGATCTCCTCGGTCGTCTTGACGTTCTTCACAGCCGTCTCCGTCCCCTCTGGAAGTTGGTTCCCTGAGGTTATGACGGGCGAATGGCACAATTGTCAAATGCAATTGACATTTGATGAAGTGGCGGTGCCGGGTGTGGCTTGCGGCTCAACCTTCCGGCTGGCAGAGCCGCGCGATCGGTACGACCAATTGGCGGCGATCGTTTGGCAAATGGCCAATGCGGATGTTGTACGTCGCGGCCATCCGGTCCGGTGCCAGAACCTCCGCAGGAGGGCCGTCAGCAACAAGCATTCCCTTGTCGAGCAGCAGGAGACGGTCGCACCAGGCGCTGGCCAGCGTCAGGTCGTGCAGCGACACCACAACGCTCACACCGTCGCTGACCAGATCGCGGAAGCACTCCATGAGGGCGAGCTGATGCTCCGGATCGAGGCCATTGCAGGGCTCGTCGGCCAGGATCAGGCGCGGATCCTGTGCCAGCAGGCGGGCAATCAGCACGCGCGCCTGTTCGCCGCCGGACAGGCGGTTGAAGGGCCGGTCGGCGAAGGCCTGAACGTCCATCCGGCGCATGGTTTCTTCTACAATTCTCAGGTCCTCGAAAGACGGCGCCGGACGAATGAAGCCGAGCCCTCCCGCCTGATGCGGCATACGGCCGAGCCCGACCACATCGCGGCACCGCAGCGGCCAGACAACACTGCGCTCCTGCGGCAGGAAGGCGAGGGTCCGGCCGCGTTCGGCGGACGTCATCTGCGCCAATGGCCGCCCTTGCCACCTGATGTCTCTGCCACGCGGACCAAGCCCGGCCAGGGCCTTGAGAAGGCTCGACTTGCCGGCGCCGTTCGGTCCGATGAGGCCAACCAGTTCAGGGCGGGGCAGGGTGAGGCTGACATCCTGAACGACGGTCTTGTCGCCGCGTTTCAATGTCAGGTTCTGGACCAGAAGTCCTGGGAAGGCGTGGCTGTTCATTCGGCGTCCTTTCTGAGGCGGACCAGCAGCCAGAGGAAAAAGGGAGCGCCCAGCGTTGCCGTGATGACGCCGAGCTTCAGGTCCCTGTCCGGCAAGATCACCCGGGCCAGACAGTCTGCGGCCAGCAGGAAGGCCGCCCCGCCCAGAGCGCTTGCCCACAGGAGGCGGCCAGGCCGGTGATCGGTCAGCGGCCGCAGCAGATGCGGCACGATCAGGCCGACGAAGCCGATTGCCCCGCTCACGGCCGTTGCCGCCCCCACCCCGATGGCGGTGCCGAGAACCGCCCGGCGGCGCAGGCCGTTGAGGTTGATGCCAAGGCTCGCCGCCACATCGTCGCCGAGCGACAGCGCCTCCAGCCCGCGCTGGCAGGACAAAAGCAGCGCCAGTCCGACGACGATAAAGGGCAGGGCCAGCCCGACATGCAGCAGACTGCGATCCGTCAGCGATCCCATCAGCCAGAACACGATCTCCATGGCGGCGAAGGGGTTGTCGGACAGGTTCAGCACCAGCGATGTGAGAGCACCTGCCAGCGACGAAATCGCAACGCCCGCGAGGATCAGCACCAGCCTGTCGCCGGAGCGGCCCGCCAGGGCCTGCAGCAGCACGACAGCGACCAGCGCGCCCGCCAGCGCGCTGAGCGGCAGGGCAAGACCGAACAGTGCCGAGGCGCCGCTGTAGATGGCGATGACAGCGCCCAGCGAGGCGGTTGCCGACACGCCGATAAGTCCCGGTTCGGCCAGCGGATTGCGCAGGAGTCCCTGCAACACTGCGCCGGCGAGACCAAGAATAGCACCGATTGCCGCCGCCAGAACGGCACGCGGCAGGCGGATTTCGCGCAGGATGACAGCGTCGACCGTCTGCGTATCTGAACCGGCAGGCATCAGCAGCCGGAACGGGTTGAGCCAGACTTCCCCCAAGGCCAGCGATAGGCCGAACAGGCTGAGGCATAGAAGCGCCAGCAGCCCGGCCAGTTGCATCGGATGGCGCGAAAAATGATCGGTCATGGTCTGGCGCTGCTTTCGTCCGGAGTGGGGTCTGTTCCCTCGACAGCCCGACGCAGCCGGGTGACGGCCTCAGCGGTGAAGGGGGCGCCGCAGATCGAATAGCGCACGTCCGCCGCGATCCGCCGCTCGTTGGGCAAGCGCAGGTCGAGAGCCGGATGACGCAGGATCTCGGCCGCCCGGGCCGGGTTGTTCACGAAGCGCGGCGAGATCATCACAAAGTCAGGATCTGCCAGAAGCAGCCGCTCCAGTGGCACGCGCCGCGATCCCGTGATGCCCAATTCTTCCCCCAGATGCCGCAGGCCCGCGGCACGCACGATCTGGTTTTCCAGGGTTCCCGCGCCGGCGGTGTAGGTGTTGGTCGCGTAGGACCCGACAACAGGAGCCTCGCCTGTGCTCCAGTGGGAGGGCGTCTTCGCCAGTTCCGCCTCAAAGGCAGTGACCAGCGCTTCGCCCCTGTCCTTGTTGCCAAGCAGGTCCGCCATGCGGCGGATGTTGGCCTTGAGATCCTCGAAACTGGCTTCCGGCGTGAATTCCTCGACCCGCGTCCCCAGCCGCTTCAACAGCTGCACCGTTGCCCGGGTCGTGTAGATGCCGGCCAGCACCAGATCCGGTTCCAAACGGATGATTTCCTCTGCCAGCCCGTGGTTGGTCTTCATGTCCGGCGTGACCAGATCGCTGACGACCGCCATGTCCGCGCGCGTCGCCAGACGCGACACGGACACGAGCTGCCCTGGCCGCGCGATCAGCAGCGCCAGCTGGTCGGTACACAGGTTCATCGAGACAACCCGAAGCCCCCCCTGACCCGGCGGGTTCGGGCCAGGGGGGGCTTCGGCCATGGCTCCTGCCGAGACGAAGGGCATCAGCAGGGCCAGGACCGCGACCGTCAGATGGCGCAGCTGTCTCATGACTGGCGGAAGCCCTTGCCCTCGGCGTCCTGGGCCTCCTCCGGCCGGCCCAGCCAGCGGGCAGACAGCGCGCGCCAGCTTGCAAGACGCGAGAAGTCAGGGGTCTCGGACAGGCTGTCGTTGTCTTCGATGAAGGGATTGGGCAGGAACACCGAGATCATCGGTTCGCCCGCTCCATTGACCATCTCGAAGCCCCAGCTCACCGGCTTGCCATCGCGGCCGAAGCTACGGAAGAACGACGCGCGCGACGGCTTGCGATGCCGGCGTTTATCCTCCGGTGTCGGGAACTTCGGCGAGCCCATGTTCTCGCCAATGCACAGGTGAAAGTGCCCGCCATTGGCGAACATCACCGTCAGATAGGCATCGAATAGGCTGATCTTCACCGGAGCGCCGGGGCACTTCCATTCATAAGCCGCCCCTTCGATGATCGGGCCGAACCGGATGCCCTGCCAGTGCTCTTCGAAGATCTCGCGCAGCAGGGGCTCGAGCACCTCCTGCGTCGCCGGGATGTCCCAGATCTCCCGGGCGGTCGTGCCGTCGGGGTTGCGGCGCACATCCGTCGGTTCGGGCCCCGCGACGGGCAGAGAAAGGGGCGAGACGTGCGGGTCAGCGGTCATGGTCATATGCGATCTCCTCAGAAGGTGCCCTTGACGCCGACGAAGGCGGTCGTGCCCTGCGTGTTGTAGCCGTAGACCTCCTCGTAGTTCTGGTCTAAGGCGTTCTCGACCCGGCCGTAGAGCGTGAAGTTGTCGTTGAGCTTATAGTCGGCGCCGAGGTTGACGAGGACATAGTCGTCAAGCTTTACGCGTGTCCGCGGCGTGGCGTTCACCCACTCGCTGTCCATCTGTTGCCCGTTGTAGACGGCGTCCACGAACGCGGAGGCCCGGCCGTCGAGGAACGTGTACTGCAGCCCCGCAGAGCCGCTGTGCATCGGCCGGCGCACTTCCTTCTGGCCGTTCGGCTCGCGGGCGTCGAGATAGGTGTAGGACGCGCGACCGGTGAGCCCGTCGAGGATCTCCGCACTGGCCGAGATTTCGACGCCCTGGCGCTTGCTGGTTCCTTGGAGGTTGTAGGGTGTCGAAGCGAAGCCGGGAAGGTACCGCGTCTGGATCTCGTCCGTCAGCCGTTCGCGGAAATAGGTTACGTCGACGGTCAGCCGCTCGTCGAGGAACTTCTGTTCAATGCCGATATCCCAGCCGAAGTTCTCTTCCGGCGTCAGGTTCGGATTGCCGACGAAGCGGGAGGGCTGGAAGCCGAACTGCTCATAAAAGGTCGGATTGGTAACTCCGGTGCCGATCGAGGCGTGCAGCCGGGTGCCGGTCTCCTGATGCAGATAGGCCGCGCTGGCATTGTAGGTAAGGGTGTCCTTGAACTTCTCGTTCCGGTCATAGCGCAAGGCGCCGGACAGGAAGATCCGCTCCATCAGTTCCAGCCGGTATTCCCCGACATAGCCGGACAGGTCGCGCTGCTGCCGGCGGCCCTGGTCAGGACTGCCCGGATAGGCGTTCTTGTAGCTTTCCCGCTCCCACTCGATGGCACCGGTCAGGCTGTGGGCTGCCTGAAGAAAGCTCTCGGTCTGGAAGGCAAGCGTGCCCTGGTAGCTGAGGTGCAGGCGATTGTCGTCATTGCCGTTGCGGTTGTTCGAATTGAGGCCGCGCCGATGCAGGTCGGTGTATTCAACCCTGGCCCGCTGCACGAACAGGTCATCGAACAGGGACCATGTCAGCCCCGCGCCACCATAGACCTCCCGTGTCTTGTTGTGGCTGTAGGTGTCGATCACCTGGCCCTGCGTCGGGCGGTCCGGATAGGCGAAGTCCTGGTCGTCGGTGTCCGACTTGCGGTTGACGAAGCGCAGGTTGGCGTCAAGCACCAGAGTGTCGGTCAGGTCGGCCCGGACCTTGCCGTTCAAGGTCATGTTGCGGTCGCCGTCCTTCTCCTTGCCGTAGTCGGAGATATTGAAGCCATCGGTCCGGCGTAGCGCCGCCGAGAAGGCCCCGTCGATGCGGTCATTGCCGCCCTGGACCAGCAGGTCGGTCAAGACCGTCTTGTCGGTACCGACCTCGCTGCGCCCGGTGACCCGGTAGCCGTTGCGCAGGCCACCCTTGGTGATGATGTGGATCACTCCCGAAGCGGCATTCGAACCGTAGAGCGCACCCTGCGGCCCGCGCAGGACCTCGATCCGGTCGATGTCGGCGACCTGCATGCTGCCAAAATCGAATTCACCGGAAGAGGCTGAGGCGACCTCTACTCCGTCGATGAGCACCAGCACATGGTTGGATTCTGATCCACGCAGGCGGATCTGGGTGAGGCCGCCGAAGGATCCCGTACGGGAAACAGCGACGCCGGGCACCTGGCGCAGCGCATCGGCGACATAGCGGACCTGCGACTTTTCGAGGCTCGCGCCGGTGATCACGGTCGAGGCACGCCCGACCTTTTCCGCCGCAAGTGGCGTGCGGCCAGCGCTGATGACGATCGTGTCCAGTTGTTCCGGTTCGGATGCGGCTGGTGCGGCAAGGGGGAGAGACAGGGCAGGAACAAGACCGCCGGCCAGAAGGCACGGCAGGGCAATGCCGGTGGTGAACCGGTTCTTCATGACAAACACCCGCGTTTGGCGGCGGGCGAGGCCCGCGCCAGCATAAGACGACGCACCGCCTTGCAAGCGGACGCGGTTCAGCGCCCGCCGGAAAGACGGCAAGGTTTGGGTGTCACCTCAACGGGAAACCGCGCCTCGACACACCCCGTATCGAAGGCCGGGTGACTGAGCGCGGCAGGTCTCCTGGCTCACGGGTCGCCGTGTGTGTCCGCCTTCCCGGGATCGGGCCTTGGGCCTCCCAGTGGCATGAGTGGACACGCACTCTCCGTTCACAGTTGCGGGGGCAGCCACGGTTTCGGTCCCTGTTGGGTACGCCTCACCGTGTTCCCTTTTCATCCGTCCACCGACGGAACCACGTTCGCAGCGCAACATGCAGGTCGCTTGTGCCGCCTGTCAAGGTTGCACGCGGCGGGTCCCCCTAAAGAATGGGACGCAAGGCCTATTAATACTTGATTTTAAAACTCATAAATTTTAGACAAGACCTCGAAAGGGGCGTTAGCCAACAGCCAGGCCCGCAGTTACATGAGAGAGCAAGATCATGCGCATTGCAGGCGTTCTGCTGCTTGGCCTTCTGGCCACGGCGGCCCAGGCTGAACCGATTGTCATCACCGATCATGAAGGCCGCACGGTGGAGCTTGCGGCGCCAGCTGGCCGCATCGCCTCCATTCCGATCCCGATGGCCTCGACCTTGATCGCCATTGACGGCGCGACCTCGAAGCTGGTCGGCATGAACCCGACCGCCAAGTCGGCCATCGTTGAAGGGATCCTCGGCACGATCTTCCCCGAGGCCAAGGACATTCCGTCCGACATCACCGCGCCGAACTTCATTCCGAACGTTGAGGAACTCGCCGCCACGCGGCCTGACCTCGTCATCCAGTGGGCAGGGCGTGGCAAGGACTATGTCGATCCGATCACCAATGCCGGCCTCACCGCGATGCTGATCTCCTATGGCACCGAGGCCAAGACACGGGAATACATGTCGATGGCCGCAACGGCGATGGGCAAACCGGAGCGGATCGCTGAGTTGATCGAGTGGCGCTCCAGGGTTGAGGCCGATCTTGCCGCAAAGTCCAAGGCAATTCCGGCCGACAAGAAGCCGAAGGTGCTCTACCTGCTGCGAGCACAGGAAGGCCTGACCGCGTCGGGCACCAAGGGCAACTACAATGCCTGGTACATCGAGCTGGCCGGTGGCCAGAACGCATCGGCGACTGTCGAGGGCAATGGCGTTACCATCAGCCCGGAGCAGATTGCCGAGTGGAACCCGGACGTGATCCTGCTCAACAGCTTCGAGGCCAAGCTCGGGTTGGAGCGGATTGCCAATGACCCGATCCTGTCGCTGACCAAGGCGGCCCAGTCGGGCAGCGTCTACAAGCTGCCGCTTGGCGGCTACCGCTGGGATCCACCGAGCCAGGAGAGCCCGCTGACCTGGATGTGGCTCGCCAACCTGCTGCACCCGGATGTCTTCTCCTATGACCTGCGCGCCGAGATGAAGACCGCCTACAAGCTGCTTTACGGCCATGACCTTACGGACGACGAAATTGACGGCATCCTGTGGATGGACATGCAGGGTGGACAGACCAACTATTCCGCCTTTGCGCGCAAGGGATGACTGTCGCTCTTGACCACAAGGCGCTGCCTGCCGCTTCCATGCGGCGGGCAGGGATTTTTTCGGCGCTGGTGCTGCTGCTGCTTGCTGCCATGATCCACGCCATTTCTGCCGGGCGCTTTTCCGTTGCACCTATGGAGATCCTGGCGATCCTGTCCCGCGCTGCGGTCGATGGCGTTGGCACAGAGATGGCCGACCGGATCGTGGCTCTGGTGCGTCTGCCCCGCGTGCTGCTGGCAGCTTTGAGCGGGGCAGCCTTGGCCGTCGGCGGCGCAGCTCTGCAAGGCGTCTTCCGCAATCCCCTCGTCAGCCCGCAGGTGCTCGGCATCAGCCAGGGCGCCGCCTTTGGCGGAGCGCTCGCCATCCTGATCGGAATTTCCGGCGTGATGCTCCTTGGCATGGCCTTTGCGGGAGGGCTTGCGGCGCTGGTCATGGTCGGCTTGCTGGCGCGCATCGATGGCCGCACCGAGGTCATTACCGTCATTCTGTCCGGCATGGTCATCGGCGCCCTGTTTGCGGCATTGGTCTCCATCGTCCAGTTCGTGGCCGATCCGAACACCTCCCTGCCGGCCATCGTCTACTGGCTGATGGGATCCTTCTCCACCGCCACCTGGGCCCGGCTCAGCCTTGCCGTGCCCGGCTTGACGCTCGGTCTCTTCGTCGTCTGGCTGTTGCGCTATCGCATCAACCTTCTGGCGCTTGAGGAGCAGGAAGCGCGCAGCCTCGGGGTTCGCCCGGACAAGGAGCGCTGGCTTGTGTTCATCGCCATCGCGCTGATGACAGGAACATCCGTCGCCGTCGCCGGCATTGTCGGCTGGATCGGTCTGGTCGTCCCGCATGCCGCACGCATCATCGTTGGCGAGGATCACCGCGTGCTCATTCCCGCTTCGGCGCTTCTGGGGGCGGCCTATCTCGTCTTCGTCGATACGCTCGCGCGCTCGCTCACCAGTGCGGAAATACCCTTGGGCGTGCTGACTGCGCTGATTGGTGCGCCGGTCTTCGCCTTGCTCCTTCGCCGCCATTTCAGACAGGTGAACCGGCCATGATCGGATTGGACAACGCCGCCGTCGTATTTTCGGGGCGCACGCTCTTCCAGCGCATGTCCTTTACCGTGGACACCGGCCGCACCTTGGCCGTGCTCGGACCCAATGGGCGGGGCAAGACCACATTGATCCGCGCGCTGCTGGGGCTTCAGGTGCTCGCCGAAGGACGCCGTACCGCTCCCGATGTCACGGGCTATGTACCGCAGCACGGGGCCAGCCAGTCGCGGCTGACAGGTCTTGATGTCGTGGTGATGGGCCGTGCTGCCCGTATCGGCCTGTTCGGCCAACCCGGACGGGATGACATTGCCGCGGCTGAAAGCGCCCTGCGCGAGGTCGGTGCCGGTGAACTGGCCGGCTTGCGCTATGACCGCCTGTCCGGCGGCCAGCGTCAGCTCGTGCTGATCGCCCGGGCTCTTGCCACCGGCTCGCCGGCGCTTGTGCTGGACGAGCCGACTTCGGCACTGGACCTTGGCAACCAGTCCCGCACGCTGGACCTGTTGGCGCGTCTTCGTGATCGTCGCGACCGGGCAATTCTCTTCACAACGCATGATCCCAATCATGCGCTGGCGGCTGCCGATGACGTCCTCCTGATGCTGCCGGGCGGCGAGGAGCGGCATGGGCCGCTTGCCGAGATGATCACGCCCGACCTGATGCAGCGGCTCTACGGTGTGGAGATGCACTGGGTGACGCTGCCAACCGGCCGCAAGGCCATCGTGCCGGCCTTTGCCGGGAGTGCTGCGGCATGACTGTTCTGGTGCTCAACTCCGGCTTCGCCGAGCCTTCCGCCACGGTCCGCGCGCATCCCGCCGCCCGTATCGTGTCTCAGGCGTCGCTCTGTGGCCAAGACCTTGCTGCGGCAACAGGTTTCGTGACCGGCAATCTCCTGGACCAGGATGCACTCCTCGTCCTCAAGCCCGATCTGGAAGCCTTTCTGGATCGGGGCGGGAGGTGGTTCTTCAACGGGCACATTGTCCGTCCGCTGCTGGACGGGCTCGGCATCTATCAGCCGATGACCGCGCCAAAGCGGGCGGATTTCACCCTGCACCGGCTGGCGGAGCACCCGATCTTTGACGGTCTTGCGCTGGAAAAGCTTGAGACCAACAAGGGCGTTGCCGGGTTCTATGGCCGCGGTGCCAATCCCCTGCCGGCAGGTGCTGTCGCTGTTACGGGACTTTCTGGCGGCAGAATTCCGGTCGACTGGGTCTGGCCACGGCCACGCGGCGGTCGGGTCTTTTCCCATGCGGGAAACGATCTCGGCCAGATGGGGCTTGAGTGGGATCTAGCCCCGCTGCTGCAGACCCGCATTCTCGACTGGGCCGCAGGAGGGCCGTGCCTGTGCGCCTGATCGCCATCTCCGCCGGAACCTATTATCACATCGAGAGCCTGGAGGCGGAGCGTTACGCCCGGTTCTTTGACCTTGTCGTGCCGCCGGAGCAGCTTGCTGATGGTCTCTTGCCGTCGGATTGCCTGTTCGTGCCCTGCCGCACGCCGCCGCAGCGGATGATCGGGCAGAAATCATCTGTCGCCGTGCATCTGGACGCCGGTGGGACTGTCATTGCCATGGGCGAAAGCCGCAGCGATCTCTGGGCACCCGCCATCGTGTTCCACGAGCGGCCGACAAACTGGTGGTGGTGGCTGGAGCCGGAGGCCGATCTCGGCAACCGGGTCACCGCACCATCCCATCCGCTGATGCACGGCATTGGTAAGGACGATGTCACCTGGCACCTGCACGGCCACTTCGACGTGCCTACGGGGGTCGATGTGCTCGCGGAAGACCGCGAGGGCCGGGTCATCGCCTATGTCGATGATGTCTCCACGCCGGGTCGTCTCGTCGTGACCTCGCTTGATCCGATCTATCACCACGGATCGCATTTCATGCCGGCGACGACCCGGTTCCTCGACAAGTTCCTGCCCAACCTGAAAGCCTGGATCAATGGATAAAGATGTTCTGACCGTCGCCGAGGGCCACGAGACCCTGGCGTTTCGGTTTGCCGATTTGCTGCGCTACCATGGCATCGGTTTCCCCGGTGGCGTTGCCCATGCCTTCAAGGCGATGCAGGCGGCATTCCCGCTGCTAGATGAGGCTCCCTTGCAGAGGCGCGAAATCACCGTTTTGACGGCCTTCTCCGGCCTGGGCGGACGCGATGCGGTGGAGATGGTCACCCGGGCGCTGACAGATGGCCGCATGACTGTTGACCGTTCGCTTGGAGGACGTGATGTGCTCAGCGAGCCGCCGGGGCCCTATCTCTGGCGCTTTACCTATCGTGGTCGCACCGCCGAGGTGACGATCCGCCCGGGGCATGTGCGCGAGGAGTTCGTCCGGCTGGGCGCCACTCCCGACCGGACTCCGGACCAGGAGGCGCGTCTGACCGAGTTGAAGCAGGAGATGGCCACCCGCCTTCTTGCCCTGGCCGCCACCGAGATCTACGAGGCGCGGCTGGTCTGAGCTTGGCGTTCTTGCCCTGATCTGGCCAGCCGTCGTCAAGAAACCGCTGGCCATTTCCCGTGCCCGGGCCTAAGCCTCACGGCCATTGCGAATGCGTCGATTGGGGACCGGGTCATGTTGCGGCGGCTGAGTGTCATCGGGGGCTGGACGCTGGTCAGCCGGCTGTTCGGCTTCTTGCGCGATCTGGTGATGGCCAGCGTGCTCGGTGCGGGGCCGCTTGCCGATGCGTTCCTGATTGCTTTCCGCCTGCCCAACCATTTCCGCGCCATCGTGGCGGAAGGTGCCTTTAATGCGGCCTTTGTGCCCACCTATGCCGCGACGCTGGCGCGAGACGGGGAGGCGCGCGCGCGCGCCTTCCGCTCGCAGATGCTGTCCTGGCTGATGCTGGTGAACCTTGTCCTTCTGGCGCTGGCGCTGGTCGCCACCGGCTGGCTGGTGTTCCTGCTGGCGCCGGGGCTCGGCAGCAGCAGCAACGGGGTTCGCGATCTTGCCATCGAACTGACCCGGATCACCTTCCCCTATCTCCTGTGCATGTCCGCCGTCACGCTGATGTCAGGTGTGCTGAATGCCGAGCGAAAGTTTGCGGTCGCAGCGGCCGCACCGGTGCTGCTGAATGTGGCGATGATCGCAGCCTTCCTGTCGGTGCAGTGGTTCCCCGATGCGGCCCATGCGGCTGCCTGGGGCACGCTCACCGGCGGGGTCCTGCAGGTGATCCTGCTGACCATCGCCGTTGCCCGGGCCGGGCTCGGCTTTTCCCTGCCGCTGCCACGGCGCGACGGCGAGGTGGCGCTGTTCTTCAAACGCCTCGGACCCGCTTTGCTCACGGCCGGCGTGGTGCAGGTCGCCGTCTTTGCCGATACCATTCTTGCCAGTTTCCTGCCCACAGGCGCTCTGTCGCATCTCGCCTATGCCGACCGGCTGTATCAGCTGCCGCTCGGCGTCATCGGCATCGCGCTGGGCACGGCGGTGCTGCCAGAAATCGGCCGCGATGCCGGGGTCGGTGCCGAGGACAAGGCGCGCCGCGTGATGGACCGGGCACTGCGCATCTGCCTGATGGTCGGCCTGCCCATCGGCCTTGCCATGGCCTTTCTGGGCGAGGACGCGATCCGCGTCCTGTTCCAGCGCGGGGCCTTCGATGCGGCAGCGACGGCTGGCTCTGCCGCCGTGCTCGCGGCCTATGCGGTTGCCTTGCCGGCGGCCCTTGCCATCCGCACGCTGGTTGCGGCCTTCAACGGGCGCGGCGACATGACGACCCCCTTGAAGGCCCTGGCAGGAGCCACGGTTGTCAATGTGGCGCTCAAGGCGCTGCTCAGCACGGAGCACGGCGCAGCGGGCCTCGCCATGGGCACGTCCGCCGGAGTTTGGATCTACGCCGTCACGCTCTATGTCTTGTGTCGGAAGCGGGGTTATGTCAGCGCCTTCGCGCTGGCCGATTTGGTTTTCGTGCCACTGGCGGCCGGTTCCATGACGCTGGCGCTCTGGAACATCGACGCGCTTCTGGCATCGCTGGAACTCGTCCTGTTCATTTTCCCGCCGCTGCCGGCCGGGCTCCTCTGGCTGACGACCGCTGCGATCCTCTCCTTTGGCGCTTATGCGCTCGTGCTGGCGGGCGGACTTTTCGTCGCCCGCCGGATCAGAAGGCCCAGGTCATAATCCCCAGACGAGGATCAGGACTGGCAAGGCGACAGCGGTGATGATGAGCTCCATCGGCAGCCCCAGCCGCCAGTAATCCCCGAAGGAGAAGCCTCCTGGGCCGAGGATCAGCGTGTTGTTCTGGTGCCCGATGGGCGTCAGGAAGGCGCAGGACGCGCCGATGGCGACGGCCATCAGGAAACTGTCCGGATTGCCGCCAAGCGCGGCAGCAATGCCAACGGCAATCGGGGCCATCACGGCGGCGGTCGCGGCATTGTTCATGACGTCTGAAAGCGTCATGGTGACGACCAGCACGAGGGCCAATGCCGCAATCGCGTTGCCCTGGGCAACGGTCTCCACAAGCGTCTCGGCGATGAGCGAGGCCGTGCCGGTTGTCTCCATCGCTCCGGCCACGGGCATCAGCGCGCCGAGGAGCACGATCACTGGCCAGTCGACTGCAGTGTAGACGGTGCGCGGCGGCACGGTGCCGGTCACCATCGAGACCAGAACGCCCAGTGTGAAGGCCGCCTCTGCCGGCAGGATGCCGAAGGTGGCAAGGGCGACCGCCGCAACCATGATCGCACCGGCCAGGATTGCCTTGCGCTTCTGCGGCAGGCGCAACTCGCGTTCGGCCAGCGGCACGCAGCCGGTTTC
This sequence comes from Pannonibacter sp., assembly GCF_051860505.1. NCBI lineage: Bacteria > Pseudomonadati > Pseudomonadota > Alphaproteobacteria > Hyphomicrobiales > Stappiaceae > Pannonibacter > Pannonibacter sp. The sequence goes on along the minus strand of NZ_JBHYDX010000022.1, from coordinate 10,328 downwards.
CGAGGCAAAATCGGCAAGCGTCTCGACCGGCCCCTGCAGCAGCAGTACATCGCCAGAGCGCAGCGACAAGGTGCGCAGCCGCACCTGCGGCTTGCGGTCCTCGCGCGACACGGCAAGAAGGTTCAAGCCGTAACGGCTGCGCAGCTGCAGGTCGCGCGCCGAGCGGCCGACGAGGGTAGACCCGGGCAGCACCGCCAGTTCCTTGACTACGATATCATCCGGCCGGGGGGCGGATTTCGGTGCCGGTTCTTTCCCGTCGTCTTCCGCATTGCTGTCCGTTTCAGGGGCCGGTACCGCATCATCCTGGTTTGTACGAGGCCGCTTCTCTGCCTCAAGCTTCAGGTCGAGCGCGCTCAGGGTCTCGGCAAGGCCTTCCACATCGGCCTCCAGCACCAGAATGTCGCCATCGCGGACGGTCAGGCCGCGATGCGGCGCGCTGATGCGCACATTGTTGCGCACCAGACCGACGATCTGCGCCTCGATCTGCGAGAGGCTGTCCTCGATATGGCGCAGCGACTTGCCGCTGAGTTTCGAGCCTTCCGGCACCTCGACTTCCGTGAAATAGGCGGCGGTTTCGAAGGCGTCCGCGCCGGAGGGGCGCTTGACCGGCACCAGTCGCCAGCCACCCAGGACAACGAAGGAAATGCCGGCAAGCGCCACGGCAAGGCCGGCCGGAGCGAAATCGAACATGGCGAAGCCGCCATTGCCCGCGCTCTCCCGGAAGCCGGAGACAATGAGGTTCGGCGGCGTGCCGACCAATGTCGTCATGCCGCCCAGAATGGTGGCAAAGGCGAGCGGCATCAGCATTTGGCCAGGCGTGACGCCGATGCGGCTGGCCTGCTGGATTGCAACCGGCATCAGCAATGCCATCGCGCCGACGTTGTTCATGAAGGCCGAGAGCGCTGCGCCTAGGCCGAGCAGCGCAGCCATGGTCAGTGTCCGTCCCGCGCCAGCCGGCAGGATCGTCCGTGTCAGGAGGTCAACCGCGCCGGTCGTCTGCAGCCCGCGGCTGAGGATCAGCACGGCGGCGACCGTGATGACAGCTGGATGGCCAAAGCCGGCAAACGCTTCCCTGGATGGGATGAGGCCGGCAAGGATACAGGCGACAAGCGCTGCCAGCGCCACGACGTCATGCCGCCAGCGTCCCCAGAGGAACAGGGCCAGGGTCGCGGTCAGGATGGCGAGAAGAAGGATCTGGTCCGTGGTCATTCAGGGTCCGGCAAAAGGAGGACAGGCTTGGATCGCCTGCCACAACGCAGCGTCTTGCGCCTTGGTTCCTTTGAGCCGGACAAATCCCGGGGCGATCAGATCGCCGCATGCCTCCGGCGGACAGTTGCAGGCCGGCCAGCAAGACCAAGACGGGCGTCGTTGCGCGTTCGCTCGGCGACGACCTTGCCCTTCGAGATGACCGCGAGCCGGTCGGGCCTGAGGCGCAGGGCTTCGGTCGGCGTGCCGGCATCCAGCACCACCAGCGAGGCCATGCAGCCCGGCTTCAGGCCATAGCCATCGAGGTTCATGATCTTCGCGTTGTCTTCCGTCACCATGCGGAAGCAGCGCGCCATCTCCTCAGGGTGCGTCATCTGCGCCACATGCAGGCCCATGAAGGCGACATCCAGCATGTCCGCGGTGCCGAGCGAGTACCACGGATCCAGCGTGCAGTCCTGGCCCCAGCCGACGGTGATGCCAAGCGCCTGCATCTCCTTCACCCGCGTCAGGCCGCGCCGCTTCGGGAACGTGTCGTGTCGGCCCTGCAGGGTGATGTTGATCAGGGGATTGGAGATCACTGTCATACCGCTTTCGGCGATCAGCGGCAGCAGTTTGGACACATAGTAATTGTCCATGGAATGCATGGAGGTGAGGTGGCTGCCGGCCGCACGTCCGCTAAGCCCGTGCCGGGTCACCTCGGCGGCCAGCGTCTCGACGTGCCGGCTCATCGGGTCGTCGGTCTCGTCGCAGTGCAAGTCCAGCATCAGCCCGCGCTCTGCGGCGATGCGGGCAAGGTCCTTCACCGAGGCCGCACCGTCCTCCATCGTGCGCTCGAAATGGGGAATGCCGCCAACCACATCGACGCCCATGTCCAACGCGCGAAGGACGTTTTCGCGCCCCGTTCTCGTGCGGTAGAGCCCGTCCTGTGGGAAGGCGACCAGCTGAAGGTCGAGATAGGGGGCGACCTTGCGCTTCACCTCCAGCATTGCCTCGACGCCGCGCAGGTGGTCCGGTGTGGTGTCGACATGGGTGCGGATGGCGAGCAGGCCCATCGACACGGCCCAGTCGCAATAGGTCAGCGCCCGCGCGACCATATCCTCGACGCTGGCGATCTCGCGCAGCTCGCCCCAGAGCGAGATGCCCTCCAGCAGGGTGCCTGACGCATTGATGCGCGGCAGGCCGTAAGACAGCGTCGCATCCATGTGGAAATGCGGATCGACGAAGGGCGGCGACACCAGGTCGCCGCTGGCGTCGATGACCCGGCCGGCACTTGCCTTGACGGATGCATCGATCTGGCCGACCTCGGCAATGCGGTCGCCGCGAATGCCAATGTCGGCGACGGTGCCGTCGGGCAGCGTGCCGCCGGCGATGACGAGATCGAACATGTCAGCGTTCCCCCTTGTTGAAGGGCTGCATCAGGGCGGCCGGCACTTCGGCGCGGCGCGACATGATGATGAGTGCGAGGATGGAAAGGATGAAAGGCAGCATCAGAAACACCTGGTAGGGCACGATGGCGCCGATGCCGGTCTGCTGCAGGCGCACCTGCAGCGCGTCGAAGGCGGCAAACAGGATCGCGCCCAGCACCGCCTTGCCCGGACGCCAGGCGCCAAAGACAACGAGTGCGATGCAGATCCAGCCGCGCCCGTTGATCATCTCGAAGAAGAAGGACGAGAAGGCGGAGAGCGTCAGGAACGACCCTCCCACCGCCATCAGGCCGGAGCCGACAATGACCGCGCCCATGCGCAGGCCCGTCACCGACAGGCCTTGGGCGGCGGCGGCGGCCGGGTTTTCGCCGACCGCGCGCAGGGCGAGGCCAAGCGGTGTGCGGTAGAGCACCAGCGCCACGACCAGCGCCAGGACGAAGGCGGCATAGGTCAGTGCCGTCTGGTTGAACAGCGCCTCGCCAAGCAGCGGAATGTCGGACAGGCCCGGGATCGGCAGCGGCTGGAACGGCTCGATCTTCGGCGGGCTGGTGACCTGCGGCAACATCAGGCGATAGGTGAAATAGCTCGTCGAGGTGGCCAGCAGGGTCACCCCGAGGCCGACCACGTGCTGTGACAGGCCGAAGGGGACGGTCAGGGTGGCGTGCAGCAGGCCGAAGGCCATGCCCGCCAGCATCGCCGCCATCACGCCCCACCACAAAGGCGCGCCCATGTAGACCGCAACCCAGCCGGTGAAGGCGCCGATGACCATGATGCCTTCGATGCCGAGGTTCAGGACGCCGGCGCGCTCGCAGATCAGCTCGCCGAGCGTCGCAAAGATCAGCGGCGAGGCGATGCGGATCGTGGCGGCCCAGAACGAGGCCGTGAGGAGGATGTCGAAGATCTCGCTCATCCGCGTTTCACCCGGTAGCGTGTGAGGAGGATCGCCAGCACCATGAACAGGAGGGCGATGGCGAGCAGCATGTCGGCGATGTAGGTCGGCACGCTCGCCGCCCGGCTCATGCTGTTGGCCCCGACGAAGATGCCGGCAACGAAGATGGCCGAGGGGATGACGCCGAGCGGGTTCAGCAGCGCCAGCATGGCGACGATGATGCCGGTGTAGCCGAAGCCCGGCGACAGATCGAGGCTGAGGTGACCCTTCAGCCCCGCCACTTCGCTGTAGCCAGCCAGCGCCGCCAGCCCGCCCGAGAGGAGGGCGGTCTTGACGAGCACGCCATTGACCGGAATGCCGGCGAATTTCGCGGCTTTCGCGTTGAGGCCAACAGCGCGGATCTCGTAGCCGAGCGTCGTGCGGGTCTGGATCACCCAGACGGCGATGGCCGACAGGATTGCCAGGGCAAAGCCCCAGTGCAATCGCAGCCCGTCGACGATGCGAGGCAGCCTTGCCTCCTTCGCCAGCGCCGGCGACTTGGGCCAGCCCATGCCGGCCGGGTCCTTCATCGGCCCTTCCAGCAGATAGGAGACGAACAGCAGCATGATGAAGTTGATCAGCAGCGTCGTCACCACCTCGTCGACGCCGAGCCGTGTCTTCAGGAGCACCGGCGGGATCAGGACAGCGGCGCCGGCAAACATGGCGGCAATGCCAGTCACCAGCAGCAGGGGCAGGGGTGGCAGGCCGGTGGCCCCGGTGCCGATCAGCACCGTGACAATGGCCCCGGCATAAAGCTGGGCTTCCGCGCCGATGTTCCACAGCCTGGCGCGGAAGGCCACCGCGACGGCAAGGCCGGTGAAGATCAGCGGCGTCGCCCGGTTCAAGGTTTCGAGCAGGGCGAACTTGCTGCCTGCCGCGCCGACCAGGATCAGGCGCAGCGTGTCGAAGGGATCGGCCCCGGCTGTCAGCGCCAGCAGGGACCCGCAGACCACGGTCATCGCCAGCGCCAGCACCGGCAGGCCGATGCGGCGGGCAAGGCTCGGGTTGGCAATCGGCTCAAGCCGCATGGTCAAATCCTTGTCCGGCCATCCACAGGCCGAGATCGGCCGGCCCCATGCTGCCGCGGGCAAAGCCCGGCGACAGGCGGCCTTCGTAAATGACATGCACCACGTCGGAGAGTTTCAGCACCTCGTCGAGATCCTCCGAGATAAGCAGGACGGCTGCGCCGGCGTCGCGGGCGGCGATCAGGCGGGAATGGATGAAGGTGATCGCGCCGATGTCGAGGCCGCGCACCGGCTGGTTGGCGAGGATGACCTTCGGCCCCGGCTCCAGCACCCGGCCAAGGATCAGCTTCTGCATGTTGCCGCCCGACAGGAGCCGGATGCGCGCGTCCGGGCCTGGGCAGCGCACGTCGTAGGTCCGGATGATGTCGCGGGCAAAGCCCTCGGCCGCGCCCCAGTTCATCCAGCCCTTGCGGCTGAACGGCGCCTCGCGGTAGCGCTCGAGGATGGCGTTCTCGGTCAGGCTGAAATCGGCGATGGTGCCGGTCTTGTGCCGGTCCTCCGGAATGCGGGCGATGCCGGCGAGGATGGCGTCATGCGCCGACCACGCGGCCACGGTTGCTCCCGCCAGCTCCAGCGTGCCGCTCTCAGGCCGGATCAGCCCGCCGATGAGGTCCGACAGGGCGGCCTGGCCGTTGCCGGAGACGCCGGCCAGTCCCGTGATCTCGCCCGCGCGCAAGGTGAGCGTCACGTCCTTCAGGCCGGGCGCGGCTTCCGCATCCGGCGTCGTGACCCGGCTCAGCAGCAGAAGCGGGGCGCCGGGCTTCGCCGTCGAGGGGCTCAGCTCCGGGACTGCACCGCCGACCATCAAGGCCGCCAGTTCGGCGCCCGAGGTCTGGTGCGTGTCGCGTTCGGCGACCAGCTTGCCATGCCGCAGCACCAGGCAGCGGTCAGCCACTGCCATCACCTCATGCAGCTTGTGGCTGATGAAGACGATGGAGAGCCCGCGCGCCACGGCCTTCTTCAGGGTCTCGAACAGCGCGTCCGTTTCCTGCGGCGTCAGCACGGCGGTGGGCTCGTCGAGGATCAGGATGCGCGCATCGCGGTAAAGCGCCTTGAGGATCTCCACCCGCTGCCGCTCGCCGACCGACAGGGCGGAGACCTTGGCATCGGGATGGACGGCAAGGCCGAAGTCGACGGAAAGTTTGGTAATCTTGTCCCGGGCTGGGCCGAGCCCAAGGCCCAGCTGCCACAGCGGCTGGGTGCCAAGCAGGATGTTCTCGGTCACGGTGAAGTGGTCGGCGAGGGTGAAATGCTGGTGCACCATGCCGACGCCAGCCGCCAGCGCCGCACGCGGCTGGCCGGGGGGCAGCAGCTTGCCGAAGACTTCGACTTCGCCCGCATCGGCCGTGTAGTGGCCGAAGAGGATGTTCATCAGCGTCGTCTTGCCCGCGCCGTTCTCGCCCAGCAGCGCGATGATCTCTCCGCGCTTGAGGGTCAGGCTGATGGCGTTGTTGGCGACGAGCGGGCCGAAGCGTTTGGTGATGCCGTCGAGGCGCAGGACAATATCCTGCGCCTCCGGATGTTGCTGGGTCACGAGGACTTCGGCTCGTTGTCGTTGATCTCGACGGTGAAGGAGCCATCCTTGATGGCCGCTTCGCGTGTCTTGACGAGGTCCATCGCCGCTGCCGGTACCTTGCCCTCAAACGTGCCGATGGGAGCCAGCGAGCAGCCGCCTTCCTTCATGAAGGAGTAGACGCCGTAATTGTCGGCCTTGAAGCTGCCGGCATTGATGTTGGCGATGGCCTTCTGCAATGTCGGCTCGAAATGCCACAGGGCCGAGGCCACCACCGTCTCGGGATAATCCGCCTGTGTGTCGATCACGTTGCCAATGGCCAGGACGCCGCGTTCCTTGGCGGCATCCGACACGCCGAAGCGCTCGGCATAGAGCATGTCCGCGCCGCCATCGATCATGGCGAAGGCGGTTTCCTTGGCCTTCGGGGGATCGAACCAGGAGCCGATGAAGCTGACCTGGAAGGTCGCGTCCGCGCGCGTTTCCTTCACGCCGGCCATGAAGGCATGCATCAGGCGGTTTACTTCCGGGATCGGGAAGCCGCCGACCATGCCGATCTTGCCGGACTTGGTCATGGCGCCGGCGATGATGCCGGAGAGATACGACGCGTCCTGGATGTAGTTGTCGAACACCGAGAGGTTCGGCACGGCGGCATCCGGCATGAAGGACGAGCCCATCAGGAAGGCGACTTCCGGATATTCGGCCGCCACTTCGCGGGCTTCCTGCTCGACGCCGAAGATCTCGCCGACGATCAGCTTCACGCCGCTTTCGGCGTATTCGCGCATGACGCGCGGATAGTCGGTATTGGCGGTGTTTTCGGTGAAGGTGTAGTCGATCTGGCCTGCGGCCTTGGCGGCTTCCGCAGCGATGTGGATGCGGCTGACCCACTGCTGTTCCACCGGCACGGTGTAGATACCTGCGGTCTTGATTGGGGTCTGGCCAAAGGCGATTCGTGGCAGCAGCGCACTGCCGGCCAAGGTTGCACCAGCACCCAGAAGCAGGCTGCGGCGGCTGACATCAAGACTGAATTTCTGCGTCATTTCTGTCCCCTAACTGTTGGCTCTCAAACTTTTTGACCAGATGGTAGAACTTTCCCGCAAGAGCCGGCAAGGCGAAATTCCAGGCATGCCGCTTTTGGCATCATCTGCCGTTTTAGGCCTGCCGGCCCCCGCTGTTTGACTGCCTTGTAACGAGCAGGCCCGGAAGAGCCTGCGCTTCACAACTGACGTGGCCGCAGGCCCATGTGACGGGTCCGCAGTTGCACTTCTGTCTCATGATTACATGGCCCGGCCCAGACCCTGATTGTGCTTTTTGACAGTTTGCAGCGGTCATCCGGGAGACTGCGCAGGTGAAAAATACCTCTTGAAGCTCTAGTCGCTAGAGGTGCTACGCCGGTGCCAGGACGCTTGGTCGCCGGAAGGCGTGGAGATTGACATGGACACAAAGACGGGCCCGGTCCTCTGTGAATGGACCATTTCGGGAATGGACTGCGGGTCGTGCGCCGGCAAGGTGAAGGGCGCGGTGGAGCGGCTTCCGGGCGTCAGCGCGGTCGAGGTCACCTTGATGAGCGAACGTCTTCGGCTGACACTCGACGAGACGCAGACGGCACGTGAACGGATCGAGAAGGCCGTGAGCGCTCTCGGCTATGGCATTTCGGCAAGAGGTGCGGCCCCGTCCGGCCCGGCGTTTGAGGTTGCACCGGGTGCATGCGGTTGCGGTCACGATCACGGCTCCGAGCATGGCCATGACCATGCGCATGATCATGCCCCTGAACTCTCCGGTATCCCCCCGCATTCGCACTCCCATTCGCATGGCGATGACGAACCGGTTGCGCCCGATGGTCAGCGGCGCAGCTGGTATCAGACGGCCAAGGGCAAGCTGGTGGTGCTGACTGCGGCGCTGCTCGGGGTCGCCTGGGCCTCGCATTACGTGCTGGCGCCGGATTTGGCCTCCTGGGTCTTTGTCGCGGCCTGTGTCATCGGCGTGCTGCCGGTTGCCCGGAGAGCTTTTGCAGCCCTGTCCGCCGGCATGCCCTTCACCATCGAGATGCTCATGACCATCGCCGCAGCGGGCGCGCTGCTGATCGGCGCGGCGGAAGAGGCCGCACTCGTGGTCTTCCTGTTTGCCGTCGGCGAGGTGCTGGAGGGTGTCGCCGCCGACCGGGCCCGCGAAGGCATCCGGGCGCTGGCGCGTCTCGTCCCTAAAACCGCCCTGCTGGAAACGCCCGCAGGCACCCGCGAAGTGGCGGCGGACAGCCTTCAACCCGGCCAGATCGTTCTGGTCCGCCCCGGCGACCGGGTCCCCGCTGATGGCGTCATTCGCTCCGGCGTCTCCGGCATAGATGAGAGCCCGGTGACTGGTGAAAGCGTGCCGCGCACGAAAGGCGAGGGCGACGATGTCTTCGCCGGCTCGATCAACACCGAAGCCTTGCTGAAGGTCGAGGTCACCCGGGCGGCTTCCGATAACACCATCGCCGGCATCATCAAGCTGGTCGAGGAGGCTGAAAGCGCCCGTGCGCCGACCGAGCGTTTCATCGACCGCTTCAGCCGCTACTACATGCCTTTCATTGTCGGCCTTGCCGCTCTCGTCGCCGTCGTGCCGCCGCTTGGCCTCGGCGCAGACTGGGATACCTGGATCTACCGCGCCCTGTCGTTGCTGCTCATCGGCTGCCCCTGTGCGCTGGTCATCTCCGTGCCCGCCTCCATCGCCTCGGCCCTGTCGGCTGGCGCAAGGCGCGGGTTGCTGATGAAGGGTGGCGCGGTCATTGAAGCGATCGCCCGCGTCAAGACCGTCACCTTCGACAAGACCGGCACGCTCACGGAAGGCCGGCCGCAGGTGGTCGATCTGGTGCCGGTGGCCGGCGCGGACGATGCCGCGCTGCTGCAGGCCGCCGCTGCTGTCGAGGCCGGCTCGTCGCATCCGCTGGCCAAGGCCATCGTCGCCCGCACGCAAGCCTTGTCCCTCGCCATTCCGGCCGCTGAAGGCGGTCGCGCCATGGCCGGCAAGGGTGTCGAGGCGACGGTCGAGGGCAGCCTTGTTCAGGTTGTCTCCCCGCGCCATGCGGCGGAGCTGAAGGTCCTGGCCGCAGCATCAGAGGTGGAGGCGACCCGGCTCGAAGGGGAAGGCAAGACGGTGGTCTGCGTCCTGCAGGATGGTCAGCTTCTTGGCCTCATTGCCCTGCGCGATGAGCCGCGCGAGGACGCCCGTGGCGGCATTCGCCAGCTGTCCGCGCTCGGCGTTAGCGCCATCATGCTCACGGGCGACAACGCCCGCACCGCCAAGGCGATTGCCGGCACCCTCGGGCTGGATGCCCGAGCCGAGCTGATGCCGGAAGACAAGGTGCGTGCGATCCGCGATCTGGCCACAACCGGCGGAGTGATGATGGTCGGCGACGGCATCAATGACGCACCCGCGCTGGCGCAAGCGTCGGTCGGTGTCGCGATGGGCTCGGGCACGGATGTTGCGCTGGAAACCGCCGATGCCGCCGTGCTGCGCGACCGGGTCAGCGATGTCGCCGGCCTCATCCGCCTTGCACGCAAGGCCATGGGCAACATTCACCAGAACATCGCCATCGCGCTTGGACTGAAGGCCGTGTTCTTGGTGACCAGCATCCTCGGCCTCACCGGGCTTTGGATTGCCATCATGGCCGACACGGGCGCCACCGTCCTCGTCACCCTCAACGCCCTCCGCCTCCTGGCCTACGACCCTGGCAAGGAGGGGTAGGGGAAGGCAAGGCCTGGCTCATACCCTCGCTCGTCGCTCCTGCGCAGGCAGGAGCCCAGTAATCGAGGCGGCCAGATGTAGCGCACGGGCGAAAACCCGCGCTGTTCTTTGGCCAAAAACAGTTGCCGAGTTCACCAATCTTGACCGGGGCTACTGGGCTCCTGCCTTCGCAGGAGCGACGAGCGTTGGTCAGGTCCCGAGGATAATCGCCATTTCGCCCCCGGCCCCCTCCCTCGTCGCTCCTGCGCAGGCAGGAGCCCAGTAATCGAGGCGGCCAGATGTAGCGCACGGGCGAAAACCCGCGCTGTTCTTTGGCCAAAAACAGTTGCCGAGTTCACCAATCTTGACCGGGGCTACTGGGCTCCTGCCTTCGCAGGAGCGACGAGCGTTGGTCAGGTCCCGAGGATAATCGCCATTTCGCCCCCGGCCCCCTCCCTCGTCGCTCCTGCGCAGGCAGGAGCCCAGTAATCGAGGCGGCCAGATGTAGCGCACGGGCGAAAACCCGCGCTGTT
>NZ_JBHYDX010000021.1:0-81199 GCF_051860505.1 Pannonibacter sp. | reverse complement strand
TGTTTCGATGCAAAACAGGGAATCACGGATCAACACCAAAGGGAATCCCGAATCTGGTCAGATACGACACGCTCTAGTTCGAAAGGTCAGAGGCCTATCCCACGAAGAAAGGAAAACTCTCGGTCACGGCTAGAGAGGTTTCCTCTTCATGAAAGCGGCACAGCGCTCCATGTCTGTGTTCGCGTGAAGCCACTTGCGTCGAGGCATCGCAATTGAGGCGGAGCGTGGGGTAAAGACACTGAGCGTTCGCCAGGAGCGCTACCGCAGATGAGCGGCAAGGACTTAACCTTCGTCACCGCCGACTGCGGATGGTTCAACCCGCTGCCGGAGGTGACAGCAAAGTGTGGGACTTCGCCTGCTGCATCGCGTACCAAAAAGGCAGCGATTGGCTTTCGATCTGCCGGGTTGGCACACAGGCCAAGAGATAACTTATCACAGAGACTGCCTTTGCCGGGCATGACCATTGGTGTGGCGATACCCGCCTCGTTCTTGATCAGTTTTCTTGCGGCAACTTGAGGCCCTGCCGACGCCGTTAGCTCTACGGGCGTACCGTCTTCTAAACCGGATAACCATCAGGGTAGCGATCTCCAATGGGTTCGCCGGAACCGGTGGCTGCAGCTTTCCATCCCTGGCGAGGGCCACAACAAGGAGGCATGGTCGGCCTTCATTCAGCCCAGAAGGCTGTGCGACCTCCCCCACCGCGCCCTGTTTTCCGGCCAGGCAAACTCTTCCGCCACACCATGCACGACTGAGCGCTTGAAGGCCGCGCCAGAACTGAGGGTTGATGGAACACGACCATGCCCGGCGATCTCTGCAACCGGTTCACGTCAGGTTCGCGCCTTCTCGAAAGCGCCCCATGCTGCCTCGAAGGCCGCGAAATCGAAATCACCGGCCCTGGCCGGATCCAGGATCAGGCGCTCAGTCGCCTGGAGTTTTGCGATCGCATCAGCGAGGTGCGGGATTGTCTCAGGCGGAATAATCAGCGCGCCATGCCGGTCGGCATGGATCAGGTCCCCCGTTTTGACTGTCAGCCCGAAAATGCGCACCGGCTCTCCGACGGAGCGCACATGCACGAAACCGTGGCTCGGGCCGATGCTGCCGGCGATCACCGGGAAGCCATCCGGCAGATCCCCCAGATCACGCACCACGCCATTGGTCAGGGCGCCGGACATACCGAAGCCCTTGTGCACCGTGGTGTTGATCTCGCCCCAGTAGGCCCCAATCGCATGCGGCCAGTCGAGATCCTCAATGACCGCGATTGAAGGCTTTGGCGCATCATGCATGGCACGATAATAGGCCATGCGGCGGGCTCGAATGACATCCGCCGGCTCCGTCGGGGGAGCCACTGCCGCAATCTGCGCCGTCATGGCATAGCCGACCACGGCCGTTCCGGGCTCCGTGCAAACCATTGTGCCGCGCGTGAAGGCTGAAAAGCCGCGCCGTCCCTGCACCACCTCGATGGCGTTGCAGACCGTTGGTGTATCGATACGCCGCAACAGGGCGAGAAGGTCCTGGTTCATCATTCCTCCAACCAGCGCTGCAGCGCTGCAATCGTGTCCTGCGGACGTTCCAGGGGGGGCAGGTGCCCTGCCCCATCGATAATCACCAGCCGCGACTGCGGCAGGAGCGCATGCATCAGGTCATGCCTGTCGCGCGGGCAGAGCCGGTCCTCAGCGCCCATCAACACCAGGGCTGGACCATGAAACCCTGCCAGCGCCTCCTGCCGGTCAGCCCGGTTGCGCAAAGCCAGCGACTGGCGGATGAAAACCTCGGGGCCAAGCGAAAGCCCCATCTCGAGGCAAAGCGCCACGAGAGGAGCGGTATCCTGCCCGGAGGCAAAATAGTTCGGAACCATGTCCTCTCGCAGGACGCCTTCAAGGTCACCGGCCCGGGCGCGGGCCATCTGGGGCCCGCGCCGGGCCTGTACCTCCGGCACTTCAGCGCGCGGATTGGTGTCGAGCAAGGCCAGACGCTCGATCCGTTCGGGCGCCTGGGCCAGCATTTCCATGGCGAGGATCCCCCCCATCGAGAGGCCAGCCAGGGCAAAGCGCGGTGGCGCCTGCCGGAGTGCTTCCGCCGCGAGCGCGGCCATGCTGTCAGCCCCCACCGGAGCCACGTGACGAATGTCACGTAGCTTCAAGGTCTCCGGGACGGTCCCCCACATGCGCGCATCGCACATCATGCCCGGAACCAGCAGCAGTGGCAGAGCAGGTGTCATTGGCAGCTCCAGGTCATGTCCGATGCCTAGAGGAGACGACCAGTCGCGCCTGCAGGATCGTCGGTGTTGAGGATGCGGTAGAGGCTCGCCTCACCGGTCATCGATGGGGTCAGGCTGTGTTCGAGCCCGGGAGGAATGGCAGCCGTATCGCCGGGGTTTAGCGCAGTCGTCCCACCGCTCCAGCTGAGCCGCCAGTGACCACGCACTGGCATCAGCACCTCATGCCGGTTCAGTGTGTAGGCCGTCTCCGGCAAGGAATTGCGCGACAGGAATTCGACCTCGAAGCCCGGCCGGTCCTGCAGCTTGCCTTGCGCTCCGATCACCTTGGCCGGTTGCCGATCGGACAGCGCCATCAGATCCCAGTATCGGGCAATGCAATTGGGAATGACCTCAGCGGTTGTCGGTTCCGGGAACGCCTTCAGTTCTTCCTCGGTCAGAAGCGGCATCGGAGCTATGCCGTCGGGAAGGCGTTCGCCCTTCTTGCTGTCGTAGAGCCGGCCATTGGCCCCCAGGACGAGCCCGTAATCGCTGGCTTCCGAAATCACCTGCGGTGCCCAGATGACACCACCGCCGGCGTCGTCACCGCCGAGAATGGCCATGATCATCCCGTAGTCGAGGCCGATGTTCTCGAAACCGCGAAAGATGCCGGTCGGAATATTGAAGATATCCCCCTCCTGCAGCACCACCTCCCCTGCCGTTCCGTGGCGGCCCCAGAAGAACCGCCAGCGGCCCTTGAGGACAAAGAACACCTCGGCGGTGCGATGCGAATGCAGCGAGTTGCGACACTTCGGCGGCTGACCGGCCGCGCCTATGTTGAAGCCCGGCGTCTCCCGGATATGGACATGCTGGTCCGGGCTCTCCGAAACACCGCCACCAATAATGGTGAAGTTTTCCTTCTGGTTCGAACCGGGCGTATGGGCATCGATGAAGGCAGTCTTGCAGGGACGCAAGTCGCCATAGCGGACGATGCGGGCTTCCATTTCTTGCGGAGTCATGGGGGTCATCCTCAGGTCGTGTCCGGGGGCAGACATCAGGTGTCAGAGATCGCCGGTGTGGAGCAGGATCTGTCGCCAGATCGCGGTTTCATCGAACAGGGTGTATTCGCGGCGCAGGCCCCAGGGGCCAAATTCGGCATGGGTGATGCCGAGCACATAGACTTCGGCGCCGGACGGAGCGCCGAAGCGACCCCAGCCGGAATGTTTGCCATAGAGGCTCCAGCGAACCGCCGCCCGTGGCGGCATTTTCGGATCGTCGCGGCCGATGACGTGATCGATGCTAAACTCGGCAGAGGGGAAGGCTGCGCGCAATTCCATCCAGAACCTGTCGGCCGCCCCGGGTCCATGATCCGTGACGCCGCCGGGGTACTCCAGCTGCGCGGCACGGTCATACTCGCGTCCGATGCGGGCAAAATCTGCGTCCATGATGCCGCTCAGCAGATCGGCCAAAGCCTTGCCCGAAGCATTGTCATTTCCCCTGCCCTTGTAGGGGCCGGGGAGATCGGTGGCAGGCGTCAGCGGGCGCAAGCAGGTATCCGGCCCACCCTCGCGCGCGATCTGCTGGCGGGCGTAGTCCTTCGGGTCGAGGCCGAGCTGGCGCACGATCGCGCCCTGGTCCCGGATCAGCCACTCGTCATCGATCATGTTGTTGCGGGCATGGCAGTCGGCCATGATGCGATAGACGAGGCGCTTGCCGGTGGCCGGACCATAGACGCCCGAGCCCTTGTGTGTCGCCGTCGACAGGATCCGGTGCGATGACAGCATCCCGGTTTCCGGTGTTCCGGACCAGATCACGTCCTCGCCGAGCAACGTGCGGTCCGGGAATTCGGCGAGTGTCGCCATGGTCGCCGCGATGACGCCGGCGTTGCCTTGCGCGACCGAGGCTGGCGTTCGCACGATGATATCGGGCGCGTAGTAGCGATGCAGGGTTGAAAGGCCGCGATCTTCCCAGATCTCTTTGGTGATGCCGAGAATGTAATGCGGAAAATCCGTCCAGTGCGGGTCAAAGCCTTTCATGGCGTATATCCTTCGGGAACTCGGGAGGACTTGCGGACGATGAGCGGCCCATCGATCCGGATCTTTTGCGGCAACGTGGTCTGGTCGATCTGACCAAGGATCGCCTCAACCGTCGCCGACACCATCCGGTTGACCGGCTGGCGGATCGTGGTCAGCGCATAAGTCGGCCAGGCAGCCAGGGGCACATCGTCGTAGCCAACGATCGACACATCCCCAGGTATGGACAGGCCGAGTTCGAAGCGCAGTTCGTCCATCACGGCAAAGGCCATGTGGTCGTTGCCGACAAAGATCGCATCCGGCCGTTCACGTCCGGCGCATAGCTCACGCGCCACGGCCGCAGCCCGCTCGCGGGAATACATGCCATCAACCATCGCCACGATTGGCAATCCGGCCTCTTCCATCGCAGACTGGAAGCCGGCAGCCCGGTCGCGGCCTGTGGAGGCTCCCTGCCAGCCCATGATGTGGGCGATGTGTGTGTGCCCGGCCGCTATCAGGAACTCCGCCGCCCGGCGTCCGCCGGCGATGTTGTCTGAGGTCACATCCGTCAGCCGCGGATCGTTCTGGCCACGGTTGAAATTGACCACTGGAATGCCGAAGGAGGCCAGGCGGCCGGTGAGATCATTCGACAGGGAAACCGATGCGGTGATGATGCCGTCGACCCGGTAGTCAATAAGCTCCTGCACCACTTCGGCCACCTTCTCGGTCGAGTTCTCGGCCATGAAGACGAGGATGTGGTATCCGCGTTCCTGCAAGGCGCGCGACAACCTTTCCAGCGCAATCGGATAGAACTGATTTTCCAGATAGGCGACCACGAGGCCGATGATCCGGGTTCTCCCGGTAATCATGGCCCGGGCAAGCGGATCGGGCCGGTAACCAAGGATCTCGGCAGCGGCGCGGACCTTGTCGACGGTAGCTTTGGACGCCGATGCGCCCGGCGTGAAGACACGGCTGACCGCAGACTGGCTGACACCCGCCAGCCGCGCGACATCCTGTGCCGTGATTTTGGAGGAGGTCTCGTTCATTCGGCTGTCCACCCGCCGTCGACCAGAAGATGCGTGCCCGTCACCAGCGCCGATGCGTCACTGGCGAGAAAGACGATCGGCCCCATCAGGTCTGTGATCTCACCGATCCGCCCCAGCTTTATCTTCGACAGGATCCACGCACGCCGCTCCGGATTGGCCAGGGTCTGTTCCGCCAAGGGCGTGCGGATGAACGTCGGGCAAAGCGTGTTCACGCGAATGCCATGGGCGCCCCACTCCAGCGCCATGGCCTTGGTCATGCCCTCAAGTGCGTGCTTGGTGGCGCAATAAACGGCCCGGTCAGGCCCGCCGACCAGACCCATCTGGCTGGAGACATTGATCAGACTGCCGGGACGCCCGGCGGCGATGAGCCCGCGCGCGACTTCCCGGGTGAGGAAGTAGGCAGCTTTTAGGTTCAGCGCGAGTGCAGCGTCGAAATCGTCTTCCTCGGTTTCCAGCGCAGGCGAGTGCCGGGCGAGCCCGGCCGAATTGACCAGAATATCGAACGGCCCAAGACGGTTGACGCAGTCAGCCGCGGCAATGCGGTCGGTGATGTCGAGGCTGCAGGTCTCCGTCAGTCCGCCAACCGCACGAATGGCTTCGGCAACGGCCTGCAGTTCCGCTTCACGGCGGGCGACCAGGGTGACATGGGCCCCGGCCTCGGCCAGCGCTGCGGCGGCGCCCAGACCGATGCCGGAACTGGCGCCTGTCACCAGGGCACGACGCCCGTCAAGACGGAAACTGGGAAGTTTTGGCAGGTCGATCATGGGGTTAATCCATCTGGAACAGTGACAGGCCCAAGGTTCCTTGCCTTGTTGAAAGACGCAAGCCGGGCAAACACATCAACCCCAATCTGGCGATAGAGATCGAGCAGATCGACCAGCACCCAGTTCTCGCGGATCAGACCGTCTTCCAGGCGCCAGAAATCGAGACTGCGCAAAAGCACCTCGCGGCCTGCAGGGGCAATGCCCATCCAGCCGTCACCACTGAGCGTCAGCCGCATGTTGGGCCAGCCGGTCTCGCAGACGTAGTTCCCCTCGCCGATCCAGTGCGACATGAGATCGCCCATCGCGTCGAGCTTGCGGTCCGGCATGGCGCTCAGGAACGGGATCTGGTGCCAGTTTCGAAAACCTGCAATGCCACGCCCGGTGCCGATCCCCGCTGGTCCGTACCAGTTGAAGCGCGGATGCCAGTAACGCTCGAGTTGCATCACCCGGGGGTCGGGGTCAGCCGGGTGCCGGCACAGATCCGTGAGCATGGCAACCACATGCGCGAGGGCTGCCTGTCCGTCACCTGTTACGGTCAGGCCATCGCCGCTCATCGGGGCTGGCGTACAGACAAAAGCGCCCATCTGTGGTGCCATCGGCCAGACGCCGGCCTGCATCATCAGCTCCGGCAGGTCCCAGATTGCCTGCATCTCGACGATCTGCCCCTCCTCGAGCCGGAAGAACTCGTGGTAGCGCATATGCACGAGATGACCGGTCGGGCGAATGCCGAAGAACGGGCGCAAGAACGTGCCCATGTAGTTGCCCATGCAGCCGACCCAGTCCTCGCCCTCAGGGCTGGTGCCTGCCATGACGATCATGTCACGCCGTTCGAGATCCGGTATGGCTGTCAGCAGCGGCCCAAGCGCCTGCAACTCGAACTCCTCCGGACCCGTCAGCATGCCGAAGGGATGGCAAAGCGCGAGACGGGCATCGTCGGCAAAGGCTGCCGCAAGCACGGGACGAAGGCGATCCGCTGACGGATTTTCAAGCGCCTTTCGCAAGGGGTGCAGGGCGTCCTTCAACTCGGCGGGCGTTGCCATGGACCTACTCCGCCGCAGCGCCATAGGCCACGTTGCGTCCGCCATAACGGCGCACACGTACGTTGCACTGTTCTGCATGGCCGACGAAGCCCTCAAGCATGCACAGGCGGGAGCCGTAAGCACCAATGGTCGCTGCTGCCTCGTCTGTCGTGACCTTCTGGTAGGAATGCGTCTTCAGGAATTTGCCGACCCACAGGCCACCCGTGTAGCGCCCGGCCTTGCGGGTTGGCAGCGTGTGGTTCGTGCCGATCACCTTGTCGCCATTGGCTACATTGGTCCGCGCGCCCAGGAACAGCGCGCCGTAGGAATGCATGTTCTCCAGGAACCAGTCGTCCCGGTCCGTCATCACCTGCACATGCTCATAGGCCATGTCGTTGGCCACGCTGAGCATCTCGTCGTAGGTATCGCACAGGATGACATCGCCATAGTCGGCCCAGCTGACGGCTGCAGTCTCGGCCGTTGGCAGGATCTTCAGGAGGCGGTCGATCTCCTCCATCGTGGCTTCGGCGAGACGGCGGGAATTGGTAATCAGGCAGGCCGGAGAATTGTAGCCATGCTCGGCCTGGCCAAGCAGATCCGTCGCGCAGATCTCTGCGTCCACCGTATCGTCGGCGATCACCATGGTCTCGGTCGGCCCGGCAAAGAGATCGATGCCGACGCGGCCGAACAACTGCCGCTTGGCTTCGGCCACGAAGGCGTTGCCTGGCCCCACCAGCATGTGGACCGGTTCGATGCTCTCGGTGCCGATCGCCATGGCACCCACCGCCTGGATACCGCCCAGCACATAGATCTCATGCGCTCCGCCCAGTTGCATGGCAGCGACAATGGCCGGATGCGGTTCGCCCTTCACAGGCGGAGCGGAGGCGACAATGCGCGGAACCCCGGCGACTGAGGCCGTCAGAACCGACATATGCGCCGAGGCAACCATCGGGAACTTGCCGCCCGGCACGTAACAACCGACCGACTGCACCGAAATGTTGCGATGGCCGAGGATGACGCCCGGAAGGGTCTCAACCTCGATATCGGTCATCGACGCCCGCTGGGCTTCGGCAAAGCGACGGATCTGAACCTGGGCGAAGCGAATGTCCTCCATATCGCGCGGGCTGACCTTCTGCATCGCCGCTTCAATTTCGGACGGCGTCAGGCGGAAACGCGGTGCGTCATAGCCGTCAAACTTCCGGGCAAGTTCACGCACCGCCGTGTCGCCGCGTGTCTCGATGTCCTTCAGGATGGTCTCGACTGTCGTCCGGACCTTTGCATCGTCCTCGGCGCGGGCCGCTTCGGGCTTGCCGGACTTCAGGTGCTGGATGGCCATGAATGATCTCCCTAGAATTGCGCTCGGCGCTTTGTTGTTGTCAGGCCGTGAGGCGCGCGCCGCTGTGCGCGTCGAACAAGTGGCAGATGCGGGCGGGCACCTTGGCTGCAATCGGCTGACCGATGCTGCCGGCAAAGGCCTTGGGCGCCTTGATCGCAACGAGCGTGCCGCCAACCTGAACCGTTGCCATCGAACTGTCGCCGAGCAGTTCCATCGAATAGATCGGAGCTGTGATCTCGCCGATATCGGCCAGCGCTGCATCTTCGGCGCGGAAGCCGAGCGTTACCGGTCCGTCGGGAGCCTGCAACCCGGGAATGCGGACATGCGGCGCTTCGAAAACGCCTGAGGTGACAACGCCTTCGATCAGGTTCATCGCTGGGCTGCCGATAAAGCTCGCGACAAATGTGTTGGCCGGACAGTCATAAATATCCAGCGGCGTGCCAACCTGCTGGACCTCGCCGCGCCGCATTACGACAACACGGTCGGCGAGCGTCATGGCCTCGATCTGGTCATGCGTGACGTAGATCGTCGTGGTCTTCAGTTCATGATGCAGGTTCTTGATCTGGGCCCTTGTCGACACGCGCAGCTTCGCGTCCAGGTTCGACAAGGGCTCGTCCATCAGAAACACCTTCGGCTTGCGGACGATGGCGCGGGCAAGCGCCACACGCTGGCGCTGCCCCCCGGAGAGGGCCGCCGGCTTGCGCTGAAGAAATTCGGTCAGTTCCACGGTTTCGGCTGCGCGCATCACCCGGTCATGGTGCTCGGCTTCCGGGATCCGCCGCACCTTCAGTGGAAAGCGGATGTTCTCGTAGACGCTCATGGTCGGGTAGAGACCGTAGGACTGGAACACCATCGCGATATCGCGATCCTTCGGCTCCAGATCGTTGACCCTGCGGCCGCCGATCAGGATGTCACCGTCAGTGGCGTCCTCCAGACCTGCGATCATCCGCATGGTCGTGGTCTTGCCGCAGCCCGAGGGGCCAAGCAGAACAAGGAACTCGCCATCCGAAATTGTCAGGTCCAGTGTCTGGACACCCGTGAAGTTGCCCCAGCGCTTGGACAGGTTGCGAAGTTCAATATTGGCCATCGGCTTATCCTTTCACCGCGCCGGCGGTCAGGCCGCTGACGATCTGGCGCTGGAAGAACATCACCAGCACGAACAGCGGTGCTGTGACGGAGACAACGGAGGAAACGGCGAACATCACATTGCCCTTGGTCTGCGTGGTACCGAGGAACGAGGCGATCTTCGGAATCATGGTCTGGTTTTCCTTCGACAGCAGCATCGCGGTCACCGCGAAGTCATTGTAGGCAAGCAGGAAGGAGAACAGGCCGGTGGTGATGACGCCGGGCCACATGACCGGGATGATCACATAGCGAAAGGCCTGGAACCGGGAACAGCCGTCGACCATGGCGCTCTCGTCGAGGTCCTTCGGAATGTTGCGGAAGAAACTTGTCAGCATCCAAAGGGTGAAAGGCTGGTTGATCGCGACAAGGACGATGATCGCGGTCGGAAGATGCCCCCACAGGTTCCACTCGAAAAAGGGCAACAGATAGCCGGACACCAGCGTCACCGGCGGCATGGCGCGGAACACCAGCGCCACGAGGAGCAGCCAGAAGGCATACCTGTAGGACGAACGGGCAAGTGCATAGCCGCCGAGCGTCCCGAAGGTCAGCGAGATACAGACGACACTGACGACCACGATCGCGGAGTTCAGCGCAGCGCGCCAGAATTCCTCCTGCACCCAGGCGCCGACATATCCGGTTGCGGTAAAGCTGCTGCCGGTCTCAGCCGTTGTCAGGGGACCGGTGATGGCATTCATCCAATCGGCCTTTGAGAAGAAATCCCCCTCAACCTTGAAGCTGCCCCAGAAGGTCCACAGGAAGGGAAAGGCGGCAATCACAAGCCAGATGATCAGGAAACCATTGAGCGCAATCAGCAGCGCAGGTGGACGCCTGTCGGCGATACGGGTTGTCATGCTGCGCCCCTTCCATAGGTTTTCCAGGTGCGGACAAGAACTGGCGACAGCAGCACGATCACACCAAGGATAGTCAGCACCGACGTGGCCGCTGCCGAGGACAGAAGGCGGGTCTCGCCACCCAGATCAGAGTAGATGAAGTAACTGAGGCTCTGGGCGTGGGCGGATGCGTTGAAGCTGACGATCGGCTCGAACACCCGGAAATTGTCCATGATCTTGATCAGCGCCATGAAGGTCGTCAGCGGCAGGAGGTGCGGAACGATCACATAGCGGATGCGTTCCCAACGGCTTGCGCCGTCAATCATTGCGGACTCAAGCGTGTCCTGCGGCACGGTTTGCAGGCCGGCATAGTAGACGACGAAGGCAAAGGGTGCCGACGACCAGATGCCGTAGACCATGAGCATTGCCCACATCAGTGGCGTCGACGCCTTGACCGACAGGTTGGGATCGCCGGCCAGCGACTGGATCAGGGCACCCAGCACGCCGCGCGCATCGACCATCCAGAACAGGATAAGCGCACCCACAAGCGGCGTGATGATCATCGGCAGCAGCGAGACAAAAATCATCGGTCCGCGCAGAAACCTCGGGACGGCATTGACCGCGAGGGCGACGACAAAACCGAGCAGGATCGACAGCGGCGTCACGAC
Source organism: Pannonibacter sp. (assembly GCF_051860505.1). Lineage (NCBI taxonomy): Bacteria > Pseudomonadati > Pseudomonadota > Alphaproteobacteria > Hyphomicrobiales > Stappiaceae > Pannonibacter > Pannonibacter sp. Next base: position 70,205 of record NZ_JBHYDX010000021.1, on the reverse strand, counting down.
CAGGGTGTAGGTCAACGTGAACAGCAAGGCGCCATAGAAGGGCAGGTTCAACAGGCCATTCAGGAAGGCGGCGATCCCGTCTGCGGTGGACGCCAGCATAGCCACCTCGGAAAAAGCCAGATGGTTCCGGTCCGTGTAGATGCTCCCGCCGACGAAGCGGCCGAGCGGCTCGGCCTCCCGCAGCGCTTCTGTTGCAGTAAGATCAACTGTCGTGGTCTTGGTGCAGCCAAACACCGAGCAGTTTTCAACCTCCCGAACAACCTGCTGATGTGGCGCAAAGACAGATTGCATCAGAACGGAGACGATCGGCAGGGCGATGAAGAGGAACATGGCTGCCGCAGAGGGGAGGAAGAACCAGAAAAAGGTGCGATGTTTCATCTGAGCCGCCTCTCGATCCGGACGGAAAAGGATCCCAGCCGCGCGTCCCGACCGTGCCAAAGGCAACGGCCGGAACGCCCTCGCGTCTTTCGGAGGAAGGCAGATGGGTCGAACGGGCGACGCCAGAGCAAATGACCTGGCTGGCGCCTTGCCTTGTTACTGCAGGAAGCCCTTTTCGCGGGCAGCGGCCGTGTAAGCGGCCTCGATGTCGGCGAGCGTTGTCCTGGCGTCCTCCTTACCGGTCAGGAAGTCGGCAATATTGTCCCCGAGCGCCGTGTGCAGCAGCCCCATGTAGGGCAGCATCGGGTAAGGCTTGGCCCCCATGGTCATCGTCTGCATCACGCCTTCATTGATCGGAGCCGGCTTGTAGCCCTCGATCATCCAGACAGCTTCCCGCATCGTGGCATCGTTGAGGATTTCAGGGCCAGAGCCGCGCTTCATCGCGATGAAAGTCGCCTCGGCATCTGCGTCGGATATGTTCTTGGCAACGGTCCAGCCATCCCACCACAGCGTCGTCGCAGGAATTGCGCCCCCACCTACCGTCATCGGCGCGCCGACCATGGTGTTCTCGTAAACTTCCGGCTTGGAGCCTTCGGTGTCGACCAGCACGCCGGTGCGCGAGCCCCACATATTCATCAGGGCGACGTTGCCGGCCTCCCATTCCGCCGACGTGGCGTTGGAATCGTGGGTGAGATAGTCCGGGTTCATGTAACCGGTCAGTTTCTTCATCATTTCCAGCGCCGCCACGCCCTGGTCGTTGTTCACCGCAACTTCCGCCGTACCGGGTTTGAAGAACTCCCCGCCCATGCCGATGTACATGTTGACGAATTCCTGGCCGAGGTTCCAGCCGGCGGCGTAAGCGCCACCCACCGGGTACTGCATGATCCCGGCCGCACGGATCTTTTCCGCAGTCTCGAGCATCTCCTCGTAGGATTTCGGCGGCTGGACACCGACCTTCTCCAAGACGTCCTTGCGATAAACCTGATGCTGCGCGTTTGCCATGAAGGCGACGGCCATCACCTTGCCGTCGATGGTGACGAGACGGTTCTTCGGGATATCCTGACCATGCGCGGCCACCAGTTCATCGAGCGGGCGAATGACGCCTTCGTTCATCAAGGCCACGATGGAAGACGTCGCGATCACGGCGGACGTATACTCCGCAGGATTGCCGCTCATTCCGGCCAGATTGATCTTCTGATGGTCCGCGGTCAGGTTCGACTTCACTTCAACGGTCGAACTGGCACAGGTTGCGGCGTTGGCCGCTACCGTCTTGATCGCCGGGAACTCGTTGCCAACAATTGAAACGCGGCCCGACTTGATACCGCAGTCAGCATTTGCAATCCCGACGGTGCAGGCGAGCGCCGTAGCGCCCAACAGAACAGTCTGCGCAAGGCGCTGGATGGAAATGGTCATCGTTCTCCTCCGTGTTGCCCGCACTGCCCCAGTTTTCTGTTTTTCAGCGCGGCTGCCACTTCACGATTGCAAGCTTTGCAAACGTATGCAACATCAAAATGCATACGTTTGCAAAATTTAATCGAACGGCGCATTTTGGCTGTATGACCGGCAGAAACGCAGCGGTTGCATGACCGCAGCCATGCCAGCGAAATCAGCGGTGCTTGCAAGGGGGAGAGCGTGAAAGATGCTGGAACTGACCGAAGGCTTTGACGCAAACGCGACACCGGGAACATCGATGCGCAATGCGCTCCATACCGCTTTAAAGCGGATTGCGGAGAGCCCGTTCGACCGGCTTGAGACCGAGCTTGCGGCCCTTGCCGCGCCGGATTGCCAGTGGCGTGCCGCCCATCCGATGAACGAGGTCACTGGTACTGCCGCCGCGCTTGCCCGGATCTGGCAGCCGCTGAAGCAGGCCTTCCCGGATCTGGAGCGACGCGACACGATCTTCCTTGCCGGAAGCTACCAGGGCAAGACGTTCTTTGCTGCCACGGGCGTCTATTGCGGCACGATGCGTGGCGACTGGCTCGGCATACCGGCGACGGGCCGCACGATCTACCTCCGCTCTGGCGAAGTCTGGCAAGTGGCTGCCGATGGCCGCGTTGTCCAGGCCAACTTGTTGTGGGATGTGCTGGATGTCATGCGGCAGGCCGGCGTCTGGCCCCTCGGGCCATCGATGGGCGTCGAAGAGGCTTGGCCGGGGCCGATGACGGCCGATGGTGTGCGTCTGTCCCCGTCCGATCCCGCCCTAGGCCGGGCCAGCCTTGCCCAGACGCTTGCCATGCACAAGACATTGGCCGAGTTCGATGATCGGGGAATGTTGTCCCGCGAGGCTCTGATCGCCATGCCGCAGAAGGATCACTGGCATCCGAAAATGATGTGGTACGGCCCTGCCGGCATTGGCACGACGCGTGGCCTCGACGGCTTCGTCACCGGTCACCAGTTCCCGTTCCGCATCGCATTCGCCCGGCCACAGGGCACGTTCGAGGAAGTCACCGCGGAACGCGCCCGCCATGGCGCCGGCCACTACATCCGGATCGGCGACGGCCCCTATTCCGTGACCGGCGGCTGGCCTTCCGTCTATGCCCAGCATGTCGGCGGCGGGTTCTGCGGCATGCCACCATCGGGCAAGCCGGTGTTCATGCGCGTGATGGATTTCTATTTGCACAACGAACAGCTAATCCGCGAGAACTGGGTACCGCTCGACATGCTGGACCTCTTCCGGCAGATGGGTGTCGACCTGCTGGAGCGCATGCGCAGCCAGCTGTAAAGGCGTTTATCTGCTCAGAAAGTGACTTGGAACGTCGGCAAACTGCAACTTGCCGATTCCACATTTCGATCCAAAGCTCAAACGGTTGTCCAAGACAACCGTCAGCCGCAGCGCATATGCAGGACGTGCCGGTTGTTCACGCGTGCTCGGCGGACACATGTGCGTGTCCCGCTGCGGCTCGATCGGCGACGATCCTGCCCTCTTCCAGCGTGACGATGCGATCGGCCAGGTCGAGGATGCGCGAATCGTGGGTGACCATGACGGTCGTTGTGCCGCGGGCGCGGCCGAGTTCCTTGAAAAGCTGCACAGCTGCGAGGCCGCTGACCTTGTCGAGCGCTGCCGTCGGCTCGTCAGCGAAGATAATGTCGGGGTTGGACACCAACGCCCGTGCGATGGCCACACGCTGCTTTTGCCCGCCCGAGAGGTTTGCCGGACGATAGTCCATTCGCTCCCCCAGCCCCAGCAGACCCAGAAGATGATCTGCCGCCCGCGCCTGCTTTGCCGCATCCCCCCGTCCGTGGACCTGCAGGCCCATCATGACATTCTGCCGGGCGGTCAGGCTGTCATGCAGGTTGTGGGCCTGGAAGATGAAACCGAGCCGCCGACGCATGTCGATCCGGCTGATCTCGTCTGAACCAGATAGCTCCTCATCCAGCAAGCGGATCCCGCCCGCCTGCACCTCGCGCAGGCACCCCATGATGGTCAGCAGCGTGGTCTTGCCAGAACCCGATGGCCCCATGAAGATCGTCAGCGATCCGCGCTGGATCTCCAGGTTGATATCGAACAGGGCCTGTTTTCGGGCCTCGCCCTCGCCGAAAAAGTGGTCGAGATGTCTGACTGAAATGGCTGCGTCTGTCATGAGGCCTCAGAACAGGTCGGCCGGCTGGGCGGCGGCGAGTTTGCGCATGGCCAGAACACCGGACAGGGCGCAGGCGATGATCGTCCCGATGAAGACGGCGGCGGCTCGCTCTGGCGTCATGAAGATCGGGATGTTCGTGAGATAGGCCAGCGACTGGTAGAAGAGCTGCGAAAACGCCAGCCCAGGCCAGAAGCCGATGGCCGCGAGAATGATCGCTTCTTCCAGGATGATTCCGACGAAAAAGCCCTGGCGGAACCCCATCGCCTTGAACGTTGCATATTCCCGGATGTGGTCAGCGACATCGGCCGATAGAACCTGATAGGCGATGACGATCCCCACAACGATCCCGATACCCACGCCGAAGGCAAAGATCAGACCAGTCGGACGCTCGGTCATCTGGTAGCGGACCTCATGTTCCATCGCTTCGCCCACCGTTCGAATCCGGACCGTATCGGGTGGATAGATCTGCGCCAGTTCCGCGGCAACGCGCATGGGGTCGGCACCAGGGGCAAGCGCCAGCAGTATGTGGCTTGGCGTGGCGGAGCTGCGCTTCGGAAACAGATGGAAAAAGGTCTGGTCCGAGACGAGGAAAACCCCGTCGCCACCAAATCCGCCGCCAATCGAAACCGTCCCGATTGCGCCAATCTGACGGCTCTGCATTTCGAATGGAACCGGCGTTTCCGGCGTCGCTCCGGCAAAGCTACGCATGTCAACAAAGCGCGTCTGCGTATCGACAAGGGCCGTGTCAGACAGGGACAGGCTGGCCAGAGGATTGACCAGTGCGTCGTCGAAAAACGTCCCGGCGTCCGGCGCAAGGCCGATGAACTGGATCGACGACGACGCATCATGACCCGAGATCCAGGTCGAGCGGCTCATGTAGACCGGCGTACCGCCCACTACGTCCGGGTGTACCTGCGCCTGGAACAGTCTCTGCCTTGGGAGAGTGGCGGCATCGGTCAGGGTTTCGGATTCCGCCGGTGACATGATGAGGAGGTTTTGCTGGAATAGTCTGTACGGAATAGCGATCGATTCCGCCATGGAGCCGGCCAGACCCAGCTGGACGAAAACAAGCACATTGGCGAAGGCGACGCCGGCCAAGGCAGCCAACAATCGCCCTGGGCGATGCAAGAGCTGCAGGTAGCCAATCGGCAACCGGCCGAAGAGGCGTGTCAGGAACCTCGTCATTGTCCCGCCCCCCCGTGAGACGTGTCCTGCGCGACCGCGATCCGGGCGACGACCTCAAGATGAACGTAGCGCTCGGCGCGGGCGCTTGACGCCTCGTCCAGCGCAACTGTGACCAGAAGAACACGCGCATCCGTGTTGGCAGCTGGATCATCCGCAGTCACGCTCTGCCGCCCAACCAGCGTGCCAATGCGCGAGACCGTTCCCGAGAGCTGTTCATCTCCCAGTACTCCGGAGACCAACGAAACCGGCTGGCCGACCGCAACACGTGGCACCATGGTCTGGAACACCTCGAGTTCAGCCTCCATTCGCCCCGTGTCACCCATGCGCAGAAGCCCGTCGGCGGATGGGCGCTCTCCAGCACGCGCGGCCACCTCGATGATGGAACCGTTGCGCGGGGCGAGAACCCGTGCCCTGTCAAGATCGCGCCGCGCCTGCTCAACAGCCGCTTCTGCCGCTGCGAGATCGGCAGTTGCCACCGCAACATCGACCTGCAGTCCGTCAGGCCCGGGTTGATGCCGGGTCAGCGATGCGCGTAACCGGTCAAGATCGGCCCTGGACATGTCCGCGGCCCGATGGGCATCCTCAAGGGACGCTTGCGTCCGAACCCCCCTGTCCAGAAGTGTGCCTGCCCGCGACAGCTCACTCTCGGCCGCCGCAAGCGAGGCCTCTGCTCCTCGGATCTGCGCGAGAATTTCAGCTTCTGTTGCCGAAGCCTGGACCTTGGTCTGGGCAAGAACGGCGCGCCGGATAGCCAGGTTGCTTTCGGCGCTCGTCAAGGCCGCCTCATAGACCGCAAGACTGTCCAGAACCGCCAGCACGTCGCCTTCGGCAACGATATCCCCCTCGTCGACAAGGATCCGGTCAATCCGCGCATCGCCGGCGCCCTGCGGCAGAGCAACGGAGACAACCCCGCCAGCGGGCTGCAAACGACCGAGGGCAACAACGTCGCCGGTTGCCATAGAAGCGACGCGCTCAGGCGACGGCACGCGGCGAACAGCGAGCGCAATCGGCTGACGCGCACCGGCACCGGGCTCAAGCGAAGTCCAGGCGAAGATCGCCCGCACGGCCGGCCCCTGGAAATAGAGACCGCCCACCCCGCCGATGAGCAAGGTCAAAAACACGGTCAACACCCTCAGCGACCAACGCGGCCGCCGCCGAGTTGCTGGTTTCGACGAGGACAGATCCTTACCGTTGTCGAGCAACGGCAAGGTGTTGGATTGGGACGCGTCGTCCGGGCGGTGAGTGCCGGATTTCATCGGGCGAGCGCTTGCAGTTCTTGCTGGGTCACCAGGCCGTTCCGATCGGCGTCGATCTGGTTGAAAGCTGTGTCCTGGCGGCCAAACCTGACGATCTGCGCTGCCCTGCCGATGTTGTCTTGGGCGTTGAGCAACAAAAGATTGTTAAACTCGGCGCGTGTCAGAGCCTTGTCGCCATTGGCATCGGCCTGGGCATAGTTTTCAGCCAGTTTCTGTTTGTTCGCATCAGACATCGTCTGGGCCTGGACGCCGGACAGCGACAAGGCAGCAGAAACGGCAATAATCAGCGGTGCCAATACAGTGTATTTCATATTTCTATTTCTCCTTCTTGGATGATTTGCAGAGAACAAGGTTTGTAAAAGAGCTATTGGGCGGCCATTTCCAGTTCGGCTCTGGTCAGGACGCCGTCTCCGTTCCGGTCGGCCCGACGGAACAAAGGCGCTTCTCCATCAACGAATTCGCTCTGGCTGAACTGGCCGTCGCCATCCGTGTCGAGATACGCAATCCCTGCCAACTGCGCCTTTGCACGGTCTGCGGCGATGCTGGGAAAGTCGTCAACGGTAAGGAAGCCGTCGCCATTGCGGTCGATCTGCAGCCATCGGGCCAACTGGACCTCGCGAAACTCGGCCCGTGAGATGGCACCGTCACCGTCGAGATCGAGACGCTCGAAGTTGGCAAGAACGTTCTGGACCGGGTCTTGCGACTGTGCCGAGACTTGGCACACTCCCACTGACACTCCGAAGGCAATGATGATCACTCTGACCAAAGTGTTCCCCTTCTCGTGACGTGTTGTCGATCCGGCTGCCCCGTCAAGGAGGCGAGATACAGGTTAGCGGTTAAACGTGCGGGTGCCTGTAGACGTGCCACCAAACGGACCAGAGCGCGTCATGTTGCAGCTGCGGTCGTTTGCGCTGCAGTTCCGGTTACGGGAAGCGGTATTGCCATAGCGGCCGGTTGTCTCACGCATTGCATTGCATTCACCGCCAGCACAATTGCGGGTCTGGCTCGTCGATCCACCGTAGATCCCCGTGGCCGCACGTGTCCCCGTGCAGCTGCCGTCGGCACAAGTTGCATTTCGGCCATAAGTCTCAACTCGCGGGGCGACGGGGGCATAGGGGCGGTAATAGGATGACCAGGACCCGTACCACGGCTGGGCCACGTAGTGCGTGTTCCAATAGGCACGGTCATAGGTAACGACGGTCACGCCAACGGCGGGAGCAACGGCAGCGGACAAAGCGACTGGGCCGCCCTTGTAAACAACCTGAATGTAGCTAGCGGACACCCAGCCACGGAATTGGCCATAGGCAACGTCGCACCACGTGTAGCCATCAACGCAACCATGGGTCACAATGCGCGCACCCTGCGGAACGACGGTCACAACCGGATAGCTCGTTGCAGGACCAGCGCGCAGGTTGACGTTTGCCCGCGACACTGCAACGGCAGAGGCTGACGCGGCCGTTATCCCGGCCATCAACACAGCCAAGACCACAACTATTCTCTTCAGCATGATCAACTCCATATCCGATGAACCTCGTGCTCATCTGCTGGGCTGCTTTTTGCCGAAGCGGTGTTTCACCGGTGCTACGAAAATCGAGCAAGTTGCGACCGAATGTTACGGACGGCAGTTCCTGTCACACTTTGAAATATCTTGGAGCTGTGCATGAATTCAGAGCACCGATAGGATCGACCCCATGAATGGCAAACCAGATAGAGTGATCGTCGTCGATGATGATCCGGAGCTCCGCGCGCTGCTGCGCCGGTTCCTGTCCGATCACGGCTTCGACACCCGCGCCGTGGAGAGCGGTGCTGCGCTGGACAGGGAATTGTCGCGCAATCCGGCCGATGCCATCGTTCTCGACCTCATGATGCCGGGTGAAGACGGGCTCTCCATCTGCAGGCGCCTTCGTGCCGCAGGTGACATGACACCGATCTTGATGCTCACCGCACGTGGCGATCCGATTGACCGGATTGTCGGTCTGGAAACCGGCATGGACGACTATCTGTCCAAACCCTTCGAACCGCGCGAGCTGGTGGCCCGCCTGTCTGCGGTGCTACGACGGACCCGAGGCTGGCGAGACGTGGCGACCGACGACATCGTGACGGTCGGCACTCTCGAGATCAATCTGTCGACCCGAACCGCCACGCGCGGCGGCACGGTGCTGAAGCTCTCCAGTCGAGAATTCGCGTTGCTCGCCGCTCTGGTGCGCAGCCGGGGACGCCCCCTCAGCCGCTCGCAACTGATCGAACGCGCGCTCGGGCGGGATGCCGAGGTTACGGACCGCGCGGTGGATGTCCAGGTCGCCCGCCTGCGACGCGCGATCGGTGACCAGGCCGATGCGGCAGAACTGATCAAGACAGTCTGGGGCGTAGGCTACGTGTTGGTGTCCGACGGTGCTTGACTCGCTCCTTAAACAGAACATGGCGGTACTCGTTGCGACGATCCTTGGCGCATTGTTGGTGTCGCTGGCCCTGATCGCCACTCTTGTCCTGCGGCCCCAGATCGAACGCTCTGCCGCGGATACCGCGCAGACAATTCGAAATTTAGAGCTATCCTTTGCGCAGATGGATCCGTTCCAGCAGATCCTGTTCGCCGAGGCATTGCGGGCCGATGAAGCGCCTGGTGTTCTGGTCGCAGAGACAGCTCCGCAGGACACAAACGCACCGCGCAACTGGTTTTCACGCTATTTCCTGCAAGTTCTGACGGACCGTCACGGCATCGCAGCGTCTGACGTGATGGTCGATTCCGATGGCCGTGTGTGGGCCCGCATGGCCACGGCAGATCAACCATACTGGCTGTCGCTCAGGACCCTTCCTGCAACCGATCCGGCAACCGGCGTCCTGATCGCATTTGGCATCGCACTGATCGCCGCGCTGGCCGGCGGCATCGCGCTTCAACGACGGATTGCACTGCCGCTGAAGCGGCTGGAAGAAGCTGTTGGCCAGCTGTCTTTTCCCAGCGACCTTTACGACAACAAGATCGAGAGCCCCCGGGAGATCGCCGCCGTGTCGCGCGCGCTGACAGACATGTCACAGCGACTGAGGGCGGCAGAAGCGGACAGGGCATTGATGCTGGCTGGCGTCAGCCATGACCTGCGCACGCCCCTGACAAAGCTTCGACTGACCCTGGCGTTACTGAAGGACGCAGATGCCGAACTTATTGCTGGTGCGGAGCGCAACGTGGTCCGCATTGAAAGTATGTTGGGACAGTTTCTCGATTTCGCTCGTGGTTTCGAGGCGGAAGAGACCCGTGTGGTTTCGCTGCAGGACCTGTTGCAAAGTGCAATCGCCACATTCGCCGAGCCAATAACAGTCGAGGCCGAGCCGCATGCGGACGTTGAGGTCCAGGTCAAGGAAACAGCGCTGCTGCGCGCAATCGACAATCTGCTCATGAATGCCCTGCGACATGGCAAGCCACCAATAACACTCAGCGCCCGCGTTGAGGCTGGCACCCTCTCAATCGACGTGCGCGATGCGGGGCGCGGCCTCTCTCCCGACGAGGCACAGGACTTGGTGCGTCCATTTGCACGGGGAAACGCTGCGCGCTCTGGCGAGGGGACGGGCCTTGGGCTCGCGATCGTCGCGCAGGTTGCCAGGGCACACCGCGGAAGCGTCGAATTCAAGCAAGATGCGGAAACATTCACAGTGCGCCTGATCATTCCCCAATCGGGCGTTACTTGCTCGGACAGACAGCCGACTTTGCGCTCGTAGACCACTTCCCCGCGGTGCAGGATGGAGTTCCTATCCGTGTCGTTGGCGTCCTGGGACCGGGCAAATGTCATGTCAGCCGTTGCGCCAAGCCGCCAGAATGTCAGGCATCAAGCGCCTGTTCGGATATTCGTTCAAGCTCAGATCACAACGTCCGACATCCTCGCCCCATACAATAAACCTGAAAAGGCCCGCAAACGGGAAACTCAATATAAATCGAAATAATCCTTATCCGAAGAAGATTAGGCCTTGAGCACAGATTCAGCATTCGAAGCCATTTATTCTTATATCTTTGAAAAATATATTTAATATGATTTGCTAAATAACGACACAACCTCATCATAAGCCGCCTAAAATACATTCTTCTGTCATATTTTAATCGCGAAAAATTCAATAAACCGAATCGAGCATGTCATTCGAATGAGTGAAGTTCCCGTGCGAAACGTCACGGGAAAGGATGCTCTCATGCCCACAACTTTACTGGTTCAAACCGCCAGACTGCTGCGAGGTGCAATCGTCGCGTCTCTGATCAGTCTTCCAGCCCTCGCCGATGATCGACCCAACCTGACTGTTGCTGTGAACACGCTGCCGGCAAGCCTTGAGTCAATCGAGGAGCAGGGCAATGTGGCCGTCCGCATCACCTATACCCTGTTCGACAGCCTGATCCGCCGCGACTTTCTCTCCGATGGCAGCGGGACCTCCGCAACCCTGGTCCCAGGCCTGGCAGAAAGCTGGGTTCGTGTCGATGACCGGACGATGGACTTCAAGCTTCGCGAAGGGGTGAAGTTTCACAACGGCGATGAAATGACGTCGGATGACGTCGCCTTCTCGCTGGTCCCGGGGCGCGGCCTTGGGCAGAACCCGCTGTTCGGCGAAGCCAAGACCTACATGAACTCCATCAGTCATGTGATCCCGCTCGACCGTTACAGCGTGCGCATCGTGTCGAAGAAGCCTGACATCCTGATGGAGCAGCGCATCGCAGGCTACTCGTTCTGGATCGTCAACGCCCGTGAATACCTGACACGCGGCGCGGCCGACTATGCCCGCAAGCCTGTCGGCACCGGCCCCTACAAGGTCGAGGAATGGGTGGATGGCGAATTCCTCCGCCTCGTTGCCCATGACGACTATTTCGGCGGCAAGCCGACCGCTGCGTCGATCACCTATCGTGTGGTTCCTGAAGTCTCGGCACGCATCGCCGGACTGGTCTCCGGCGAGTTCGACATCGCCGTCAATATTCCGCCGGACCAGGTTCCGGTGATCCGCGGCTACGACGATTTGAAAGTCGAGCGTATTGTCCTCGACAACTCGCATGTCCTGCGCTTCTTCCCCTACGGCCCACTCGCTGACAAACGCGTTCGCCAGGCGCTGAGCCTTGGCATCAACCGTGCCCTGCTGCGTGAGGCGCTGTGGGAGAATGCCAACTACACGCCGAACGGCCACCAGTTGCGCTCCTACGACATGTGGATCGAAGAGTTCCCGGACTTCGCTTATGACCCGGAGCAGGCAAAGGCCCTGTTGGCCGAAGCAGGGTATGCCGGCGAGGAAATCGTCTACCGGCTGCCGCTGAACTACTACCTGCTGAGCCTCGAAGCCGCGCAGGCCATGCAGCAGATGTGGGCCGCAATCGGGCTGAACGTATCGCTGCAGCCGGTCGAGAACTTCACCCAGGCCGAGGAAAAGGGCGTCCATATCCTGCCCTGGTCCAACACCCACCGCTTCCCGGACCCGCTGGGCAGCTTCGTACCGCAATGGGGCAAGAGTTCTGGGAGCCAGAAGAACGCCAAGTTCCCCGAACGGTCCTGGGCTGCACCGACACGCTTCAACGAACTTCAGGACATCCTGCTGACTTCGATGGACTGGGCAGAGCGCAAGACTGCCTACCGGGAAGCGCTGGAGATCTGGAATGACGAGGCTCCCGGCACGATCCTCTACAATCCGCTGGAAAGCTACGCGATGAAGAAGTCCGTCAACTGGAAGCCCTACGGCCTCTACTACATGGACTTCCGTCCCTACAACCTGACCTTCGGCAACGCGTCCAACTGAGCCAAACAAACAAGCGGGCGGCGCCGTTTGCGGGCCGCCCGTCCTGCATTGTAGGGAGGCCGAGAATGTCGATGATAGAACTCGACCAGTTGCGCGTCAGCATCCAGGGCCGGGATGGCACCGAGGTTCATCCGGTGCGCGAAGTTTCGCTCAGTCTCGACACCGGCCGGACCTTGGCGTTGGTCGGCGAAAGCGGCTGCGGCAAATCGATGACCTGTCTGGCTTTGGCCGGGCTCCTGCCACACCGCACAAGGATCAGCTCCGGCAGCTTTCGGTTCGAGGGAACCGATGTCTTCAGCCTGTCGAACGCAGCTGCCTTTGACTTGCGACGCCGCAATATCGCAAGCGTGTTTCAGGATGCGACTGGCAGTCTGAACCCAGTCCGCACGATCGGCTGGCAAATCGCCGAGGCATTGCGTCTGCGCCGGGGCGCCACACAGGCCGAAGCGTGGACCGAGGCCGTGCGCCTGCTGGGCCGCGTCGGCATTCCCAGCCCGGAGGCCCGGGCGCGCGATTATCCCCACCGCTTTTCCGGCGGCATGAACCAGCGGGCGATGATCGCGCTGGCAATCGCAGGACGCCCGCGCCTCCTGATCGCCGACGAAGCGACGACCGCACTGGACGTGACCATCCAGGCGCAGATCCTGGATCTGATCGCAGACCTGCAGGCCGAGATGGGCATGGCGGTTCTGCTGGTGACCCATGATCTGGGCGTCGTGGCCCGTGCCGCCGACGATGTCGCAGTGATGTATGCCGGGCGTGTGGTGGAGCGCGCGCCCGTGCGGCGCCTGTTCGCGGATCCGCGCCATCCCTACACCCAGGGACTTCTGGGCGCGCGTCCCCGGATTGATCGCGACGCCGCGCGCCTGGTCACGATTGACGGCGTCGTACCGCCGCTCAACGCAATTCCATCCGGTTGCGCCTTCGCGCCGCGTTGCCCGCATGCGGATGCAACCTGTCAACGCCAGGATCCGCCGACAGCGGGGGATGGGTCAGGCCGCTTCCTTGCCTGCCACAAGCCGGGCGCAGCGAGGATTGCGGCATGACAGCGCCTCTCCTGTCCGCCAGAGATGTGTCGCGCAGCTACGTCGCCGGTCGAGCCGGCCTGTTTCGCAGGGTATCCAGATTCCGCGCTGTCGATGGTGTCTCGCTACACGTGAATCGGGGAGAGACGGTTGGGATCGTCGGTGAGAGCGGATGTGGCAAGTCCACTCTGGCCCGGTTGCTGCTGGCTCTGTCCCGCACCGAAACCGGCACCGTGACATTTGACGGCATCGACCTTGAAGGTCTGAGCACCGCAAAGTGGCGCGCCCTCAGGGCACGAATGCAATGCGTCTTCCAGGATACCGGCGCCTCACTCGACCCCCGCCTCACAATCCGGACCCAGGTTCGGGAACCTCTGGAGATACACTGCCACCCCGACCCGGCCGCACGAACGCAGGCAGTGCTGGAGATGGTCCGCCTAGGCGCGCATCTTTGGGATCACTATCCGCATGAACTGTCAGGCGGACAGGTGCAACGCGTGATCCTGGCGCGAGCCCTGGCCCTCGGACCCGATCTGCTGGTGCTGGACGAACCGGTGTCCGCGCTGGACGTTTCCATTCAGGCGCAGATCGTAAACCTGCTGAAAGACCTGCAAGAAGAACTGGGACTTGCATACGTCTTTGTCAGCCATGACCTCGGTGTTGTGCGCCATATCGCTGACCGGGTTTATGTCATGTATCTGGGGCAGGTGATTGAGCATGCCCCCAAGGCCGACTTCTTCGCAAATCCACGCCACCCCTACAGTGCAGCGCTTCTGGCAGCCATTCCTGCGGCTGATCCGGAGGCCGTGCCCAAGCGCGTTGCCTTGATCGGTGATCCGCCCAGCCCGCTCACCCCGCCAAGCGGATGCCGGTTCCATCCGCGCTGCCCTCACGCACTCGCACAGTGTGCAACAGAGACACCGGTCCTGCGCAGGCTCGGCACGCATGAGGTGGCCTGCCACAGGTCCGAAGACGTCACCCCAGTCGCGCTTGTCCCCCGGCACATTGCAGTAAAACGGGAGTTTGCCTGATGCGCTTCGTTGCCGTGAAACTGCTGCGAGCCGCCCTCACCCTTTGGCTGGTCATCACCTTCGTCTTCGTGGTGCTGCGCATCTCGGGGGACCCGACGGACATCCTGCTGCCAGACGATGTCACCCAGGCGGTGCGCGACTTTTACCGGGCCAAGTGGGGTTTGGACAAATCCCTCTGGCAACAATACCTGGCCTATTGGCAGTCACTGTTGACGGGCGACTTCGGCATGTCCCTGCGCTCAGGCATGCCTGCATGGGACATGGTAATGGAACGGGCGCCGAAGACGCTGCTCCTTGGGGTATGTGGTCTGGGGATGGCGCTGTTCATCGGCATACCGCTTGGCGTGGTCGCAGCACGGTACAAGGGCACCGCGATCGACCGTGGCGTGATGAGTTTTGCCGTCTTCGGCTTCTCGATGCCCAACTTCTTCTTGGGGATCATCCTCATCCTCGCATTTTCCTTGCATCTGCGCTGGCTCCCCTCTTCCGGGTCCGGCACCTGGGCACAGTTGGTGATGCCAGCCTTCACGCTCGGCACTGCATTTGCCGCGCAGATCGCGCGGTTCACCCGCTCGGCCATGATCGATGTGTCCAACCGCCCCTACATGCGCACCGCCCGTTCCAAAGGAGCCGGGCGACTGCGGCAGGTGGTTTCCCACGCCTTTCCCAATGCGGTCGCCCCGATCGTCACCATCGTCGGCCTGAAGATCGGCGAACTGATCGGAGGGGCAGTGGTGACGGAGACCGTCTTTGCCTGGCCGGGGCTCGGCCGGCTGATCACCATAGCTGTTGCCAATCGCGACCTGGCAGTGGTGCAGACGATTTTGATCCTGCTCGCGGTCACAATGATCACCACCAATCTGGTGGTTGACCTTCTCTATGGCTGGCTCGACCCAAGGGTCCGCGATCTGAGACGGGCGGGTGTATCCAGCCAGGAGGCAAGAGCGTGACCGTTGTTTCTGAGAAGGCTCCTGTTCGAAGCACCCGCAAACCGCCTCGGCTGCAGTTGGGGGTCGCTCTGGCGACCGGCTTCCTGGTGTTGATCCTGTTCGTCACACTCTTCGCCCAGGCGATCCAGCCCTATGCCTTCGAGCATATCAGCCTGCTGGACCGGATGAAGCCGCCTTTCCCGCTTGAGGGATATTCTGCCGACCACCTGCTGGGCACCGACCGGTTGGGCCGGGATCTGCTGTCCCGCCTTCTGGTTGCCACGCAGACCTCGATCGCACTGGCCCTTCTGGGGACCATCTTCGGGGCAGTGCTCGGAACCGGGCTCGGCTTTATGGCGGCGCATTACGGCGGCTGGGTTGATGAAGCGATCAGCGCCCTCGTCGATTTCGGCGCGGCCATGCCTTACTTCATTATCGCACTGGCCGTGCTGGCATTTCTCGGCAACTCGATGCTCGTGTTCCTGTTCCTGATGGGGATCTACGGCTGGGAGCGCTATGCCCGCATCACGCGCGGTCTTGTCCTTTCGGCGCGCCAGGAGGGCTATGCCCTGGCCGTGCATGCCCTTGGGGGCAGCCCAGCCCGCATCTACGCGCGTCATGTCCTGCCGAACATCATGGGACCGTTGATCGTCCAGATCACGATCAACTTCCCCGAGACCATCCTGTTCGAGACCTCGCTTTCCTTCATCGGCCTCGGCATCCGCCCGCCACTGACCTCTCTCGGGCAATTGCTGGGCGACGGGCGCGACTACCTCATCAACGCCTGGTGGCTGGCCGTCATACCGGGGCTGGTGATCTTCTTCACCACCCTGTCGATCTCCATTCTGGGCGACCACCTGCGCGCCCGTCTCGATCCCTCTTCCCAAGGATAGGACATGACTGCTGAACCCATCATCGACGGCGTGGGGTTGAACCTGACGGACATGGTTCCGGGCAACATCGACCAGCTTCCCGGCATCTTGAACTGGTACCGGGAGATCGGCTGCAGCCACGTGGAGTTGACTGCGCGCAGGTTGGACTTCGTTGTTGGCGGACGGCTCAATGTTGCGCGCACCGAGACCGTCGCAGCCATCGTGGCAGAGGCCGGTCTTGTCCCCGTGCTGCACGCCAATCACGCAATCAACCTGATGCATCCGGTTGACGCGGATCTGCACGAGGCGGCCGCAGCGGCCTCGATCGCCGCCTGTGAAAGGCTCGGGGCTGGCTCGATGGTGTTGCACCCGGGCGTATTGCCGCGCGACCTGCATGTCGCCGAGGGGGAGGTCCGACGCAAGCTTGAGCGGGATCGCCTGCGGCGTCTCGGCGACCTGGCCGGCAAGGCCGGGGTCAGACTGGCGATGGAGAACCTCATCGGCGGACCGGAAACGCCCTGGGTTGCCTATAGCGCCGATCCGGTGATGCTTGCGACCCAGCTCGACGCCGTCGCGCATGACCATGTCGGGGCCTGTCTGGATTTCGGGCATGGCTGGCTGTCGTCCCATGCAATGGGCTTCGACTACCTCGCCGCCCTTGAAACCCTGTCCCCCTTCGTCTGGCATCTGCATCTGCACGACAACTTCGGTCGTCGCGGCAACGCCGGCGATCCGGGTGACGATGTAACCCTTCGCCTTGGAGACATGCACGCCCCGATGTTCATGGGGTCGATCCCTTGGGCGGAATTGCTGCCGAAAATGCGGTTCCGGCCGCGGACCTTTGGCGGAATTGAACTGAACGGGCGCTTCCGGACCGAAGCGGCAACAGTGGTTTCAACCGCCTACGCAATCGCTGCCCATGTCAATTCCGGGGCCGAACTCGTGAACCCCTACAGGGACGCTTTCAAATGACGATCATCGCCACTGGCTTCAACACGGGCGACGCAGCGGGTTCCGTTGCCGCGCTTGCAACCAAACTTGCGCATCTGGCCCAAATAGGCGCAACTGGCGCCGAAATCACGGCTACGGGTCTGGATGCAGTCGTCGCCTGCCGCCTGATCCCGTCGCAAGTTGCCGCCGTGCGCGCGGCCATGGCCGCGCACGATCTGGCCTATTCAATGCATGCCCCGATCGCCATCAACCTGATGGATGAAGCACACCGTGACCTGCAGCGCCGCGCGGCGCTGGTTTCAATGGAGCTTGCTGCGGAGATCGGCGCACGGGTGGTCGTCCTGCATCCAGGCCGCTGCACCCCGCTCGACTGGGTAAACCGGCGCGCGGAGCTTCTGGCCTTCGAGCGCGAGCTTCTGGCAGAAGTCGCCGACCGGGCGCAGGTGCTCGGCGTGCGCATCGCCTATGAGAACATCTCTCCCAACGCCCGGGTAATTGACGGGTTGGAAACATCCTACTCGCTTGACCCTGCGCAACTGGCCGAGCAACTGGAAGCGCTGAACCATCCTGCTGTGGTGGCCTGCCTCGACATCAGTCATGCGCAGCAAGGGGCAACGCTCTGGGGCTTCGACATGATTGCCGCCTGCCTTCGGCTGGCACCGCATATCGGCCACATCCACTATTCCGACAGCACCGGCTGGCCCGCCACAATCGCAAGCCGTCATATGGGCGAGACGCATTTCTTCGGTCTGGGCGACATGCATGCGCCCCCAGGTTTCGGCCTCGTGGATTTTGCAGCGCTGGAAGCCCAACTGACCGTCCTGCCCGACACGCGCATCGTCATCGAGATCAAGTCAAACTTCAAAGCCCATAGCGAAGCTTCAACCCTTGCTGCAGCGCAAGGGTTCGCTGCCGCCGTCAATGCGCGTCAGATGGCAGGAAATACCGCGATCAAGACAGAGGCAGGCGCATGACAACCGGGACCGCAGACCGCGTGGTGGTCGTCGTCTTCGACGGGCTCCGTCCCGACATGATCGCGGGAAGAATGCCGGTACTGGAGGCGTTCGGACAATCGGGCGTGGTGTTCACGGGCGCAAGGTCTGTGTTTCCTTCGGTCACGCGCGTGGCGACAAGTTCGATCGGCTCCGGCCATTGGCCGCGCATGCATGGCATTGTCGGCAATTCGATGCATCAGCCACAGGTGATCCAGGGCCGGGCCCTGGACACATCCGGCTTCGAACATCTCACCCTTGCGCGGGAGGCCTGGGGACGGGTCGTCGCTCCGCAGACCTTGGGCGAAGCGTTGGCAGCGGCAGGCAGGAAGATGGCCGTTGTCCACTCCGGATCATCCGGATCTGCCTATCTCTGCAACCCGGAAGTCACGGCCAACAAAGGCCACTGGACCTTCTCGATCCACGGCACCGGCCACACGCAGACACCCGATGCCGTTGACAATGCACAGAACCTGCATGGTCCGCTGCCCAAAGGCGGCACCCCCAAACATGACCAGCTTGCCTATGCTACCGAAGTTGCTCTGACCAGCCTGACTTCCGCCGACGGCCCGGATGTTCTGGTGGTCTGGCTTTGCGAACCCGACAGCACTTGGCATAGCAATGGCCTCGGGTCCGATGAAGCCAACGCGGTGCTGGCCTCAGCGGATGCTGCCTTCTCCCGCATCCTTGATGCGGCAACCCAAGGCCCGCGCGGCACGTCTACGGCGGTGATGGCCGTGTCTGACCATGGCCAGATCACCACGACCGGCCTGTTCGAGATCGAGGCCTTGTTGCGCGAAGACGGCTTCGACGCGCGGGTCCGTCCCGAGACCGACACCGCCATCGCCCTCACCCTTGGCAACAGCGGCGAACTGCGTTGCCTGCGGGATGAGGCGACCATCGCGCCGGAACTGGCCAAATGGCTCATGCAGCGCCCGGAGATCGGCATGGTGTTTGCGCGCGACGATCTGCTGCCCATTGTTGCCGGCGCGTTTCCGCTCTCCCTGGTGAACCTCGATCACGCGCGGGCTCCTTCGCTGTTCTACGTGATGTCGTCGGATACAGGCCCGGATCGGCTCGGTCTGCCGGGTCGCGGTTTGATGACGGGCGGAGTTGCAGTGGGCGGTGGCATGCATGGCGGCCTCAATCGCCACGAGATGGCAACGGTCCTGCATCTGCGCTTGCCCGGGGGCCCTGCCGGCGTTCGCGATGATCAGCCATGTGCCTTGCCGGACATTGCACCGACCATCCTTGACTTGCTGGGACTGCCGAAAGGGGCGATGTCCGGACATCCTCTGACGCTCGACGGATCGCTGTCCGCGATCGAGGTTGACCGGCAGACAGCCTCAAGCGGCAACTTCGAACAGATGCTGGAACGGCGACGCACAGCCGGGGATTGGGTGCTGGATCACGGCGGGCGCGCATAAACGGCTGCACACGTGTGGGTCAGTTCAACCCCGTGACGTTTGTACGGAACCGGATGAACCTCTGGCACCTGCGCCTGCAGCAGCACCGCTCCCTATCGGGGCGGTGCCTCGGCCGAAACCCCGGAACAGGCTGCCAACAACCACGCGCGTGCGTCCTTGCTGACCCGCGCTTCGAGGGTTGACCAGACCCTGGCATGATAGGCGTCGAGCCAGTCGATCTCTGTCCAGGTCAGGCTGGCGAGATCGAGCATGTCGGTCTGGATCGGAGCAAGGGTCAAAGTCTGGAACTCGAGGAAGCCGTCCTCGGCCTCGCGGATCTCGAACAGGTTCTCGATGCGGATGCCGTAGTCGCCTGCCACGTAGTGCCCCGGCTCGATGGACAGGACCATGCCGGGCTGCAGGTCGACCGGATTGTAGGGCCGGCCAATGCGCTGCGGCTGTTCATGCACGGACAGGCGGTGGCCGATGCCGTGGCCGGTGCCGTGGTCATAGTCGAGGCCGAGATCCCAGAGCGGCCGGCGGCAGAGGGCGTCGAGATGATGTCCTTGGGTTCCCTTGGGAAAACGGGCGGTGGCAAGCGCATGAAACGCCCGGAACACGGCCGTATAGGCGCGGCGGTACTGGGGCGAGACCGGGCCGAAGGCATAGCTGCGGGTGGCGTCGGTGGTTCCGGTCAGATACTGGCCGCCGCTATCAAGGAGGTACGTCCCGTCCAGCGCGATGCGTCCCTGGCTGGCCGGATCGGCGGAATAGTGGCACATGGCGGCATTGCTACCTGCGGCGGAAATCGTGCGGAAGCTCTCGGAGAGAAACCCAGGTTGCTGCTGGCGGAAGGCGAGGATGGCGTCTTCGGCCTCCAGTTCCGTGATCGGATGACCGGCCTTTACCCGCTCCGGCACCATCAGGGCCAGCCAGGCGCCGAACTCCACCCAGGCTGCCCCGTCGACGACGTGACAGTCGCGCAGGCCCTCCAGTTCGGTCCGGTTCTTGACGGCCTTTTCCAGGGTCACGGCGCTGGGCCGTGCGATCACGCTCGCGCCGGCCTCCCTGATCAGCAGCGAGACGGCGACCGGCGAGAAGTCCGGATCAATTGCTATCCGGTCTGCGGCGCTAAGGCGCTCGCGCAGGTGCGGCAGAAACTCCGGCATCGGATGCACATGGAGCCAGTCCGGCAGACTGCCGGCAAGACCTTCCTCGAACTTCGTCCGGTCGACGAACCAATTGGCCATGCCGTCCCGGCCAAGCGTCAGGAAGGACTGCGGCATGGGATTGAAGCGGACGTCGTCACCGCGCACGTTGAGGAACCAGGCGATGTTGTCCGGCTGGGTCTCAACGTGATGGCTGGCCCCGATCCGGGCCATTTCCCCAAGCAGCCAGTCGCGCTTTTCAAGCGGAGAGCGGCCGGCGAACTGCAACGGAAAGCTCGAAATGCGGCCCTGCGGCGCGGCTGGCTGGTGGACCCAGATCCGGTCAATGAGATTGCCCTCGGTCACGACCATCCGGACAGCAACGGGTGTCAGCGCGGTTTCATAGCGCGCCAGCCAGGCGGGCGGCAGCAGCATGGCGTCATAGCCGACACGCCAACCGGGCAATGCGACATCGGCCAGCCATTGCTCCGGTGGCTGGCTGTGCAGGTGCAGGCGCTCGATGCCATGGCCGCCGCATTGCCGCGCGGCCTGCACGGTGTAACGGCCATCGACGAACAAGGCCGTCCGGTCCTGCGTCACGATGGCAACGCCGGCCGATCCGGTAAACCCGGTCAGGAAGGCCAGCCGCTCGTCATGCGGGGCGATGTATTCGCCCTGGTGCGCATCGAAACGGGGCACGATAAGAGCATCAAGGCCGCTAGAGTTCATCTCCTGGCGCAGGGCGGCAAGGCGGGCGGCAATGGAGGGCAAGTCAAAGGCGTTCATGGGCAATCTCTTCAATGTGATGACAGGCGGCCGCGCCGCCGGTGGCGAGCGGACGCAGCGCCGGCACTTCAGCCGAGCAACGGGGCGAGCGGTGCGGGCAACGGACGTGAAAGGCACAGCCGCCGGGCACGTCCAGGGGCGAAGGGAGCTCCCCTTCCAGGTGGGTGCGGTTGCCGCGCTCAGCCGGATCGAGCGACGGCGCCGCCGACAGCAGTGCACGTGAATAAGGATGCACCGGGTCCTTGAACAGCGTCTCGCTGTCGCCGATCTCGACGATCCGGCCGAGATAGATCACCGCCACCCGGTGCGAGATATGGCGCACCAGACGCAGGTCATGCGCCACGAACAGGATCGTCAGATCGAGCCGCTCCTGCAGGTCCAGAAGCAGGTTGACGATCTGCGCCTGCACAGACACATCCAGCGCCGAGACCAGTTCGTCGGCGATCAGGATCTCGGGTTCGACGGCAAGGGCGCGGGCAATGGCGATCCGCTGGCGCTGGCCGCCGGAAAACGCATGCGGCAGTTTGTGGGCGGCATCCTGCGGCAGGCGGACGAGATCGAGAAGCTCGGCCACACGGGCGGGAACATCGGTGGCCGGGCAGATCCGGTGCACGCGCAGCGCTTCGGCCAGGATCTCGCCCGTGGTCATGCGCGGGTTCAGGGACGAATACGGGTCCTGGAACATCATCTGGACGCGGCGGTTGAAGCGCCGGTCATGACGCTGGTCCGGGGCGAAAATGTCCTTGCCGTGAAAGTGGATCGAGCCGCCGGTCGGCGTGTTGAGGCGAACGATGCAGCGCGCCAGCGTTGACTTGCCACACCCGGATTCGCCCACGACGCCCAGCGTTTCCCCGCGCCGCAGGGTCAGCGTGACGCCGTTGAGTGCATTGACCTGCCGGACCGGCGCACGCCGGACGAGATCGACCAGGCTACGCGCAACGGGAAAGGACAGGCGCAGGTCGCGGATTTCGAGCACGGGATCACTCATGCCGCAGTTACTCCCTCGGCCGGACGGACTTCACAGCGGAAACAGGCAGCCCTGCGGTCATCGCTGAAGCTGGCAAGATCAGGGCGGCTAACGGCGCAGGACGGGTCGCGGACCGGGCAGCGCGGCTCGAAGGCGCAACCCGGCGGCAGATGCAGCAGGCCCGGCGGGGTTCCCGGGATCGTGTAGAGCCGGCTGCGCGGCGCAACGTCCTGTGGCACGGAGCGCATCAGGCCGATGGTATAGGGATGGAGCGGTGCCCGCAGCACATCGCGTACGCTGCCCTCCTCCACCACCCGCCCGGCATACATGACCGCGACCCGGTCGCAGGTCTGTGCCACCACGCCCAGATCATGGGTGACGAGAATAACGCCCATGTCGAAGTCACGGGCAAGCGCCAGAATGAGGTCGAGGATCTGGGCCTGAATGGTCACATCAAGCGCGGTCGTCGGCTCATCGGCGAGCAGCAGGCGGGGCCGCACGGCAAGGGCAATCGCGATCATCACCCGCTGCCGCATGCCGCCAGAAAACTGATGCGGGTAATTGTCGAGGCGGGACGCCGCCGCCGGGATGCCGACCATGTCCAGCATCTCGATGGCCCGCGCCTTGCGCTCGCTGCGCGACAGGGACGTATGGGCCTTAAGGCTTTCCGTGATCTGCAGGCCGACCGGCAGCAGCGGGTTGAGCGCGGTCATCGGCTCCTGGAAGATCATGGCGATCTCCCTGCCCCGCACGCGGCGCAAGGCTGCCTCATTGAGCGCGAGCAGATCCTGTCCCTTCCAGCGGACCGCCCCCTCGATCTGGCCATAGCGGCGGGTGAGACCCAGGATCGAGCGCAGCGTCACGCTCTTGCCCGAGCCGCTTTCGCCGACAAGCCCGAGCACCTCACCGGGGGCGAGGGTGAAGCTGACATTGCGCACGGCGGGCAGCGTGGCGGCCCCGACCGGGAACGTGACGGAGAGGTTGGAGACCTCCAGCCGGGGTGTTGCATCGGTTGTCATGATCATCCCCGCGGCCGCAGAAGATCGGCAAGACCATCGCCGATGAGGGAAAAGCCGAAGCCTGTCAGCACGATGGCAATGCCCGGCATCAGGCTGAGCCACCAGGCGGTGGTGACAAAGTTGCGCCCTTCGGCAATCAGCACGCCCCATTCGGCCTGTGGTGGCTGGGCGCCGAGACCGAGATACCCGAGGGAGCTGCCCAGCAGGATGGCGAGCGCCATATCGGTCATCCAGTAGACGATGACAGGGGTGATCGCGTTGGGAAGCAGGTGGCGGAAAATGATACGCAGGTCGGAATAGCCCATGACGATACCGGCTGCGGCGTAGTCGCTGGTCTTCTGCGAGATGATCTCGGCCCGCATCAGCCGGGCATAGTAGACCCAGCCGACCAGCGTGATGGCGATGTACATGTTGACAAGGCCGGGCCCGAGCACCGCGACCACGGCAATGACGAGGACGAGGAACGGGAAGGTGATGATCGCATCGACAAACCGGCCGAATATGATGTCGGCGATGCCGCGGTAGTATCCGACCAGCGCCCCGACCACGACGCCGATGACAAGCGCAAAGACGGTGGCGAGCACCGCCATCTGCATGTTGACCGAATAGGCCCAGATCACGCGCGAAAAGGCATCGCGGCCGAGCATGTCGGTTCCGAAGGGATGCGCGAGGCTCGGCGGCTGGCGCATGGCCGCCACATTGATCGCGTTGGGATCGTGCGGGGCAAAGAAACCGGGGAACAGGGCCAGCAGCGTCGACAGGGCAATGATGCCCATGCCGACCATCAGCCCGGGTTTGGCGAGGGCAGCGCGCAGAAGCTCACGGCTACGACGGGAACTTGCCGGCGGAACTGGAGCGGAAACAGGGGAAGCCGATGTCATGACAGGCGCAGTCTCGGATCAAGCCAGCTCTGGATCAGGTCGGTCATCAGGAAGACCAGCGTGACCAGCACGGCGAAGGTAAGGGTGAGCCCCTGGATCAGGGCATAGTCGCGGCCGAAGATGGCATCGAGCATCAGCCGCCCGACGCCCGGGACGCCGAAGACGGTCTCGGTGACAAGCGTTCCGCTCATCAGGTTGCCGATGGACAGGCCCAGCAGCGTGATCGTGGAGATGAGGGCGTTGCGCAGCACGTGACGCCCAAGGACAAGACGCAGCGGCAGGCCCTTGGCACGGGCGAACTGCACGTATTCCGCATCGAGCACCTCGATGATGGCGGCGCGCAGGTTCCGCATCAGGATGGCGGAGGTGTAGAGCGCCACGGTCATGGCTGGCAGGAACAGGTGATAGAGGTTGTCGGCCAGCCCCTTGCCATAGCCGCCGACCGGAAAGAGCCGCAGCTGCGCGGCCAGAAACGTCAGCAGCAACAGGCCGATGTAGAACACCGGCATCGACAGCCCGACCTGGAACACGGCGCGGATGACAGTGTCCGGCCAGCGGCCACGATTGAGGGCGGCAACGAAGGCGAGCGGTCCGGCGATCAGCACGGCCAGCGACACGGAATAGACCGTGAGAAAGATCGTTGCCGGAAGGCGCGACAGGATCACGTCCCAGACCGGAGCCCGCAGCATCAGGGAGGTGCCGAGATTGCCGCTGAGAACCGAGCTGACGAACAGCATGAACTGTGTGGCCAGCGGCGCGTTGAGGCCGAGCCGTTCCCGGAAAGCTGCCAGCTCGGCATCGGAAGCCTTGTCGCCAACCAGGGCAATCGCCGGATCGCCCGGCAACAGCC
Organism: Pannonibacter sp.; assembly: GCF_051860505.1. Lineage (NCBI taxonomy): Bacteria > Pseudomonadati > Pseudomonadota > Alphaproteobacteria > Hyphomicrobiales > Stappiaceae > Pannonibacter > Pannonibacter sp. The sequence continues at coordinate 45,200 of NZ_JBHYDX010000021.1, read as the reverse complement.
GGACCAGCAGGAAAATGATGACCATGACCAGAAGAAAGGTCGGCACCAGCAGCAGAAGCCGGTTCAGGAGATATCGAAGGGGAGCCATTGACGTTCCATGGATGGGGTCGGACGAGGAGCACCCGGCCGGCTCCGGCGGACCGGGACCGGCCGGGTGCAAGCCGGACCCTCAGCGCTGCAGGGATGCTTCCTCGAAAACATTGGCCCCGAGCGGCGTCTGCACGTAGCCGGTCACCTTCGCCGACAGGGCGACGGCAAAGGGCGTCTCGTACATGAACAGGAGCGGTGCCTCTTCCGCATAGATTTCCTGCATGCGGCGGAACTGGGCGGCGCGGCGTTCGGGATCCATCTCGGCGGCGGCGGCGGCATAGAGCTCGTTGAACTCCGTGTTTTCCCAGCCCGTGCCGACCGCCTTTGCCGTGGGCGTGTGGCCAAGCCAGCCGACGACCTGGCTCGGGTCGGCAATGTCGTCAACCCAGCCGTAGGTGTGGATGTCGAAGTCGCCGGAGCGGTTCTTGGCGCCGCGTGTCGGGCTGTCGACCTGTTCGGCGACAAGCTCGACGCCGACTGCGGTCCACATCTGCTGCAGGGCCGCGAACACAGTGGCATCATCCGCCGAGCCGGCCAGGGTGGTGAGCTTGATCTTGGTGCCAGCGGCAAAGCCGGCCTCCTGCATCAGCTCCATCGCCTTGACCGGGTCATAGCCGTAGAGCGGGTCGGTCTTGACAGCCATATGGGTCGAGGAGGACATCAGCGGCGACGTCATCGGCGCGCCTGCACCGTGCAGGACGAGGCTGACCAGCGCTTCCTTGTTGGTGGCGTAGTTGAGTGCCTGGCGCACCCGCTTGTCAGCCAGCGGATTGGGCGTCCCGTCAGCCCGCGCGGCCCGGGTGTTGATCGGCGAGTAGATGATGCGGGTCGAGGGGAAGAGTTCCATCTTCAGGTTGGTATCGGTGCCAAGCTCGGCGATGCGGGCGAAGGGGATAAACTCCGCGACATCCACTTCCCCGGCCTGCAGCTTCAGGATGCGGGTGGCGTCATCCGGGATGATCTGGAACTCGACCCCATCAAGGTAGGGCAGCGGCTTTCCGTCCGCACCGGACCTCCAGTAGTAGGGATTGGCCTTGAACGACATCGAGGCACCCTGCTCGAAGCCACTGAGGTAGAACGGGCCTGATCCCGCACCCGGACCGCCGGCAGCAAACAGCGCCGCCGACTTCTCCTGATCCGTTGCGCCGGGTGCCTTTTCAAAGGCCGCACGGGACACGATGGCCGTGTTGAAGGTGGCCAGCATCGACAGGATGGTCGGGTCTGGCCGCGACAGGCTGATCGTCACCTTGGCCCCCTCCCCGGTCACGCCGGAAATTGCGCCGAGCAGCCCGGCCCAGGGCGAAAGGTCGGAATTGCGGGCACGATCCAGCGAGAACACCACATCGGCAGCTGTGACCGTGCTTCCATCTGAAAAGCGGATACCATCGCGCAAAGTGATGTCGATCGTCTTGCCATCGCTCGACTGGCTGAAGCTCGCCGCCAATGCACCCGTGAGGCCGGATCCATCCCGTGCCCGCTCCAAGAGCGTGCTGTACAGGCTGCCGACCATCCAGATGTCCGGATTGCGTTCGGCATAAATCGGATCGACCAGCTTGGAGCCGTCATAGCGGGCAAACTTCAATGTGCCGCCACGTTCCTGCGCCGCCAGCGGTGCCGCCAGGCCAAGCGCGAGCGTTGCGGCAAGGGCAGCCGCGAACAAAGTCTTTTTCATGTGTTCTCCTCCCAGAGCGTCTCGTCGAGACGAGGCGACACTAGGCGAGCTGCGGCAAAAATTGAAGTAAAAATTATAGTGAGGCTTCAAAATATATAAGCTATCGTAGCGCCGTACTCTCTGTGCGGCCCGAACAGAAAGCCATCCATTTGTATTTTATAATCTTTTCTTCGAGTCCCCCAAACTGCAGGGCCGTGACAACGTTTGCGGCAACTTGCCAATCGGCCTATATCGGGAACAACTCGAACACCCGGCGCCTGCGACTGCGAGAGAACAAATGACGTTGCCACCCCACCCTCCTGCCACGCATGTGCCTCAGCCAGGGACAGGGCCAGAGTTCGGGAAAACGATCCGTAAGCGTCGCAAGGCTCTGGGAAAGACACTGGAGGCTGTCGCGCAGGAAACGCAGCTGACCATCGGTTTCCTGTCGCAGGTCGAACGCGGGGTCAGCAGTCCGTCGCTCTCCTCCTTCATGCGCATTGCGTCGGCGCTCCAGACGACGATGGAAGAGCTGCTGAGCATGCCCGAGCCGTTTTGCGAGTTCTCTCCGCGGGAAGGACGCTCGACCTATCGGCTGGGCGAGGCAGGAAAGCTCTACGAAAAACTCGGGCCCGGCTTTGCGGGCGCGTTGAACTATCCCAGCATCATTCATCGTGTCCCCGGCCATGTCTCCGAAAAGATGTGCCATGACGGCGAGGCGTTCCTGTATCTGCTGGAAGGCCAACTCGAGTACCACCTTGGCGACCAGGTCTACATCCTCGGGCCAGGCGACAGCATTCACCACGACACGCGCACGCTGCATTTTTCACGCGTCCTGGGCGACACGGACTCCGTCGAGCTGTGGGTCAGTTCACGTCCCATTCGCCCGGCTCCACCTTCACAGCCGCGCCAGGAATCCGTGAAAGACGAGCCCGGGACGCCTGGATCGCTCGACAAGAAGGGCCGATAAGCCCCCATTGTGACAGCCGCTTGAGCGGTCCGGCGCGCCTCAGACCGGCGCAGCGCCGAGGTCGATCATCCGTGGGCTGGTGATGACGGTCCCCGGCGCCGTAATATGATGCAGCCAGTAGACATAAGGCTCCGCCGACAAGGGCGGCTCGCCGGTCCAGCCAAGGCCGGGAGCATACTGGAAAGCCGGACTGCCGGCGATGGCGGCGAAATGTCCGGCGTGCGTCGTGATCAGGGGCCGATGCACATGGCCTGTGAGCAGGCGCAGATGTCCCTCGAACCCTGAAATCAGTTGGGTGAACTCCCGCCGTCCCTTCATCAAGGTCATGGCATCCCAGGACGGGCTCGCCAGGTCGAACGGTGGGTGATGCAGCATCAAGAAGGTGACGGCACTTTCCGTCTGCGTTCTGGCAGTCTCGTCAGCCAGCCGATCAGCAAGCCAGTCAAGCCGGTCAGGACAAAGTTCGCCCTCGACAGCACCTGGAACGATCGTGTCGAGACCAATGACGCGGATGCCCTTGTGGATCAGGTCGAAATTGAGGAACGGGCCTTCAGCAAAGGGAATGCTGTCACCAAAAGCCGCCCGCATGGCCGCACGGCGATCATGGTTGCCCGGGATGACAAGTACCGGCGACGAGAAGCCGGCCAGCATCTCCTTGGCCAGCGCATAGTCCTCCGCCGTGCCGCAGTCCGTTAGGTCACCGGAAATCAGCACGAGATCCGGCTGCGGCGTCAGACGAGCGGCATCCGCCAGCACCCGCTCTACCGCGTCCACGGTGTCGTGACGCGGATGGGTGCTTTCCTTTTCGCCTGCGAAAAGATGAAAGTCGGAGAAATGAAGGATGTACATATGTCGGGGTGTCTTTTTATCAGCGGCCAATGCGCGAGAGCACATCAGCCTTCAAGAAGCGCTCGATGACCAGCATGAAGCCGACCGAGGGGATCAGCAGGATCAGCGCCGTAATGGCCGCAATCTGGTAATTGCCGCCCATGCTGGCATTGAACATCAAGATCGGCAGGGTTGCGATGTCCGGCGCACCGACGAAGTAGGTGCCAGTGAACTCGTCGATACTGTCGAGGAAGACGAAGATCGACGCGGCCATCAGCCCGGGAAAGGCCTGCGGCAGAGTGATATCGCGGAAGGTTCGCAGCGGGCCGGCTCCGAGATTGCGCGCGGCTTCTTCCATGCTGCGATCAACGGCCGAGAACGCCGCGGTGGCAATCCAAACCGCATAGACGAGGCCCGGCAGCGAATGCACCAGCACAACGCCGAACAGCGTGCCGTTAAGCCCGAAATTATAGAAGATGGCGGCAATGTTGACGAAGATCGGCAGGGAAGGAAAAGCCTGGGGCAGCAGGAAGATCAGCATGATCAGGCTGCGGGCGGGCAAGGCAAGCCGCGCCAGCGCATAGCCGGCAGGCACTGACAGCGCCATCGACAGGCCAACCGTCGCAACGGCGATCAAAACTGAATTCCACAAAGAATCCCACGCGCCGGCGCGCGGCCGGAAAACCCGGCCCCAGAACTCAAAGCCCCAGCGGGTCGGCCACTGGTTCGGGTAGAACCATTGCTCGGCAAAGGCCCAGATGGCGAGGTTGGCCAGAGGTCCGAAGACAACAAAGGCGACAAGACCCATGGCGATGGCAAGGCCCAGGGCCGAGCCGGCGCCGCGCAGAGTTGCGGACAGGTTGCTCATGGGTTCGCCTTCTCTTTCAGGCTCATGCGAAGGTAGGCCCAGGCCGCCGCGGCCGTCAGAAGGTAGGAGAACAGGCCAAGCGCGTTGGCGACGGCGTAGTCGCCATAATAGGTGACCCTGTGCGCCATCATCGCCGTCATCATGGTCGGGTTGCCAGAGATCAGCATCACCGGGACGGACAGGACGGAGAGCAGGGTGACCAGCGACAAGACAAGTGCCACGAACAATTGCGGACGAACCTGTGGCAACACGATCTCGAACAAGCACCGGAACCGGCCGGCACCGAGGTTTCGGGCAGCCTCGATGGTCGAGCGATCAAGCGAGGCCATCGCCCCGGCCAGCAGCAGGGTGACGAAGGGGACCTGCTTCCAGGCGAAGGTCAGCACCAGGCCGCGCCAGTCGAGCAGGCTTTGTGCAGCAGCCGCGTCCAGAACACCCGCATCCGCGAGCAGCGTGTTCAGCATGCCATTGCGGGCCAGGAACGAGCGCGCAGTCTGGCCGGCAACAATGAAGGGAATGAACAACGGCCAACGGTACATCCAGCGCAGCAACGGCACTGCCCAGCGGCTTTGCCCAAGCGTCAGATAGCCGGCAATCGCGATGGATGTCGCCGCGATCAGCGCCAGCGAAGCCAGTGTGACAAGGATAGAGAAGAGAATGTCGGCACCATAAAACTCCAGCGCCTTTGCCAGATTGGCGAAGGTAAAAGTGCCGTCTTCTCCGACGAATGCCGTCACAAGCGACCGTACAAGCGGCGCGGCATAGAGCAAACCGATAGCCGTCAGCGCCGGCGCGACAAGCAGCAGCCCAGGGAGCATGCCCGAAAGGTGTCGACTGGCAGAACCAGGTACGCGGTCCGGAGGGGTCTGCCGGGCACCGGCGGACGTCGTTGCAGTCATGTCCGTAGGTCCTGTTCGCCGGCCTGTCCACCCCTTGGCGGCCGACCTGTCATCAACAGCAAGAGCCCGGTCCGGCGTGTCAGCCGGACCGGGTAGTTTACGCCTTACTTGGCGACGTTCTTTTCGTAGGCTTCCAGGATCGCTGCGAAATACTTCGCCTGCGGCATGGACCAACCGCGCTCAGCCAGCGTTTCAGGAGCAACGTCCGCGAACAGACGGTTCCACTCGGCGTCGGTGAGTTCCGACTTCACGTTCTGCGGATCAATGCCCGGGAACCAGTTGAAGCGGCGGACAATGCCTTCGGCCTGAACCGCCGGGCTGGTTGCGAAGGCGATGAATTCCTTGGCAAGGTCAGCCTGTGCGGCCTTGGCCGGTACCGCATAGTACATCGGCTGGCCCGGCATGCCCGGCGACAGGATCATCAGCTTCAGGTTGGGGTTCAGACGACCGTCAGCAACCCAGGTGTAGAACATGTCCATCCACACCGGACCCATGGCGATTTCGCCGCGGTTCATGGCATCCAGAGTGCCGGCATTGCCCGGGGTCATGACAACGCTCTGGTTGAAGTCGCGCAGCGACGCCAAGGCCGGAGCCCACTTGTCGGCGGCGCCATCCACCCACGGTCCATTGCGGATCTCGTCCGCCATGTCCGAGAAGGCGTACATCCAGCCAAACACGAAGCCAACCCCGGCCATGCCGCCGGTGATGCCGTTGTAGCCGAACTTGCCCGGGTTCTCTTTCACCCACTTGGCCAGCTCTTCATAGGACTGCGGCGGGGTAGCGATGACATCCGGGTTGTAGGCAATCGCGATCTGGCTGTGGAACATCGGCATGACATAGCCAGACACGTTCACGCCGAGTGCGTTTTCTGCGGTCTCGCGGGTGACGAGCTTGGCCGTGGTCAGCCCGTCACGATAATTTGCCAGCAAACCATCCTGAACCATCTGCCCGGCCATGCGCTGATGCACGACGGCCACGTCCACATCCCAGACATCCTTGTCCTTCTGGGCGTTGATCTTTTCAAAGATTGCCTGGCTGCCGCCGTCGCCCGGGCCGGTGCCAACCGCGCGGACGGTGACGCCAGGATGGCTCTCCTCGAACTTCGGACCGAGGTAGTCGTTGATGTAGTCCACCATGTTGGTGTCGCCGGCCGTGACCACGTTCAGGGTCTGGGCGGAGACGCTGGTGGCAAGGGCCGAGGCTGCCAGCAGGCTGGCAAATGCTATCCTGATATTCATGACTGTCTTCCCTTAGGTCCAAGTGTTGGAGAGTTAGTGCCTGATCCCCTGGAGCAGGCGGGTGTTGGCGTCGAAACTCATGAGCATCGATGCCGGAACGGAGAGGAAGGCATCAGCCCCTGATGACACAGGGCTGGCCGAACAGGCCGACAGGCTTTCGCCGGCAACGTCGATGCCGACCTGATAGCCACCACCGGCATAGGCGCAGGTCGTAACCTTGCCCTTCCGGGTGAGCGCTGGAACACCTGAACGTTCCGCCGCATCAGTGAACACGTGTGCATCTTCGGTGCGGAAGCCGACCAGGGTCGCTCCCGGTGCAGCCGGATCATCCGGCGCAGCAACCAGGACGTTGTCGACCCCAAGAAACTGGGCTGCCCCGAGGTCTGCCGGCGCGCTGTAGAGTTGCTCCGGGCCGGCCACCTGGACGATCTGACCATCGCGCATCAGGACGATACGATCGGCCATGGCGAGCGCTTCATCCTGGTCATGGGTCACCATGATGGTGGTGATGCCGATTTTCTGCTGCAGACGACGCAGTTCGCCGCGCAGGCTGCGGCGGATCGAGGCATCGAGATTGGACAGCGGCTCGTCGAGCAGCAGCAAGGGCGGATCAATGATCAATGCGCGCCCAAGCGCAACCCGCTGGCGCTGACCACCCGACAGACTGGTCACCGCACGCGGACCATACCCCTCAAGGCCAAGCAGCGAGAGGATTGCATCCGCCCGCGCCTCGCGCTCAGCTTTCGGCAAGCCGCGCAGTTTGAGCGGATAGGTCAGATTGCCGACCACGGTCATATGCGGCCACAGGGCATAGGACTGGAACACCATCGCCGTCTGACGGGCCTCTGGTGCCAGCGTCGCGATCGAGCGTCCGCCCACCTTGATGTCGCCCGCTGCAAGCGGAGCGAACCCGGCAATTGAGCGCAGCAGGGTGGTCTTGCCGCAGCCGGAGGGCCCGAGCAGACAAGTGAAGCTGCCGGCCGGCACCTCCAGCGAGATGCGGTCGAGAACAAGGGTCTTTCCAAGGCGAATGGACACCCCCTCCAGCGACAGCGCTTCCGTTCCCATGGCTTCCTCCGATTGAACGCGCGTGCAATCTATGTTTGATGGATGACAGTTTCATGTCAAAGACTTTTGCATTCACGTGGTTTTTGTGCGATGCAGTAGCCGCACGCGGTTTCAAGCCTGGCGGAGAACAGATGCGCGTCACAGCCGATGATGTTGCCGAAGCGGCGGGGGTCTCCCGCGCGATGGTGTCCCGCGCCTTCACGGAAGGCGCCCCCATTGCCGCGCGCAAGCGTGCGCATGTTCTGGCTGTCGCCGCAACATTGGGGTACCAGCCCAACCGTATTGCGCGTGGCCTCACCGGAAGCCAGACGGGCCTGATTGCCCTGGTCGTGGGCGCGGTCTCCCGCCCTTATGAAGCCTGGCTGCTGGAAACGCTGAGCCGCGAGATCCGGACGGCGCGCTACTGGCCCCTGCTGCTGCAGGTGCAGCCCGGTGACGAACTGAACAATGCCCTTGAGGATGCTCTTGCCTATCAGGTTGACGGGGCAATTGTTGCTGCGGGCTCCGTCAGTCCGACACTGGCCGAACGGTGCCGTTCGTCTGGAGCTCCGATTGTGATGGTCGGCCGCGTCCTTCCCGGCGATGATACCGATGCCGTGTGCTGCGACAACCGCCTGGGCCTCGAACTTCTGGTCGATCATCTGACGCGGTCGGGTCGCAAGCGGCTCGCCTGGATTGGCGGCACCCCTGACACCTTCTCCAACATCGAGCGGCAGAACGGCCTGATGGAGGCCCTTGATCGACGCGGGCTGAACCTGCTTGCGGCCCGAACCGGCGACTACTCCGTCGACAGTGGCCTTGCGCAGGCGCTTGCCCTGCTGACTGCCCATGACAAGCCGGATGCGATCCTGTGCGGCAATGACGCAATGGCCCTCGGCGCCATCGCAGCCGCGCGGCGCCTGGGAATGTCTGTCCCGGGCCATGTCGCGATCGCCGGTTTCGATGACATCCCGGCCGCCGCCTGGGAGCCGTACCAATTGACGACCGTGCGCAATCCGGTTCTCGAGACCTCACGCGAAGCCCTGCGCCTGCTGACAAAACGCATTCAAAGTGATGGGGCATCGGGCTCGCCGGAAGGGGATGCGGCCTCATCGCCCGGTTTCCTCGGCCGCACAGCAGAAGTCGTCCGCCTCGCGCCGGAACTGGTCATCCGCCAGAGCGCTTGACTTCATTTCGCAAAAGCCAAACCAGTCGAGCTGTGTTCATCGCAGTTCACCATGTCGCCGCGTCTGATCTACAAGACCTTCCGCTCAGACGAAGGTGTCATTCCAGTGATACAAATTGCCGTTACGCAAACTCCTAATCTTTAAAAGGAGGATCTGATGCGTACCATTCTCGTTTCTGCGGCCTTGACGCTTGCCCTTTCCCTGCCGGCGATGGCGGAATTCAAGCTCGACACTCGGTATACGGACGCGGATGGCGATATGATCGCCGACATTCCGGCAGATGCAAGCCAGCAGGTTGACCCCTCGACGCTCATCTTCGCCTACACGCCAGTTGAAGATCCGGCCGTCTATGCGGAAGCCTGGAAGGATTTCCTGGTTCACATGGAAAGCGTCACCGGAAAGAAGGTCCAGTTTTTCCCGGTTGATTCCAACGCTGCACAGATTGAAGCCATGCGCGCCGGTCGCCTGCATATCGCAGGCTTCAACACTGGATCCAACCCGCTTGCCGTTGCATGCGCTGGCTTCCGGCCGTTCACGATGATGGCGAAGGCAGATGGTTCCTTCGGCTATGAGATGGAGATCATCACTCATCCCGGCTCGGGCATCGAGAAAGTTGAAGACCTGAAGGGCAAGAAACTCGCCTTCACGGCGGAAACGTCCAACTCCGGCTTCAAGGCACCGTCCGCCCTGCTGAAGGCCCAGTACAATCTCGTTGCTGGCACCGACTTCGAACCGGTTTTTTCAGGCAAACACGACAACTCGATCCTCGGCGTTGCCAACAAGGATTACCCGGCTGCGGCCATCGCCAACTCGGTCATGACCCGCATGATTGAGCGTGATGTGATCAAGGCTGATCAGGTTGTGTCGATCTACAAGTCGCAGACTTTCCCGACCACCGGCTACGGCACGGCCCACAACCTGACACCGGCACTGCAGGACAAGATCAAGGAAGGCTTTGCCACCTTCAAGTGGGAGGGTTCGTCGCTGGCAGCTGAGTTCTCCAAATCCGACGAAGCGCAGTTCATTCCGATCACCTTCAAGGACACATGGTCGGTGATCCGGCAGATCGATGAAGCCACTGGCGTGTCTTACGATTGCAAGTAAGATTTTCAAACTAGACTTGTGCGGGCGGCCTGCCGCCCGCATTGTCTTTCTTGATGGTGGCTACGATGCTTGAATTGCGCGCCCTTACAAAGACGTATCGCACCGGCGACAAAGCGCTGAATGCGGTCAGCCTCATCGTGCCACAAGGACAAGTCGTCGGCCTGATCGGGCCCTCCGGTGCGGGCAAGTCTACGCTCATTCGCTGCATCAATCGCCTCGTCGAACCCAGTTCGGGCGAAGTCATTCTGGGCGGCACGGCTCTCACCGGCCTGTCGGCTGGTGCCCTCCGCCGGCAACGCCGCCGTATCGGCATGATCTTCCAAGAGTATGCCCTCGTCGAGCGATTGACCGTCATGGAAAATGTACTGTCTGGGCGGCTCGGCTACGTTGGCTTCTGGCAAAGCTACTTCCGTCGGTTTCCTCCCGCGGACATTCAGCGCGCCTATCGCCTGCTTGACCGCGTCGGCCTTCTTGACCACGCCGACAAGCGCGCTGATGCGCTTTCCGGCGGCCAACGCCAGCGTGTCGGCATTGCACGAGCGCTGGCCCAGGAACCGGAGCTTCTTCTGGTCGACGAACCGACAGCAAGCCTTGATCCGAAGACAAGCCGCCAGATCATGCGCCTAATCATCGAGATCTGTGCGGAGAGCAATCTGCCGGCCATCGTCAACATCCATGACGTTCCGCTTGCCCAGCAGTTCATGCAGCGCATCATCGGCTTGCGGGCCGGTGAAGTTGTCTTTGACGGACCTCCTTCCGACCTGACCGAAACAGCCCTGACGGACATCTACGGCGCCGAGGATTGGGCAGCCATGCGCAAAGGAGATGAGGAGCAAGGAGAAGCCGAAGCAGAACAACGACGCATCCTGGCTAGGATCGGCGTATGAGCACGGCATATCCGACCACTTGGCGACGCCCACCGCAGATCCTGACGAACCGGACCTGGCGCATCGTCATTCAGCTTGGAGCCCTTGCCTATCTCGTCCTCGCACTGGGCACACTCGACGTCAACTGGACAAGAGTTGTCGAAGGCATGGCCCGCGGCATGCGCTTCATTGAGGGATTTCTGACCCCTGATTTCACGTCACGCTGGCGGGATATCTCCAAGGGACTGTCCGAAAGCCTCACCATGACGCTGACTTCGACTGTCGTCGGAATTGCAATTTCAATTCCAATCGGGATTGGCGCCGCGCGTAATCTTGCCCCGCGTTGGGTCTACATGATCTGCCGAGGTATTATTGCGCTGTCCCGCGCCCTCCAGGAAGTCATAATCGCCATATTTTTTGTCGCGATGTTTGGCTTTGGTCCGTTCGCCGGCTTTCTCACTCTGTCTTTCGCCACCATCGGCTTTATTTCAAAGCTGTTGGCAGAAGACATCGAGGATATCGATGAAGCCCAGGCAGAAGCAATCAGGGCAACTGGCGCATCCTGGCTGCAACTTGTGAACTACGCTATCCAGCCACAGGTCATGCCGCGATTGATCGGGCTGTCGCTTTATCGGCTGGACATCAACTTCCGCGAAAGTGCTGTCATTGGCATCGTCGGGGCCGGTGGGATTGGCTCGACGTTGAACACAGCAATCGACCGGTATGAATATGACAGTGCCGGAGCGATCCTGCTGATTATCATCATGATCGTCATGGTCGCCGAGTATTCATCATCTTATCTGCGGAAGTTCCTGCAATGACTCTCGCGCCAGTCTCAGCGCCGTCCAAACTGCCGCAGAAATGGCAGTTCAGAAGCACAAAAGCCCGCCTTGCGCTCTGGTTCGGCTGGCTTGGACTTGTCGCCCTCTTCGTTTGGTGCTGGCAGGTCATGACGAAGGACACGATCTGGTACTTCATCGCGGACGCGCCGCGTCAGGCCGCCGACATTGGCGGCCGAATGCTGCCGCCACGGATCAGCTATCTGCCAGAGCTGTTGTGGCCGCTCTGGGACACACTCAACATGGCGACCCTCGGCACACTCCTGGGCGTCATCCTGGCTGTGCCAGTTGCATTCCTGGCCGCGCGAAACACCACTCCTTCAAACCTGATACTCCGTCCGGCGGCATTGTTCGTAATTGTCGCGTCACGATCGATCAACTCGCTTATTTGGGCGCTTCTGCTTGTTGCCATCCTGGGCCCGGGACTTTTGGCCGGGATCATCGCCATCGGTCTCAGATCGATCGGCTTCATCGGTAAGCTTCTTTACGAAGCAATCGAAGAGACGGACATCCGGCAGGTCGAGGCAATTACCGCAACAGGTGCCAGCGGGCCGCAAGTCCTGACTTATGCAATTGTCCCGCAGGTTCTGCCGGCATTCTGGGGCATCACGGTGTTTCGCTGGGATATCAACATTCGGGAAAGCGCGATCCTCGGCCTGGTCGGCGCCGGAGGCCTGGGGCTAAAGCTGCAGTCCTCTCTCAATGTCCTTGCCTGGCCGCAGGTGACAATGATCCTGTTGGTCATCCTTGCGACAGTAATCGTATCCGAATGGATCTCGGCCAAGGTCCGCGCAGCGATCATCTGAAGCCCGTGCCTCCCGAGCATGCCTTCACCTGGGGCGTTGGTGGGATCGACCGCGATTCCGCTCAAGGTGCATTGCGCTCGGAAGGGGAACGGGAGAAGGCAGGGGTGGGCAGGTCGCCCAAGCTGCGTTGACGTCCGGCCGCATCCGACCACCAGACCAACTGATCGAAAGCACGCCCAAGGTATTGATGCCAAACGGCCATATCGACCGTTTCAAGGCAGCTTCCGTCTTCGGCAAAGACTTCTTGCGCCTTGGGGACATGGACCATGGCCGACACCGGCAGACACCCAAGTTCCGAGAGAAATGCCCGCATGCCGACGGCCGCTCTCGCACCGCCCCATTGGCCGGCCGAATAGGTCACGATAGCGCTTGGCTTGTAGGAAAACAGTGAACTCCCGAAGTGGTTCAGCAGATGCATCAAGGCCGGGCTCATGGAGTGATTATATTCCGGACTGACCATGACATAGCCGTCAGCTGCAGCAATCGCCTTCGCCAGGTCATCGATATCGCCGGGTGCTCGGCCAGCGGCATAGGCAAAATGCGGCTTGAAAACCGGCGGAAGATCATGGGCCAGCGGATCGACGAGCTTGCTTGTGTGACCGGCCGCGTCGAGGTGCTGGCAACAGGCAAGGGCAACCCGGTGCCCGAGCCGCCTGGGCTGCGGCGGCGTGCTATCGCGGGCGGATCCAAGAAAAACCAGGAAAGTGGACGGCATGCATGGATCCCTTGCCTGAGTTCGGGGAAGTGAGAGCGCCGCCATCTTAACCGGATATGCCGGCGATTGAAGCATGCCGCTTGCCTGTTGTCACGAGCGGACCCTATGCTGAAGTCGGGAGAGGAACCCGAAATGACCGGAACGTTTTCACGTCGCGGCTTGCTTGCCGGAGCCGGCGCGCTTTTGGCAATGCCGGCGATCCTGCGCGCGGACGAGCATGTTCGACTGGGGCTGACGCCGGTGTTTCTCGACAATGACGGCGCCGTTCTGGCCCGACTGCGGGCTGCGCTTGAACAGGCCACCGGCCGGCCTGTCGAACTGGTGCAGAGACGGACCTATCAGGAAGTAACGGGGCTCGTGCTGGAAGGCGGTGTCACCGCCGCATGGCTCTGCGGCTATCCGTATCTCCAGCATGAAGCATCCTTGTCGCTTCTCGGCGTTCCAATCTGGCGGGGAGCCCCCCTCTACAGGTCTTATCTGATCGTCGAAGCGAGCGATCCTGCGACGAGCATCGACGATCTCACGGGAAGCACGCATGCCTTTTCCGATCCGGACAGCAACTCCGGCTGGCTGGTCACAGCTTCCGACCTGGCACGCCGGGGCCTGAAGCCGGATGGCTTTTTCAGCCGGACATTGTTCACCTATGGACATCGCAATGTCGTGCGCGCAGTCGCTTCAGGCCTTGCCCGTTCGGGTAGTGTTGATGGGTATGTCTGGGAAGCCTTGACCGCAGTTGAGCCAGCCTTGACCGCGCTTACACGTGTGGTCAGTCAGTCAGAGCTGCTTGGCTTTCCCCCCTTCGTTGCCCGGCGCGACCTGGCATCGAATGACATGGTACTTGGTCTTCAACGTGCGTTGCTTTCGCTTGAAAAAACCAGTGATGGCAAAGCGGCACTGGGCATGATGCAACTGGACCGGATCGCGGCTGCAGAAACCGACCTCTTCGACGGCATCCGGGTGCGGATGGCGGAATTGAGACCTGCATGATGCGCCGACTGTCCTTGCCGTTGTCAGTCCGGGTGCCTCTGATCGCAGCCGGGATGATGGTCCTGGTCGGCATTGTCGCCTCGCACCAGGTTCTGTCTGCCTTGGCAACCGCTCAAGAGGAGCGGCTTCGTGAACTCACGCGTCTGCATGTCCAGGGCCTGACGGTTGCCCTCGGACCAGCTGTGCTGCGGCAGGACGTCTGGGAGGTGTATGACACACTTGATCGGGCGTCTTCCGCCATGGAAGACCAGCGCATGGTGCTGACGATTGTCGCAGATGCCGCGGGGCGGGTGATCGCAGCCTCTTATCCACGCCGCGCTCCGGTCGACAGCGATCTGGCCCCGCTGCTTGGCGACGCGCAGCCGCTGGCAGATCTGCGATTGACCGGATCCGCCTCGCGGATGCGTGTGGTCAGCGACCTGAACTTCCAGGATCGCACGGTTGGCCAGATCGTCAGCGAAATCGACATCACCGACCTGCAGAGCGAGCGTCGCCGGGCCCTGCTCTACTTGTTGGCCGGCAACGGGCTGGCGACACTGGTGCTCGCGGCAGGAGGCTATTTTGCCGTCCGACGGATGCTGTTCCCCCTGAGGCTGCTGGCCGGCCACATGGCAAAGACCAATGGCACGCCCCAGCCCATCGCAACGGATCTCGTTCCCAAGGGGGATCGTGAGCTTGCTCGCCTGTTCGAGACCTACAATGCCATGAGCGGAGCTGCTGCTGCAAAAGTAGAGGCGGAGCGTCGCCTGGCCGAGCGGGAGCGTTTCGTCAGCCTCGGACGCCTTTCTTCCTCCCTCGCGCATGAAATCAACAATCCGCTCGGTGGCCTGCTCAATGCCGCAGACACGATCCGCAGCTATGCGGACCGGCCAGAGGCGGTGCGGGAAGCGGCAAGCCTCTTGGATCGCGGGCTGAAGCACCTGCGCGATGTGGTGCGGGCAACGCTGGAGCACAATCGCCTGGATCGACAAGGCAGGCCTCTGGAACTGGAGGACTTCGAGGATCTGAAGCTCCTGTTCGCGCCGGAAACAACGCTGCGGGGTCAGTCGCTGGAATGGTCGGTTGTCGCCCCGCCGGCGCTCCTTTGCGGTTTCCCGTCTGCCCCGGTGCGCCAGATCGCCTTGAACCTGCTGCTGAACGCCGCTGCGGCAGCAGGTGCCGGAGGCACCGTCACGTTCAGGGCACAGCAGCAGGATCAAACCCTGCAACTCATCATCCAGGACAATGGCCCGGGCATGCCCCCACCTGCCATGAACCGGCTCCTGACCGACGACCCCGTGGAACCGGGAGGTGGGGTCGGACTGCGGCTTGTCCGCAGCCTGGTGCTTGATCTGGGCGGCGACGTCGCCAGCGCTCGCCGGGGCAACCTGACAGAAATCGCCGTTTCACTGCCAGTCCAAGGACATCTCCGATGCTGAAAGGACGCCGCATCGCCCTGGTCGAGGATGATGAAATCATGGGAGGCTCGATCTACCAGCGGCTGAAACTCGAAGGAGCCGAGGTGGTCTGGATCAAGCTTGCCCAACGCGCCCTCGGTGCGCTGCGCACACCGCGCGCGCCGATCGATCTGGTCGTCTGCGATATTCACCTGCCGGATGGCAATGGCGAAGAGCTTTTCTCGGCTCTGTGCCAGACGTCCTCCCCTCCTCCGTTCCTGTTCCTGACCGGACAGGGCAGTATCGACCAGGCGGTCAGGCTGCTGCATCGCGGGGCAGGCGACTACATCACGAAGCCCTTCGACATGACGGCCTTCCTCAATCGGCTGCTCATCCTCCTGCGGCCAAGGCTTTCGGAGGCAGGGCCCATCCTTGAGCTGCTTGGTCCTTCGCAAGCCGCCCAAGCCTGCGAACTCTTGGTCCTCAAGGCGAGTGGTCACGATGAGCCGGTCCTCATTCGCGGGGCGGTCGGGACCGGCAAAGCGCTGATTGCAAAGGCGATCCATACCCGTTCGGATCGGAGGTCCGCCCCCTTCGTGCACATCAATCTTGGCCGCTCGGCGAATGCATCGGACGAGTTGCAGCACGGGCTACAGAACGTCGGCGAAGGCACCTTGTTCCTGAATGGGATCAGCTATCTGACAGCCGACGACCAGAGCTGCCTGATGCGCTGGCTCGACGGCAAACCGGATTGCCGGATGCTGGCTGCCTGTGGCTCAAGCGAGGAAGATCGTCTCAGGGCGACGCAACTGCGCAGTGACCTGTTGGCTCAGATTGGTCAAAACGAAATCCCGATCCCGCCCTTGCGGGATCGGCCGGATGACGCGGTCTGGCTCCTGCACCGGCTGTTTGGTCCTCTGAACACCCGCCAGCCGTCCCAGTTGCGCGGGATCAGTGAACTCACCGACCAGGCGGTTCGGGATTATGACTGGCCCGGCAACGGGCGCGAGCTGAGGGCCCGGCTCATCCAGGGCATGAGCCGGGCAACCAACGATATGCTGTTTCCGTCAGACCTCTTTCCCGAACGCATCACCGACCGGGATGAGAGCCGGATGATGAGCCTGTCGGAGGCCCGCGAAGTCGCCGAACGC
Organism: Pannonibacter sp.; assembly: GCF_051860505.1. NCBI lineage: Bacteria > Pseudomonadati > Pseudomonadota > Alphaproteobacteria > Hyphomicrobiales > Stappiaceae > Pannonibacter > Pannonibacter sp. The sequence continues at coordinate 28,578 of NZ_JBHYDX010000021.1, read as the reverse complement.
AATCAGATCATCGCGGCATTGGAGCGGGCCGGAGGCCAGGTCACCAAGGCAGCCCAGTTACTGCGCGTCTCCCGCACGACCTTGTGGGAAAAGATGCAACGTCTGGGTCTTTGATCTCCTTGGGTTGTTCGGATTTCTGAACACTCCAAAAAAGGCTTTCACATCAAAGCATTCCCGCATTGCACCCGCAGGAGTGTTGGTGTTGTTGCGGATTTCTGCCCTTGCTAGCGTTTGTCCGACGCGAGTTTGAGGGAGGATCACACTCATGAAATGCAATCGCTTGATCGATGTTGGCCGGCGCCAGTTCCTGCGCGGTGGCCTTGCAGGTGTCGCCGGTGTGGCGGCAACCGCAGTTGTATCGACGGGACCTGCCAAGGCCCAGGCCAGGGCGCTGGTCGACTATCCGGCAAACCGCCTTGCCAACATCTCCGACCTTGTCGTCAACGAGCCGATGGACATCGCCTATCCGGACGAGGACAGCCCCGGCATCCTGCTCAAGCTCGGCACCGCCGTTGAGGGAGGCGCTGGCCCGGAGCGCGACATCGTCGCCTTTTCCGTCCTGTGCCCGCACAAGGGCTATGTCATGAACTACAGCGCAGAGGACAAAGCACTGAACTGTCCCGGTCACTACTCCCGCTTTGACTGCGAAAAGGGAGGACAGCAGATCTGGGGTCATGCAACGCAGAACCTGCCGCAGTTCGATCTTCGCGTCGATGACGAGGGCGACATTTACGCCGAGGGCGTGGACGAGCTCATCTACGGTCGCCTGTCAAACGTGCTGGAAAGCTGAGGGAGAAGAGACATGGCTTACAAGCGCCAGATCGACCGTCTGCCCATCATTCCGGCGGACGCTAAGGAACACAATGTCACGTGCCACTATTGCATCGTCGGATGCGGCTACAAGGCCTACACGTGGCCGGTCAACAAGCAGGGCGGTACGGCACCCGGCGCCAACAAGTTTGGCGTCGACCTCAGCCAGCAGCAAGGCGCCGATGCCGAAGCCTGGTACGCCCCGTCGATGTACAATGTGGTGCGCCAGGACGGCAAAGACGTTCATCTCGTCATCAAGCCGGACGTTAATTGCGAAGTGAACTCCGGTCTCGGGTCCATTCGCGGAGCCCGGATGGCGGAAAACCGGAGATCCGACGTACTTGGCACCCAACAGCAACGCCTGACCGAACCGATGGTCTGGCGCTATGGCACCTGGCAGCCAACCTCCTGGGATGACGCACTCGATCTCGTCGCCCGTGTAACCGCCCGGGTGATTAACAAGGATGACGAGGACGATCTCTTCGTCTCGATGTTTGACCATGGTGGCTCTGCCGGCGGCTACGAGAACACCTGGGGGACTGGCAAGCTCTATTTCGGCTCCATGAAGGTCAAGAACTGCCGGATCCATAACCGGCCGGCCTACAATTCCGAGGTCCACTCGACTCGGGACATGGGCATAGGTGAACTGAACTACGCCTATGAAGACTATCAGCTGACCGACACCATCCTGCTTGTCGGCACCAATCCGATGGAATGCCAGACCAACCTCTACCTCAACCACATGGTCAAGGGGATGCAGAACGGCGCCAGGGTGATTGTTGTCGATCCGCGCCGAACCGTGACGGTCAGTTCAGCCGAGCAGATTGCGGGCGCCGAAAACGTCCTGCACCTGGCCATTGCCAGTGGATCGGACCTCGCCCTCTTCAACACGCTGTTCACCTACATTGCGGATCAGGGCTGGGTCGACGAAGCATTCATCAAGGCCTCGACGTTCCAGGGTGATGTCGCGGTTGCGCAGGACGAGGCGCATCCGGCGAGCCTCGGATCCTTTGCCGCCGCCCGCGAGGCCTGCCGCATGTCACTTGCAGATGGCGCTGCGATCTGCGGCCTCAGCGAAGCGGACATCATCAAGGCCGCGGAATGGATTGCCAAGCCGAAAGAGGACGGCTCCCGCCGGAAATGCTGCACCGGCTACGAAAAAGGCATCATCTGGGGCAATGACAACTATCGGGTGATTGGCGCTCTGGTGAACATTGGCCTTGCGACCGGCAACATCGGCCGGGAGGGCGGCGGCGTCTGCCGTCTTGGTGGCCACCAGGAAGGCTATGTCCGCCCGTCGGATGCCCATGTCGGCCGTCCGGCCCCCTATATCGATCAGCTCATCATCGCCGGTCGCGGCAAGGTGCACCATATCTGGGCCAATGATCACTACAAGACAACGCTGAACGCGGCCGAGTTCAAGCGCGTCTACAATCGCCGGACCAATATGGTGAAGGAAGCGATGGATGCCCGCGCCGGCGCCACCCGCGAGGAACTTGTCGATGCGATCGTCGGTGCGATTAATGCCGGCGGCATCTTTTCGGTCAATGTCGACATCATTAACACCCAGATCGGCCAGGCCGCGCATGTGATCCTGCCTGCAGTCGAGTCCGGTGAGATGAACCTTACCTCGATGAACGGCGAACGGCGGATGCGCCTCGTAGAGCGCTACATGGACCCTCCGGGGGCCGCCAAGCCGGACTGCATGATCGCTGCAGCCCTCGCCCAGCACCTCGAACGCGTGTTGCGCGAGGACGGACGCGGTGACTACGCTGACCAGTTCAAGGGCTACGACTGGGCAAGCGAAGAAGACGCCTTCATGGACGGCTATCACAACAACGCCCATGGCGGCGAGTTCGTCACCTATGAACGTTTGCGCAAGATGGGCAACAATGGCTTCCAGGAGCCTGCAACCGGTCTCGACGGGGAAACGATCGTTGGAACGAAACGCCTCTACACTGACGGAAAGTTCGGTGGACCGGATGGAAAGGCCCTGTTCTGCATGGGGCAATGGCGCGGACTGCAGGCGGCGGGCAAAGCCCAACAGAAGGCAAACTACGCATTCCTCATCAACAATGGCCGCGCCAACATGAACTGGCAAAACTGGTTCCTGGACCAGAAGAACGACTTCGTCATGGATCGCTTCCCCGTGCCCTTCATCCAGATCCATCCGGATGATATGGCAACCTTGGGGATTGCCCAGGGCGACATGGTCGAAGTCTACAATGATGTCGGCGCCACACAGGCACTGGTTTATCCTGAACCCACCGCCCGTAAGGGCGAGACATTCATGATCTTCGGTGCACCCAGCGGCACCCAGGGCAATGTCGTGAACGCAGGTGTCAACGAGTTGATCCTGCCGAACTACAAACAGACCTGGGCCAACATCCGCAAGATCTCCGACGCGACCCCAGCCTCCGCGCGGACATCCTACAAGTCCTGGGAAGCGAAGGTCTGACCAGACTGCTCCCTGTCGCCGGAAAGGGCGGCAGGGCATCTTCACAAGACGCAACGAAAGAAACGACCCGTCAGCGCCATAAATCAGAAGACGCTTCAATTGAGCACGAACTGGCTCGAATTGAGCAAGTCGAATGACAGCCGGCGCAGTCCGCCCTCAGGCAGCAACCGCCGCATCGAGACGGGCCAGGCCCGACTTCAGGGCGGTTATACATGCCGGATCAAAGGCAAACCCGGCTTCCTCGTCGAGGATGGCAAGGGCCTTGGCAATCGGCATCGGTCCACGATAGGGACGCTCTGCCGTCAAGGCATCGAAGACGTCGGCGACGGTGAGAATGCGCGCTTCAAGACAGATGTCATCGCCCTTGAGGCCTCGCGGATATCCTTTTCCATCCAGTCTTTCATGGTGAGCACCGGCAACCGGGGCAATGTCGGCAAAGGCAGGCACCCGGGCTAGAATTGTTTCACTGGCCGCAGGGTGAGAGCGGACAGAGCTCCACTCAAGGTCATCAAGCTTCCCCGGCTTGTCCAGCACCTGATTGCTGACACCGAGCTTGCCGAGATCATGCAACAGGGCAGCCCGCCGCAGCCAGCGGCGATGTTCAGGATCAAGGCCAAGTTCCTCGGCGATGAGATCTGTATACAGCGTGACACGATTGGAATGATCCGCCGTATAAGGGCTTTTGGCATCGACGATGTCCGAGAAGGCCTCGGCGATTTCATCAAGATAATCCGCATCGACCTCATGGGCGCGCAGGCCCGGTGCCATGGCGAAGACGACAGCATCCAGATCAGTCCGGGCCAGTCCCATCCAGAACTTGGCGTCGGCGGACACGGCAGCAAAAGCCTGGGCAAGCGTCGGCGCGAACCAACTGCCGGAACGCGCTGCCACCTCGCGCAAGGCAGCATCCGGTCCGTGCTCGAGTTGGAAAACATCGACAACCTGCGCCAGAAGAGCAATAGCGGAGGCAACCGGTACCTGATCGCCCTTCAGGCCCAGCGGCTTGCCGGCACCGTCGTGGTGTTCATCCAGGCAGCGGATGCCATCTTGCACCGCTTCGGAAAAGCGCATCTTCGCTGCAATATCCGCACCGCGGTGGCAGCGGGTTTCGATGAGATCACGCACCAGTTCACCGCCATTCTGCAGGATATGGACGATAGCCCGGATGCGCTCCGACAGGCCTGATTTCAGGCCGGTCTTGCGGAACACAAAGCGAAGGGCAGCGCTGAGCGATCCGTCGATTGTCTTGAAGTCGCGCTTGAAGCTGATGTCATCGGCAAGATAAAGCTCACAGATGCGGGCAGCGTTGCTGCTGCAGCCGAGATCCTTCAGCAACAGAACATAGTAAAGGTCGGCAAGCGCGTCATCGTTGAGGCCAAGCTTGTGGCCGATGGCCATCCCGATGTAGCAACACCGAATGCAATGACCCTCGGGTTGGCCCTCGGTCATATCCAGCGCATAGCTGAGCGAGCCCAGCAATTCCGCTAGGACAAAAGTCCGGGGCGCCGGCGCTTTCGCCTGTTCGAGATAGAGACTTCTGACCATGATACCTGCCTGTGTCGATCCGGTTTTAGCAAACTGCCTTTAAGGTCAGGTGAACTGGCAGCGCCTGATGTGTTCCGGCAGCGATGCTGACACAGATCAAGGCAAAAGATGCCGCTGCGGGATATCGAATGGAGAGGAGACCGCGATGGACATAACCTTTCTGCTCGACCACCTGGATGAAGCTCGCCTGGCCGCGCTGTTCGGGCTCCTGACCGGACTGGTCTTCGGTTTTGCCGCCCAGCGATCTTCCTTTTGCTTGCGCGCTGCAACCGTTGAATTTGCTCGTGGTCAGCTCGGTCCGCGCATGGCCGTATGGCTCCTGACGTTTTCAGCGGCCCTGGTTTTGGTTCAAGGAGCAGAGACTTCAGGCCTGTTCGACAGCAGCCAGGCCAGGATGATGGCTGTGACCGGTTCCTGGTCCGGAGCGATCATCGGCGGGTTGTTGTTCGGTGCAGGCATGGTGCTGGCGCGCGGCTGTTCCGGACGCCTGCTGGTTCTGGCCGCAACGGGCAATCTTCGTTCGCTGGTGTCCGGTCTGGTTTTTGCCGTGGTCGCGCAAATGTCGCTGTTTGGACTGCTTGCCCCGCTGCGGCAATGGCTGGCCGGATTGTGGGTAACGCCCGGGGGGCAGAATGTCGATTTGCTGGCAAGCCTGTCCCTGCCCTCCTGGAGCGGACTGGCGCTTGGCGGCGTCGCGGCCATCATCGCCTTGCGTATTGCCCGACAGAACAGTCTCGGCTGCGCCAACCTCCTGTTTGCGCCCATCATCGGCTTTGCAATCGCACTTGGTTGGGTCCTCACCTATTCTCTGGCACAGGTTGCCTTTGAGCCGCAAACCGTTACTTCGGCAACCTTCTCCGGCCCTTCGGCGAATACGCTGATGTTTTTCCTGGAGGATACATCGACGCTCGGCTTTGACGTCGGACTGGTGCCGGGCGTTTTCATCGGTGCCTTTCTATCCGCCATCCTGGCCAGAGAATTCCAGTTCCAGGGCTTCGAGGGCGAGAGCCAGATGCGCCGATCCCTGACCGGCGCAGCGCTGATGGGCTTTGGCGCGATGCTCGCAGGCGGTTGCGCCATCGGGGCGGGTGTGACGGGTGGCTCGATTTTCGTCGCCACCGCCTGGCTGGCGCTGACCGCCATGTGGGTCGGTGCCGTGGTAACCGACGCGCTGGTCGATCAGCGCGGGATCCGGCAAGCTGGCGTCGCCGCGCAATAGGCGGGCGTTGCGGTTGACCGCCTGTGGTCAGACCTGCGGTTCAAAGCGATAGGCGGCCCCGTCCTGGACGACGCGGCCAATGCCGCCCTCCGGCAGGTGGAAGCCGATGAGCCGGGTGTTCGCAGAGGCAAGCTGATCCATCAGTGCAAGGCGGGTTCGTGCCGCCAGCGCCGGATCCTGATCCGAGCTGGACAGGCTGCCGGGATAGGCAAAGGCCATGTGATGGTTGCCGATGGCATCGCCCACGACCAGCACCGGGCCTTCCGGCGTGTCGATCTCGAAGGCAAGGTGGCCGGGCGTATGCCCCGGTGTGAGCCGGGCGGTGACGCCGTCGACGGGCTTGTCGCCGTCGCCCAGCAGCTTGATGCTGTCCGCGATGACAGCGAGACGGCGCGCGGCACCAACTGCGAACGTGCTGCGCTCTGCGCCGATGCTGTTCACGGTCTCGGGATTGGTCCAGTAAGCGAATTCCTGTTCGCCCATCAGGAAGCTGGCACCCGGAAACAGCGGTTCATCGAACTCATCGAGCAGCCCCCACAGATGATCGGGATGGCCATGCGTGAACACCACGTGGGTGACATCCTCGACAGACAGGCCGAGCGTTCCGAGCGCTTCCGGCAGCCTGCCGGCCGTTGACTGGAAGTCCTGACCGGCTCCGACATCGAACAGAACGGTGTTGGTTCCGTCGCGCAGCAGGGTGACGTTGCAGGGCGGTGCAAGCGTGTCACCGGCGAGGTTGAACTGTGTCTTGAGCCTGTCCACATCGGTGGCAGGCAGTTCTGAGAAGATGAAGCCCTGGGGGAGAACCAGATTTCCGTCAGAAACCGTGTCGAGCGTGATGTTGCCTGCCTTCAGGGTCGTGGTCGCCCAGGTTCTCCAGGCGGGCAGCGACAGGCAGGACGCTGTGGCAGACAGGATGAAGTGGCGGCGGGTCAGCATCTGGAGCTCCGAAAAAGAATCCGGGCACCTTTGCGACGGTGCCCGGAAGTGGGGAGGAACGGTCAGCCGAACATGTCGGCGGTGATGCCCGCATACCAGCCGAGCGACTCCTCGTAGGTTGCCTTGCGCAGGGCGGCATCCTCGCCGGTCTGGCTGATGAAGCTCGTCACCGAGGCGATCTTTTCCGGCGTCGGCTCGTAGGACGCACCAACCTTGACGCCATCATCAGGCGCGATCAACGACCAGCAGGTGTTGGAGTATTTGGCCGGGAACACCTTCGAGCCAGTCAACTCGGCGCGGATGACCATCGAGGCGACCTTGGCCTGCGAGTTGGCCGAGAAGCCGGACTTGGGCATGTCGCCCTGGGCCGAACTGTCGCCCAGCACCCAGATATTCTTGTCCACCTTGGACTGCATCGTGGCGGGATCGACAGGCGCCCAGCCGGCATCATTGGTGACGCCCGCCACCTTGGCGATGGCGCCGGCCATCTGGGCCGGGATCACGTTGCAGACGTCGACCTTCTGGACTTCACCGTCAACGACGATTTCCATGGTCTTCGGCCGCACCTCGACCTTGTCGCCGCCGAATTCCGGTCCGATCCATTGGACCATGCCGTCATAGTGCTTTGCCCAGCCTTCCTCGAACAGGGCCTGCTTCGAGTACTTGTCCTTGGGGTCGACAATCAGGATCTTCGCGGTCGGGTTCTTCTGCGACAAGAGATGAGCCACCATGCTGATGCGCTCATAGGGTCCAGGAGGGCAACGATACGGGTTCGGCGGGGCAACCATTGCGAAGGTGCCGCCCGCTGGCATCGCCTCGATCATCTTTTTCAGCAACAGCGTCTGCGGGCCGGCCTTGTAGGCATGCGGCATGACCTCGGCATCGGTAACATTCCAGCCGGGCACGGCCCCGTCCTTAAAGTCGATCCCGGGCGACAAAACGAGCTTGTCGTAGGACAGCACCTGGCCGCCGGCCAGGGTGACGGTGCGGGCGTCTCTGTCGACGGCCGTTGCGCGGTCGTTGATGACAGTCACACCGCCACCCGCCAGCTTGTCGTAGCCATGCTGCAGGCTTTCGAAGTCCCGGAACCCGCCGATATAGAGGTTGGAAAAGAAACAGGTCGTGTAGATCGGATTGGCTTCGACCAGCGTGACGTCGATGGCGCCCTTGCTGTCCTTCGCGAGATAGCGGGCAGCCGTTGCGCCTCCGGCACCGCCTCCGATGATGACAACCTTCGGCTTTGCCTGACTGAACACCGTGGGCGCATAGAGCACCCCGGCTGCGGCCACACTCGATGCAAGAAAGCTTCTGCGATTCAGTGTCATGGGCTGTTCCTTCGGTATTTTGGCATCTCGGATGCGGTGTTGTCCGCATCTCGCCTTGTCATCACTCCAGTGTTGCGAAATAGGCAGCCAGCGCCGCGATTTCCTCGTCCGAGAGCCGGGTCGCCATCATCTGCATGACGGGATGGGGCCTGAGTTTCTGTTTGTAGGCATGCATGGCCGCGACAAAATCATCTTGCGGCCATTTGGTGATTGCGGGGATACCTTGATCTGACCCATCGCGCTGGTGGCAGGTGGTGCATTCCGAAGAGAGATACTCGCCATAAGCCGGATCCCCCTGGATGGCGAGGATGGCAGCATCAAGCACGGGCACGCTCGGTCGGGCCGTCGGCGAGGCTTCCGGTATATTTTGCGGCTTGTCAGACCAGGTCCGCAGATAAGCCATCAAGGCCGATCGGTCCTGCTGGTCCTTCATGCCGCGATAGCTCATCCGTGTCCCCGACACGAGGCTGCGCGGATTGGCCAGATAGGCGTCGAGGGTCTCGAATGTCCAGGTCAGACCGTCGCTTCCCATCCGCAGCATGCCCTTGGAATAGGAGAAACTCGCCAGGGATCCAGCTCGTCTGTCGAATAGACCATTCAATTGCGGGCCGACCCGATTAACCGCTCCCTCCCCGACCTGATGACAGGCGGCACAGTCCTTTTTGAACAGGCTTTCTCCATGCACCGGGTCGCCGATCTTGTCGGCAGCGGCGTTGGAGATGCAGGCCAACCAGACACCTGCAACGACCAGCCCAAGGCGTGAGCTTCGGTTCAGCATCGGCTAGGGTCCAATGCTTGCCAGGTAGGCAATCACCGCCGCGCGCTCGTCTTCCTTCTTGATCCCCGCAAAGGCCATCTTGTTCTTCGGCAGGAAGCCCTTGGGATCAGCGAGATATGCATCCAGCGTCGCTGCGTCCCAGACCATTCCGCCAGCGCCTGCATCCAAAAGCACCTTGGAATACTTGAAGCCGTCGACAGCGCCCGCCTTGGCTCCGATCACACCATTCAGCACAGGACCAGTGCCGTTCTTGGCGCCCTCGCCGACCTTGTGACAGGCGGCGCATTTCTTGAAGACGGTCTTGCCTTTGTCGATCAGGGCCGGATCGGCAGTAGCGACGGCGGCCGTTGCTGCCGGAGCTTCCGATGGCGCGACCGGAACTGGTGAAGCCGCCGCAACCTGTGTTTCCGCAGGAGGGGGAACAACAGCTGGCGCTTGCGCCCTGTTGGGCTGCGCTCCGATGGGCGGCAGGCTGCCGGCCGGGCGTCCGTCCGGGTCTTCCGGGGTGACGTTCAGCTCGATAGCCCGCTTGGTGACCTTCACCGGAGCCACGCAGTTGGACATGCAGGGCTCTTTGGTGAACAGCGGATACTCGGTCTGCGGCCGGTCGTCGGGATAGAAGCCGTCGGCATTCGGCAGCTTCACTTCGGTGAAATTCTCATGCGACAGGACAAAATCATCCTCGACGAGCCCGTTCGAATAGAGCAGGAACGCGGTGATCGCGTAGGTCTCATCGATTGAGACCGTCTGCGCGGCGCCAAAGGGCATCGACCGGTGGACGTAGTCCCAGACAGTCGAGAGATAAGGCCAGTAGCTGCCGATGGTCTTGACCGGGCGGCGGTCCGTCAGACTGCCCTCGCCGCCGGCCAGCACAGGCCAGCTGTCGAGACCCTCGGCGAACTCGCCATGGCACGCGGCGCATTTTTCGGCGAACACTTCCTCACCAGTTGCGACATCCCCCGATCCGGGCCGTAATCCTGTCCCGTCCGGCAGCACAGACAGGTCCCAGGCCGCGATTTCCTCCGGCAAGGCCTCGCGGCCGAGCCCCAGCTTGCCAGCGATGGCCGGGGTGACAAGGCTGCCGAGCATGAGGCCCGAGGCAACCAGCGCTGCGGTCAGGCGGAACTCAGGCAACTTCGACATTCTCGACCTCCCCGTCAGCCTTGACCCACCAGGTCTGGATGCCGTTGTTGTGATAGACGTTGTTCAGCCCCCGGATCTCGCGCAGCTCGTCCTTGGTCGGCTGGAGGTATCCGGTGTCATCGATGGCCCGAGACTGAAGCAGCATTTCCTCGCCGTTCCAGTTGATATCGAGGTGGAAACGGGTCAACGCCTTCGGCTTTGCATCACCCGATATGCGCGCCGGCTGCCAGTTCACGCCTCCGTCCAGCGAGACATCCACACGGGTGATACGTCCATTGCCGGACCAGGCGAGACCGGAAATGACCAACGCCCCCTTGCCATGGCGGATCGGTACCTGCGGCGAGGGCGAAGTGATGACGGACTTTGCGTCCATGACCCAGGTCCACTTGCGGGCCCGGCCGTCCGGCATCAGGTCGGTGTATTTCGAGGTCTCCTCGCGGCTTTCGACCGCCTGGTCGTAGACCGCGATGCGGCGCAGCCACTTGACCCACATGTTGCCCTCCCAGCCGGGAACAACCAGACGGGCCGGATAGCCATGTTCCTTGCGCAGCGCCTCGCCATTGGCGAAGAAGGCGACCATCACGTCATCCATGGCCTTTTCCAGCGGCATCGATCGGCCATTGGAGCTGGCGTCCGCGCCTTCGGCATAGACCCATTTGCCTTCCGGATTCACGCCCGCTTCCTCGAGCAGAAGCCGGAGCGGGACGCCGGTGTATTCCATGTTGTGGATCATGCCCTGGGTGTACTGGCAGCCTTCCAGCTGTGCCCCGCCCCACTCCATGCCGCCATTGGCAGCGCATTCGCAGAAGGCGGTGGTGACGCTGCGGGGAAAGCGCAGCAGATCCTCGAAGGTGAAGACGAGCGGCTTTTCGACCAGCCCGTTGATCATCAGCCGGAAGTCCTGCTTGCTCAGTTCGATCGCACCGGAGTGGTGCCGTTCAAAGGCACAGCCCTGTGGCGTGATCGTGCCTTCCAGCGCATGGATGGGCGTGAAGTTGATCGAGGAGACCGGGCTTTCCGTCAGCCATTCGACGTTGCGGCGGACGACGTGCGATTCAAACCGGATCGGCGAACCATACGGGGCGGCATCAACGGCATCGCCAAAGCTTGATGCCCAGTCCTGGACCTCAGTAATCTTCGGATCCGGTCCTGCGGCACGGGCGGACGCGGCACCAGCGACAAGTCCCGCTCCGGCGAGAGCCGTTGAGCGCAGAAAGCCGCGGCGCGATGGGCTGACAGGTTCGTCGGTCATGGCGAACTCTCCTTGGGTCGTCTCAGATGCCGGTCACGGTGACCGAAGTATTGGGTTTCAGCTGCACGGTGCCGATCTTGCGCACGTGGGTTTCGATCACGTCCCAAATCTGCGGCCCTTCCGTGCCTTCGTTGACACTCGCCCAGCCGGCCACGGTGTAGGTCTTGCCCGCCTCGATCGCCTCGCCGTTGTCGGCCAGGGCAATGTTCGAGATGCGTTCGCCAATTGGCTTGGACACATCAACCGCATAGGCAAGCCCGCCGACGCGCACCATGTCGCCGCCCTGCTGGTAATAGGGATCCGGATTGAAGATGTTGTCCGCAACGTCCTCGAGGATTGTCTTAATCGTTTCGCCAGACATCTCTGTGCGGTAGCAGGCGCCATAGGTCATCGACGTGACATTGTGGATGTCTTCCCGCGTGATGGCGTCGCCCGGCAGCAGCGTTGTGCCCCAGCGCACGCCGGGAGACATGGCAATCTGCGCGTCGCGCTCCGAGCGGATCGCATCACAGATCAGGTCGTCCCAAGAGCCGTTGAAGTTGCCGCGCCGATAGAGAAGGCTTTCGGTGGTGCCAATCTTCTCTTCCAGCTGCGCCTTGAAGGGCTCGCGCTCCTTATCGATCAGGGCCGCCATGTCGGCATCCGGCGTGATGACATCTGAGAAGATCGGGATAAGCTTGTGCAGGTATCCCATCATGCGGCCGTCGCGCACATCGAGGTCAATGCGGGAGACGAACTTGCCGTTCGATCCCGAGGCAATCAGGATGGTTTCGCCGATCAACACCGGCTCCGGTACCGCGTCATGGGTGTGGCCCGTCAGGACAACGTCGATGCCCTTGACCCGGCTTGCCATCTTGCGGTCGACATCGAAGCCGTTGTGCGACAGACAGACGACGAGATCGACGCCAGCCGCCCGGACCTCGTCGACCACTTCCTGCATGCGTTCCTCACGAATGCCGAAGGAGTATTCAGGGAACATCCATTTCGGATTGGCAATCGGCATGTAGGGGAACGCCTGCCCGATCACCGCGATCTTCACGCCGCCGCGTTCAAAGATCTTGTAGGGTTCGAACGCCGGTTCGTCCCACTCGGCATCAAAGATGTTCGCGCCGAGGAAGGGGAACGGCAACGTTTCGACGATTTCCTTCACCCGGTCCGTGCCGTAGGTCCATTCCCAGTGGCTGGTCATGGCCTCGACGCCCAGCGCGGCCATGACATTGACCATGTCCTGGCCCTTGGTCAGGAAGCTGGTCATGGACCCGTGCCAGGTGTCGCCGCCGTCCAGCAACAGGGCGTCAGGACGCGCGGCGCGGATGGATTTCACGACCGTCGCAACCCGGTCCATGCCGCCCATGCGCCCATAGCTGCGGGCCAGAGCGACGTAGTCGTCATAGGTCAGCGCGTAGGCATCGGCCGACCCTTTGGCGATGCCGAACTTCGACAGGAAGTCCGTTCCCGTCAGATGCGGCACGACGCCCTTTGCCTCACCGACACCGATATTGATCTCCGGTTCGCGGAACCAGATCGGCCTCAGCTGGGCATGAATGTCGGTGACATGGATGAGCGTCACATTGCCGAAGTCATCGAAACGCAGGAGATCGTCCTGTGTCAGCGTCTGCTGCGCGGCAAGGCGCGACCAGGAACCAAACGCATCGGTTCCTGTGATCGCGGCGAGGGCCATGGAGGCCTGCAGGAATTCTCGGCGGGTGATCATCCTGATCTCCGGGTTTGCGGACATGGCTCGACCGTCGCGCCGCAGCACGTTTGCCAATGCCTGCATCAATCAATCGGTGCTTGGTGACAGCGGCCGCATCTGCGGCCGCTGGACTTGCCTTCGTCAGTGCCGGACCGAAACGCCCTCGACAGACAGCCCGTTGCCGCGCGAAGCGACATAAAGCTCAAGCGCCTTGAACTCGTCGGACCCAGCCTTGAAGGTCTCGGCTCTCGTATCGCGGACGCATCCGACAAAGCGCTGCTGCGCGCTCAACATACCGGCATCCTTGAGGCGATAGGTCGGGAACCCGTTGACCTGCCCCTGAGACAGATGATCGGCACGGATCATCTTGCCGTAGTTGTCCTCGTGACAGTTTGCGCAGGACATCTCTAGCTGACCATAACGGGTGTAGTAGATTTCCTTGCCCTTTTCCCAATAGGACTGCGCCGGACCGTCGATGGCGATGTTCACGACATGACCACGGGACTGCATGGAAATGAGGCTGAGCATGTCCTTCATCTTGTCGGATGTCATGCCCCAGGCCTCAAGGCCCATGCGCTCTGTCACGCAGCCATTGATATAGTCCTCGACAAGCATCAGTTTTCCGGACTTGTCATCGACCCGCGGCGTCACGGCGCGAAGACCCGCCATGGTTTCCGGCCCCTGGTGACAACCAGCGCAGGACTCGCCGTTCTTGCCCATGACCTGGTTCCAGGCATCCACTCCCCGATCGACGAAAACCATGGCCGGATTGTCGAAATCATCCTTCTGGAGATCGCGGGTTTCGGTTTCGCGGAAAAGCCACCCAGAGTAGATGGTGTCCATGGTCCCCTTGAGATGCTGAGGGGCTGGAGCTGTCGTCACGAACTCCATGACGCCTTCCTCCGTCTCGACAGTCAGCTTGTCTTCGACAGGATCTGCCAAGGCGGAGCCGAGGACTGTCAGCCCAAGAACGGCCGTCGCGGCCAGTAAAGTGATCTTGCGCGGCTGCATAAGCTCTCCTCCCAGAGTTCTGTGGCGCGTCGCGATCAGGCGATGGCGATCGGTTTTGCGTCTTCGTAAACCGCACCGTCGTCATCATACCAGGTGAACTTGAACTCACCGGCTGCCGCAACCTTGGCGTCGAATTCAAAATAGGGGTTGGTCGAAACTGCCGGCTCGATTGTCACATCGACGATATTCTCGCCGTTCAGATCGCAGGTGAACCGGTTGATGATCGACCGCGGGATGAGCTTGCCATCCTTGTCCTTGCGCTGGCCGGATTCCATGGTGTGGCTGATCAGTGCCTTGATCGTCACCACTTCGCCAGCCTTGGCCGACTTCGGGACCTTTACGCGGGGCTTTGCATCTTTTGCCATTTTGCTTCTCCTTGCGTCAGCCGCCACAGCCGCCGATGGTGACCTTGACCGTTGCCTGTGCCTGCCGGACCGAGCCGTCCGCCATCTTGGCCAGAGCGATGACATCCTGCGTCTTTGCCAGCCGGATACGTGTCGCAGCCCGATGCGAACCGGCGGCGGGACCGAATTTGAAGGTCGCAACCGAAGGCTCGGGGTTCCCGGCAGCCAGGAGCATCACGGCAACAGCACCCGGGGCGTCGAACTCGATCGGCACGGTGTTGCCGTTTTCCGCAATTTCGGGCGCCGTCAGCGTAATGCCGCCGGCCTGTGGAGCCGCACCACCGGCGAAGGCTGCCGTCAGTTCCTCAACCTTGGCCGCGAGGGCTGCGCCGGGCAGCGCAATCGCCACCAGTCCACCAAGCCCGAACAACAGTGCGTCACGTCTTGAGAGTTCCATCTTCATCTCCATGCGACCGGGCCGGGCCTCAGTCCTTCAGAGTCATCAGGTAGGCGACGACATCTTCGATTTGTTGCGCCGTCAGGACTGGCGGCAACTCGCCGCTGGCGGCTTTGCCAGAGTAGCCATCGCCCGGGCGAATGAAGCCGTCGGTCTTGTAGAAGGCAGGCATGAAGCTGCCCTCGAAGGTCATTTTGGCGTTGGCAACAATCCCGCGCAGTTCCGGTTCGGAGTAGCGGTCGGCGACGCCGTCCAGCGGGGGGGCAATTGTGCCGGGGAACTGCACATCGGGCAGGGCCTCGATCATGTGGCAGGCGACGCAATTTCCCAGCGCATTGGTCGTCATGACCTTCACACCGTTTTTCGGATCCCCGGGAACACCCGACAGGGATGCCGCAATCGCACCGCCGTCAAAGATGAGGTCCTTGGGCGCTGTTTCTGACATGGCAGGCATCACTGTGACCATAGCCACAGCTGCCGCCAGCATTAGCCGACGTGTCATGCTCTCCTCCCAGAGTGCTTCCTCATTACAACGATAGACCCAATTTCATCCTTCATGCAATATAAGAATATGTATTTTTGAATATTTTAATTTATAAGCATTATCAGATACTTGCTCCTAAGCCCCGCTACGGCTGGCTGTTGACCCGGCCTGCGAGAAATTTCTGGAAGTGTTCGCCGTTGTCATAGCCGTGGTCCTTGACCCAGGTCAGCAGAGCTTCCGTCGTGCCCTTGCCGAACGCACCGGGCATCTGAGCAACTGCGGCCTTGCTAACGGAGATGCCGGGTCCGACCTGTTCCGGCAGGAAGATCAATGTCGGCGTGAACATCACGCCCCAGCGGGTTGCCATGGCCTTTTCCGGCAGCACCGTCCCATCGAGATCAGTGACTTCGACATCACCGAAGAGATTGATCTGAACGACGAAATAGTGATCCCGGATCAAGCTGTCGATGGCCGGGTCCACCAGCACTTCCTCATGCATCTTGGTGCAATAGATGCAGCCCCGTTGTTCGATCATGATCAGCAGGCGTTTCGATTGCGCGGTGGCTTCGGCAAGATCCTCCCGCAGATCCTTGAACGTTTCGCGCAGCCAGTCCGGCTTGTGCAAACCGTCATCGCCCAACGGCGCAGCACCACTTGAAAGGCCACTGAACAAGATGGCCGCAAACACGATCAAAATGCGTCTCATGGTGTCTCTCCTTGGTCAAAGAACGGTGGCAGACCAATCAAAATTCCGGATCATCCATTCAGCGATGAGATTGACGCTATTGGTTGCGATCAAGAGGCCGAAGATGATGAGCATCACGCCCATGGCTTTCTCGATATGGCGCATGGCCTGCCGGTGGCGGCTGAAGAAACCCAGGAACGGTCCGGCGAACATGGCCGCGATCACGAAGGGAACTGTCATGGCAACGCCATAGACCAACAGCAAGGCCCCTCCGCGCCAGACTTCGCCCATGCCGCTTGCAACAAACAGGATTGCCGCGAGCGCCGGGCCGACACAGGGCGTCCAACCGAAGCCGAACGCAAGCCCCAGCACATAGGAGCCGGCCAGGGATGTCGCGGCCGCATTGCTTTGCAGCCTGGCCTCCCGGTAAAGCAGCCCGATCCGCAGCACGCCGAGAAAATGCAAACCGAACAAGACAAGCACCGCACCGGCCACCCAGCTCAACACCTCTTTCCACTGCAGAAACAGCCCGCCCAGAGCGGTTGCCCCCATGCCGAGCAGGACAAAGATCGTCGTGACACCACAAGCGAAGGCGATGGCCTGAAGCACAAGCCGGCGGCGCGCGCCCCTTCTCACTTCCCCATCGCCTGCAATCTCGTTGATCGACTGCCCGGCCATGTAGGACAGATAGAAGGGCACCATCGGCAGGACACAGGGAGACAGGAACGACAGGAGGCCGGCAATTGCCGCCCCTCCAAAACTGACTTCAAGCATGCGCCCCTCCCTGAGCTCGCTTGCGCCCTTTATTTTAATACATTAGGATATTCCTATGTAAGTATAGGCCTGTCAACATGCTCCGCATCCTTCTCGGTTTGATCCTGCTCGTGGGCTTGTTGCGCCCGGCACACGCCGAGGGGTTGGAACTGCTGATGTTCGAACAACCAGGCTGCGTTTACTGCCTGCGCTGGCATGAAGAGATCGGACCGAAATTCGCACTCACCGATGAGGGCAAAGCTGCCCCGCTGCGCCTTCTGCAACTGCAATCTCCCCTGCCTGAGGGTATTCACCTCGCCTCACGGCCTGCTTTCACTCCGACTTTCGTCCTTGTTCGCGGCGGGCAGGAGATGGGACGGATCGAAGGATACCCTGGCGAAGATTTCTTCTGGCCGATGCTGGCAGAACTGATCGAAAAGGCGAAGGTGCCATAACACTAGCGGCCGGCAAGCCGCAGCAACCAAAACTTCTACAGGGAAACTGCGGGGTTTGCGTTGCAGGTGCGAAGCTGACGTTTTATCTAGGGCGCTCAAGCATCGGGGTCGCCACGTGTCCGCAGTCGAGGAAAACATTGATGGCCGGTCGCCGTCATCCGAACTTTCCGGACTGGTCGAGCAGTCGAACGAGGCTGCTGCCTTTCTGAAGGCGATGGGCCACGATGGACGCCTGACCATACTCGCCCATCTTTCAAGTGGCCCCAAGAGTGTCACCGAGCTTGAAAACCTGCTGTCATCGCGTCAGGCTGTCGTCAGCCAGCAACTCGCACGCCTCCGGCTCGAGGGGATGGTAAGTGCGCGGCGCGACGGACAAACGATCTACTACTCGCTGCTGGACCCTCGGGTCGGCGCGATGATCGAAGTCCTCGCGAAACTGTTCGGCAGGCAGGCCTGAGACCTGCCGGAGAACCGGTTACCCACTGGGCCGATGCGCGACTGGACGGGAGGAGAACAACATGGATGCCATGCCTTATGGCCTCCTCGCAGCCCTGATTGGCCTGGCCGGCGGAACCGTGCTGGGACTTGCCGGGCGGCTCGGAAATTTCTGTACGGTTTCTGCACTCGAGATGGCCGTCTACGGCAAGGATGCGCGCAAGCTTCGGCTGTGGGGAATCGTTCTCGGCGTCGCTGTTCTGGCAACGCAATTCGCTGCCCTCGCCGGCTACGTCCATCTTGAGATGACATTCTACCACGAGCTGGTCTGGAACCCGGTAGCCTCGATCGTCGGCGGTCTGATGTTCGGCTATGGCATGGCCATGTCCGGCAATTGCGGTTTTGGCGCCCTCACCCGGATGGGTGGCGGCGACATTCGCGCCCTGGTCATTGTCGTGGTCATCGCCATTGCCGCCTACGTCACCCTATCGGGTCCGCTGGCGCCCCTGCGCATCGCGTTGTTTCCGCAGGAAGACGCCCTCGGCCCTCAAGGCATACTGCACGACCTGCAAACCCATGCCGGTCTGCCGCCCGCGCTGGTCATTTCCGTCATTGCCAGCGGCCTCGGTTTCTGGGGCTTGTCCTACGGCCCTTTGCGCCGCGAACCGCATATGCTGTTCTGGGGCATTGCAGCCGGTCTTGCTGTCGCCGGTTGCCTTGCGGGAACTTCCTGGCTCTCAGACACTAGCCTTGGTGCAATCGACGTCGAAGGTCCGTCCTTCACCGCTCCGGTGGGCAGGGCGCTGCTGTTCCTCATGACATCCACGGCAGGCGGAATCTCCTTCTCGGTCGGTATCGTTGTGGGCGTGATCCTTGGCGGATTTATTGGCTCAATGGTGCGGGGCCTGTTCCAGTGGGAGGCGTGTGAAGATCCCCGCGAACTGGGCCGCGCCATTGTCGGAGCCATGCTGATGGGCGTCGGCGGTGTTGTTGCCATGGGCTGCTCCGTCGGACAGGGCGTCACCGCGTTCGCCACCCTGTCCTGGTCCGGGCCTGTCACGCTCCTGGCCATCAGCGCCGGCTGCCTTCTTGGGCTGCGGCAACTGATTGGCGGCTATCAGGTTGAATGAGCCTGCTGATTGGTTCAGCGCTCCTGCTCAGTGCCTCCTACACGCCATACCTTTAGCACCTATTGACGCTAAGCGGATTTGAACTACTATATGTAGCGTTCAAGGTTCCGTCGATTCGAGTGGATCGACGGCTAAGATGGGAATGCGGAACGCGGGGCTGCAAAGCCTTGCCAAGCCGCAGCTGCCCCCGCAACTGTGAACGGCGAGCGTATACCCGAACCGCGCCACTGGCTTCCTCAAGAAGCCGGGAAGGCTGGGTACAGCGTGATGACCCGTGAGCCAGGAGACCTGCCTTGAGCGAAACGTCCACCGGCGGGGTGACCGGTAGGGGGCATGTCTGGCGCGTCCGGCTCACGCCGGCCGCCTGCTTCCCCGGTTCCCTGCAATTGTGCTTCGGGGTGAAGTCATGTTGATCAGTTCGATGTTCCAGTTTCCGCCTGGGCGGCCAAGCCGCAATGCGTGACCCGGGCTGCCTGCCTCAGGCTGCCTGATCCCAATTCCCTATCAAAGCCGACTGCGGACGCCGTGCTGCACCCTGTCGGCTTGCCTTTCGAAAGCCATGTCATGACCGTCACCGTCTACAGCAAGCCCGCCTGCGTCCAGTGCAACGCCACCACCCGTGCGCTGGAGCGCCAGGGCATCACCTACACCCTGGTCGACATTTCCGAAGACGCGGAGGCCTATGACCTCGTCACGGGCCTCGGCTACCGCCAGGTTCCGGTGGTGATCGCCGGGGAACAGCACTGGGCCGGGTTCCGTCCCGACCTGATCGGCGGACTTGCCTGAGGCACAGCGATGAGCGGGCTCGTCTATTTCTCCAGCACCTCGGAAAATACGCGCCGCTTTGTCGAAAAGCTTGGCCAGGACGCGCTGCGCCTGCCGGTGGATGCCGCCGCACCGGCTCCGCTTGCGACCCGGCCCTTCGTGCTGGTCACCCCAACCTATGGCGGTGGTACGTCCAAGGGAGCTGTGCCCAAGCCCGTGATCCGCTTTCTCAATGACGAGCGGAACCGCGCACTGATCCGCGGCGTCATCGCCGCGGGAAACACCAATTTCGGCGCGGCCTACGGGCTCGCCGGCGACATCATCGCGGCCAAATGCCAGGTGCCGTTCCTCTACCGCTTCGAGCTGCTCGGCACGGCGGAGGATGTCGCGAATGTCAGCCAGGGACTGGAACGGTTTTGGACATGCTAGACACGCCCTCACTCTTGGAAGCGGATGACGCAGCCGCGCAGCCCCTCACGGCCGACCGCAAGGGCCGGCCCGTCGAGGAGCTGGACTATCACGCGCTCAACGCGATGCTGAACCTCTATGATGCGAACGGCCGGATCCAGCTCGACAAGGACCGGGAAGCGGCGCGGCAGTATTTCCTCACCCATGTGAACCAGAACACCGTCTTCTTCCACAACCTCAAGGAGAAGCTCGATTATCTGGTGACCGAAGGATACTACGAGCCCGAGGTTCTGGCGCAGTATTCCTTCGCGTTCGTCCGCGACCTTTTCGATGCTGCCTATGACAGGAAGTTCCGCTTCCCGACCTTCCTCGGCGCGTTCAAATATTACACCAGCTACACGCTGAAGACCTTCGACGGGAAGCGCTACCTGGAGCGCTACGAGGACCGTGTCTGCATGGTGGCGCTGACGCTGGCGCGCGGCGACGAGCAGCTGGCCCGTGATCTGATGGACGAGATCATTTCCGGCCGCTTCCAGCCGGCGACGCCGACTTTCCTCAACGCCGGCAAGAAGCAGCGCGGCGAACTGGTGTCCTGCTTCCTGCTCAGGGTCGAGGACAACATGGAGTCCATCGGCCGGTCGATCAACTCCGCCCTGCAGCTGTCCAAGCGCGGCGGCGGCGTCGCCCTCAGCCTGACCAACATTCGTGAGGCCGGTGCGCCGATCAAGCAGATCGAGAACCAGTCGTCCGGCGTCATCCCGGTGATGAAACTGCTGGAAGACAGCTTCTCCTATGCCAACCAGCTTGGCGCACGCCAGGGCGCCGGCGCGGTCTATCTCAACGCGCACCACCCGGACATCCTGCGGTTCCTCGACACCAAGCGGGAGAACGCGGACGAGAAGATCCGCATCAAGACGCTGTCGCTCGGCGTTGTCGTGCCGGACATCACGTTCGAACTCGCGAAGAACAACGAGGACATGTACCTGTTCTCGCCGCATGACATCGAGCGGGTCTATGGCGTTCCCTTCACCGAGATATCGGTGACGGAAAAGTACCGCGAGATGGTGGAGGACAAGCGGATCCGCAAGTCCAAGATCAAGGCGCGCGAGTTCTTCCAGATCATAGCCGAGATCCAGTTCGAGAGCGGCTATCCCTACCTGATGTTCGAGGACACGGTGAACCGGGCCAACCCGATCGCCGGACGTATCTCGATGAGCAACCTGTGCTCGGAAATCCTGCAGGTCAGCGAGGAAAGCCGCTTCAACGAGGACCTGTCCTATGCCCATCTCGGCAAGGACATTTCCTGCAACCTTGGTTCGCTGAACATCGCCAAGACGATGGACAGCGCCAACTTCGGCAAGACCATCGAGACCTCGATCCGTGCGCTGACGGCCGTGTCGGAGATGAGCAACATCGCCTCCGTGCCGTCGGTCGCCAAGGGCAACGAGGACAGCCACGCCATCGGCCTTGGCCAGATGAACCTGCACGGCTATCTCGCCCGCGAGCGCATCCACTACGGCTCCGAGGAAGGCGTCGACTTCACCAACATTTATTTCTACACGGTGACCTATCACGCCATCCGGGCGTCGAACCGGCTCGCGGTGGAAAAGGGGCGCAGCTTCAAGGGCTTTGAGGCCTCGAAATATGCTTCTGGTGCCTATTTCGACAAGTACACGGATCAGGCCTGGACGCCGAAGACATCGAAGGTGGCGCAGCTCTTTGCCGATCCCGGCATTCCTATCCCGACCCAGGATGATTGGCGGGCGCTGAAGGCCGCCGTGATGACTGGCGGGCTCTATAACCAGAACCTCCAGGCCGTGCCACCGACCGGATCGATCTCCTACATCAATCACTCGACCTCCTCGATCCATCCGATCGTGTCGAAGATCGAGATCCGCAAGGAAGGCAAGATCGGCCGCGTCTATTATCCGGCAGCCTACATGAGCAATGACAACCTGGACTATTACCAGGATGCCTATGAAATCGGCCCGGAGAAGATCATCGACACCTATGCGGCGGCAACGCAGCATGTGGATCAGGGCCTGTCCCTGACCCTGTTCTTCCGCGACACCGCGACGACGCGCGACATCAACCGGGCGCAGATCTACGCCTGGAAGAAGGGCATCAAGACCATCTACTACATCCGCCTGCGCCAGATGGCGCTGGAAGGCACGCAGGTCGAAGGCTGCGTGTCCTGCACGCTGTGAACCGGGGAAAAGGCACCATGAACATGCATATCAAGCCCGCCTCCCGCGTGCGCGCCATCAACTGGAACCGGCTTGAGGACGACAAGGACCTCGAGGTCTGGAACCGTCTGACGGGGAATTTCTGGCTGCCGGAAAAGGTGCCGCTGTCCAACGACATTCCGTCCTGGGCGACGCTCCGGTCGGAGGAACAACGCCTGACCATCCGCGTCTTCACCGGCCTGACCCTGCTGGACACCATCCAGAACGGGGTTGGAGCGGTGAAGCTGATGGCGGATGCCGTGACCCAGCACGAGGAAGCGGTCCTGTCGAACATCTCCTTCATGGAAGCGGTTCATGCGCGCTCCTATTCCTCGATCTTCTCCACGCTCTGCATGACGTCCGACGTGGACGAGGCCTATCGCTGGTCCGAGGAAAACGAGTTCCTGCAGAAGAAGTCGGCGCTGATCATGGAGCAGTATGACAGCGGCGATCCCTTGAAGAAAAAAGTTGCCTCCGTCTTCCTGGAAAGCTTCCTGTTCTATTCCGGCTTCTATCTGCCGATGTACTGGTCGAGCCGGGCCAAGCTGACCAACACGGCCGACCTGATCCGCCTCATCATCCGCGATGAAGCCGTGCACGGCTACTACATCGGCTACAAGTTCCAGCGCGCGCTGGACCGCGAGCCGGAGGCGCGGCGTCAGGAGATCAAGGACTTCGCCTTTGACCTGCTGCTGGAGCTTTACGACAACGAGGCCCGCTACACGGAAGATCTCTATGACGGGGCCGGCCTGACCGAGGACGTGAAGAAGTTCCTGCATTATAACGCCAACAAGGCGCTGATGAACCTCGGCTATGAGGCCCTGTTCCCGGCCGAGGCCTGCAAGGTGAACCCGGCGATCCTCTCCGCGCTCTCGCCCAACGCCGACGAGAACCACGACTTCTTCTCCGGCTCCGGCTCGTCCTATGTCATCGGCAAGGCGGTCGCGACCGAAGACGAAGACTGGGACTTCTGATTGATTTCGCCGGCGGATCAGGGGCCCTGGTCCGCCGGCTGGCAGAGCTGGATCCACCACAGGATCGACCAGCAAGATCCTTCGGTCGCCGAACAAGACTGAAACAACGGTCAGGGATGTAAACAGGCCAAAATAGTCGCCTGTCAAATGCCCCTCTGGCGCTCTTTCCTGGCCGGGAGAACCCGGAGATTCGGATAGAGCCAATCTTACGATTGGACGGAACGCTGAACCCCGTGTCCTATGGGCCGGTCAGGAGATACCCATGCAGGACACCACCCGTTGCCTCCATCATCCGCAAGCGGAAACCGACGGGTTTCGCGCGCTTGCTGTGCCCGTCTATCGCGCCTCCACCATCGTCTTCCCGGATGCGGCCACGTTTGCGGCGCGCGGCGATCTGGCCCCTGAGGGCTACACCTACGGCCTGCATGGCACGCCCACGACGCGCATGCTGGAACGCAGCCTCAGCGACCTGCACGGCGGCGCCTGGACATTTCTGACGCCCTCCGGACAGGCCGCCGTGGTTCTGGCCATGCTGGCGGTGCTGTCGGCTGGCGACACGGTGCTGATTGCCGATACGGTCTACCCGCCGGTCCGCCAGTTCGCCGATCTCGATCTTGTGCGGATGGGCGTGACGGTGCGCTACTTCGATCCGCTGTCGCCTGAGGATGTGGCCCGGCAGATCGACGCCCGCACGCGGCTTGTCTGGTGCGAATCCCCCGGGTCCAACACGATGGAGGTGATGGATCTGCCGGCCATCACCGCGATCGCGCACCAGCATGGCGCCCTCGTCGGCTGCGACAACACATGGGCGACCGCGCTCAACTTCAAGCCGCTGCGGCATGGCGTTGACCTTGTGGCAGAAGCCCTGACCAAGTTCCATGGCGGGCATGCCGATCTTCTGATGGGCGCGCTGACCTTGCGCGACAAGGCGCTGATCCTGCCGCTGCGCAATCTGATCGGCAGGCTCGGCAGCGGCGTGTCGCCGGATGATGCAGCACTTGTCCTGCGCGGCATGGAAACGATGCCGCTGCGGCTGGCCCATGCCAGCGCCGTGGCCCTGCGGCTGGCGACGCGTCTTGCGGGCTTTCCTGCCGTTCATCGCGTACTGCATCCGGCGCTGCCTGGCAGTCCGGGCCACGAGGTGTGGCTGCGTGACTTCACCGGCTCCAGCCCGCTGTTCAGTGTCGAGTTCACCCCTGACGCCACACCGCATATCGATGCGGCCCTCAGCGGGCTACAGACCTTTGCCATCGGTGCCTCCTGGGGCGGAACCCGAAGCCTGCTGGCCCCGCAACCCACCACCGGCACCCGGACCGCGCGGCCCTGGCAGGGGGCCCACCAGATCCTGCGGTTCAGCATCGGGCTGGAAGCGGAGGAAGATCTCACGCGGGACATTGACCGCTTTCTGGACAAGCTGACGGCAGCCAGCGCGGATGTGCGCGGGGATAGGAGCGGTGAAGACTTGAGATAAGTGTGACCCGATGACAGTAGACAGGGATTCATCGTCGGAATTGTCGGGCCGCGCGCGGCCACCTTTCTTGGCAAGTCCAAGGAAAAGGCGGCCGGACTGCAGATGAAAAGCATCCAGAGCTCGCTCGAGCTCTTCTATGTCGACACGGGCAATTACCCGAGCGAGGCCGCCGGCCTTGCCGCCCTCGTCACTGCACCCTCCGGCGTCAAGAGCTGGGCCGGGCCCTACATCGATGATCCGCAAGCCCTGCAGGATCCCTGGGGCCGGCCCTACATCTACAAGGTCCCCGGCCAGACGCGCCCTTACGAGATCTCCACCCTCGGCCGCGACGGCCGCGACGGCGGATCCGGCGAGGACGGCGATATCAAATACTGACAAGCCAGGCAGCCCAGCACCCACGCAGCCATAGCGCCATGAAATGACGTCGCCAATCTGGGTGTCACGAAGCCTGTACAAGCCATTGACAGCCGCCAGGAATGGCTGGCGGTGGGTGAGGAGCTTGAGGGGTGGCGGCTGGTTGGCGTGGCAGCGGACCATGTCCGGCTGGCATTGTCCGGGCCGGACCAGAGCGCCGAGGCGACGGTGATGCTCTATCCGCCGGAGGCAGCAAAAGACGACGAGAGCGGTATTGCGCCGGCACCGGAGAGCAGTCCACGGCCTTGAGCAGCGTCGCATCAGGTCGAGGCATTGCAGTCTTTACCGCGGCCGGTGCGGTGCTTGGCGAGCTGTCTTTGGCGAGTAAGGTTCAGAACGATCAAGGGCCCGCAGCAACGCCATGACCGCGCGGGTGGCGTAATGCTTTAGCCCGTGGATCCTGAGCATCCGAACGCTCCAGCTGGTCTTAGCGTTTCCGAACAGAAGCCTTTAGAGATGTCCGGGGATAGAGTGCTGCCCCCTGGGCGCATCACAGGTGGCGGGCAAGTGTCCGTGGCTGCGGGAGGGCTTGGCGCTGCGCACGGCCGAGTTCGACGTCATGGTGTCCGCCGCGCCAGACGTATGTTTCGGGGGTGAAGCTCTGTCAGACGTCGGCGCTGTCCTGGTTGGGCGGGCTGCGTCAGCCGGTTTACCGTGTCGTGGTCATAGCCCAGGTGCCATAGAGCCGGTTCGATGGGCCAGTTCAATGTGAACGGGGTGATCAGCCCCCCAAAACGCGGCAAGATCGTTGCGGGTGCAGCTCTCCGGGAACAGCGACGCCCCACCCGTTCCAGCATTGGGCCCTGTCGTGACGATGCCCATGCCTTGACTTGGCAGCCACAGCCGGTTGCCGTCATAGCTGCGGGTCTCGATGACCCGGTTGGCAGAGGTGGTGACCAGCGGCTGGCCGCTGGCATGACAGGTGCCAGAAAATGGATAGGGGGTTGATCAGGCCCGGCACGGCGCTCAGCCGACCGAAGCCGTCATACGGGTAGCCCACCACCCCCGGCGTTGCGTTCGTGCCCGAGGACTGGGTCGAGGCCTGGGTTGTCGACTGGCCAGAGGCCTGACCAGAGGACGGAGGCGACACCTGCGCCTGCGCCGGCGCGAGCCCAAGCGCCACGCTCTGCACCAGATACACCGCCGACAGCGCCGCAACGCCAGCACGGCGAAGGCAGCTGATGTTAAGAAAGTTAACGATCAGAGTTTGAATAGTTCCGCTATAAGCAATTTCCAAACTTAACCGTATACTTCACGCATACGATCTTGGAATAAAACATATTCATCTGGCGCAAACTCAATTGAAACCAACCCATCTAACGCTTCATCAAGTGTGTGAATCGGAAAAACACCACTTAATTTACTATAAAAAGCAAGAAATTCATCTTCAGACAATGAGCATTGAAATATACATAGTCCAGTAAAACGTTCACCCCAACATACCCATTCCCCCGAACTTCCGCCCCAAGCAATTACATCACCACGATAGCCCACAGCATCCGCACAATTTTTTTCTGGAAATTTAAACATAGTCTCCGTATATTCTTCCGGCGTCCCGTGACACGGAAAGCAGAACTCAGCCTTTAATCCGAAATTTTTCATATAATACGTGTAATAGTCAGGATCTATACATCGCACAAAAATATACTCCTCACCGTAAAATTTAGAAATACTAGAGAAAAAATTCCACGCCTCTTCGCCAAACGACCAGGGAAATTCAAAGAAGAAATACCCTCCTTTCTTGTCCGTGAATACCTGATCTGGCAAACGACCACCGGTCAGCATCTCAGTTGGGAACTTAAATTTTTGCATTTAATTCACCTCAAATCTGATCTTAACATCTACCCTTGAGCTTCCAGCCCGATAGAAGTCTGCCGTTGTGCCTCAAGTACTTCTCGCCTCCTCACGAATAAAGTATCTTGCGCCATTCTTCTCAAAGTTGATCCCATTCCCATCGCGGGAAACAGTCTCTCTCCATCCGTTTGTTCGAAGGTTACTCTTAAATTCATGTGAACTTATATCAGTAGATCTGTTCTCAAAGCGACTTCTCCGATCTGTAGCCCGCTCATACTTGCTGTGGGGCCAATTATCATCATCGTCTGGACCACCAGGTGAACCACCTGCGGCATTGCCCAAGCCGCGCCTTCCCTGCGAACCTACGCTCTGCGGTTGGTTCCCTGCCTCTTCATTCAGATGCTGAACCCCGGCAGTCCCGATCGCAAGCCCTGTTCCGAACCCGAGGGCGCCCCAAGCCCAAGCACCAAGCTCAATTCCGCCAAGCACCGCCGGGGCAAACGCAACTTTTTGTTCGCCTACTCGAACGGTGCTTCCGCGTCGGTCTCCGCCGGTTCCTCCGCCGACAGAACCTCTCCAATTGGCTTTTCCGCCCCCACTTCCGCTATAGTTGGAAGGCCCGACCAGCGCGCCAGGATTGTCGAGAGCGTCATAGGCCTTGTTCCCACTCGGATCCTTGAACAGGATTGGATTATTCGCCGCATAGGCATACCTGTTTGTTCCGACGCCGGGTTTGGTTGGATCGAACCAGTCTGGTGAGACGAAGCGGGCGAGGATGGGGTTCCCCGGTCAGGCCGGGGACAGGCTCCGTAGCGGGCGCTCAAGGTAGGTGAGGCCGGTTTCCGGGTCGTCGCGCCTGGTCAGGGCGCTTCTGCGCCCTGACCACAACAGAGAGTTGGCCCGCAAAGCGGGCCGGCGATCCAGCCATTGGATTCACGCGGCAGGTTCGCCGCTTGGCTCGCAGCTCCGAGCGCTGGCCATAGGGGCGGTAATGGTTCTCCGCGATAACCGCGCCGCTGCCGTCCGTCATCAGCCGGATCGAGGCCAGGTGATCGCCTTGCAGCCAGTTGAGCGTTCCGTCCACCTCGCGCACGCCCGCGTGCGCCTGCGCGGCTTACGCGCAAAACAGGGAAGCCCGGATCTTGCGCCCCTCCGGCGTGATCTCCTCGTCTGCGCCGAGGTACAGCGTAGCCAGATTACCATTTGGGCCGCCGCTGACCTTCTTCAGCCGCGCGCCGTCCGGACCTGAGGCAAAAGGTCATCGTCGTGCCGGCGCGGGTCACCAATCCTAAATATGGGCACCGGCCGGTCGAGCCCGTCATAGGTCATCGTCCGCCCGCCGCCCGCGGTCATGTTGCCCAGAAAGTGGACATGGCGCGTCGTAGGTGTAGCTCTGGCTGCCGGCCTCACGTCACCGCATGCGGGCGCAGCAATGTCTATGCCGACTAGGCTTCAGACTCATAACCAGTAGCATACGGTTGCCGCGAGGCAGATGGACGAGAGAAAGTTCCTGGCATTTCGGTCATAGCGAGTTGCGATCCTGCGGAATTCCTTCAGCCTTCCGAACATGCGCTCGATGACGTTTCTGCCCTTGTAAAGGTATGGCGA